>NZ_AYWU01000013.1:0-253924 GCF_000502375.1 Mesorhizobium sp. L48C026A00 | reverse complement strand
CGCCTTCAACCCCGGCCGTCAGCGCTGGAATGTCCGCCTGGCCCGCCGCGTGCGCGGCCCGCCCGAGCGCAGCGCGCGCCGCCTTGGTGCGGAGGCGGCGTATCGCGATCCCCGCAATCACCAGCTCGTGGGCGGCCCTCGACGCGGGTGGGAGCGTTGTCGGGTCGAAGCCAGCCAGTCTGCCCTCCGCCTCATCGAGGCGTCCGATCAGGAGCAGGCGCCGCGCTTCGAGATTGCGCGCATGCGCGGCATTGACGTGGTCGCCGTGTTTTTCAAGCGTCGACCGCGCGGCGTCGAGTGCCTTCGCCGGCCAGCCGAGGTCGCGCGAAACGAGCGCGATCTCGGCTTCGGCGACGACGCACCTCGCGCGTGCCACCGCCTCTCTCGGACCGAAGGAGCGCGCAGCACTTTTGAGAAGAGCCTTTGCTCGGACGAGATCGCCGAGCTGCGCCATCGCGATGCCGCGCAGCGCAAGCGCAGGCGCATCCTCACGCAGGGCGACCCGCTTCAAAGCGCCAAGAGGATCACCCGTCGCAAGGGCGCGCGCCGCAGCGGTGATCAGCGAGTCCATCGGAATCCCGTCACACTTGTCACTCTCACCTTTCGATGTCCGGTCCTAATCTATCTCAGCACCAACAACCAGCGCGCCGTGTCGAAAAGGTATGACGTCTCGATGACACTCCACCCCGACCAGAAAATGCCGCCCGAAGGCAGCGGATCTGCCGATTTCCCAAGCGACGAAGTCGCCGCCCGTGGCGCGGCCCGACTGGCTATCGCTGGCGGCCGCGCCCACCTTCGCAATCATGGCGCTGCTGACGGCCGTTACCGGTGATGCCGACATGATCTGCGCGGCGCAAGATGCGTCGCCGCTGAACGAAATGGCGATGATGTACCTGCTGATGAGCGCCTTCCATTTTGCACCCTGGCTGAAGCTGGTCGCCGGCCGACGAAGCGGTGCCCACCGGTCGTGACCCGGGCGTGCGCCAGGTCAAACGTGAATTACAGAGTTCCGCCGGATAGGTTGACCTCGCCTGCATGACGCATCATGCGGCGAAAGCTCATCGAGATATGGGCTCGCCTGATGTGCCCGATCGACTCCCAGTCGCCGATCTCGGCGGCGGCAAGCACCTCTTCCATTTCGCGGCGGAACGCAGTGAACTCCTCGACCAGGCCCAACTGCGGCATCATCTTCAGGACGACGCGCGCGACCTGAAAATACAGGCGCTCGCTGATCTCGCGCAGCGGCTGGTTGCCGGTCATCGCGGTGAGCTCGTAGAAAAAATCCATGTTGAGGCGCAGGAAAGCGCGCTGGTCGGGATTGAGCACATCGGAATCGCAGCGCGCGATGAGTGCCCTTATCCGGTCGAGGTCGTCCGCCGTGCGCGGGATCGGCGAAAGCTTGCCGACGAGGAGCGCCAGCTCCAGGCGCAAGTGATAGACCTGCTGCAATTCCTCGATGTCGACGTCGGTGACGATCGTGCCGACGCCATGGACGGATTGAACCAGACCCTCGGATTCGAGGCGCGCCAGGACACGGCGAACCGGCGTGCGGCTGATCTGGAATTCCTGGGCAAGCTCTTCCTCGGAGAGATGGCTGCCGGGCGCATAGTCGAGCAGGCAGATGCGGTCGCGCAATATCCGGTAGATACGCTCGAACCGCTCCCGCGCCGAGAGCGGGCGCGGCGGTGCGGCGGTCGCGGCCAGGGGCGCGGCATCCGTCTCAAGCGTCATCCAGCCTCCAGGACAGCGTGCAGGAACTGCCGCGTCCGCTCGTTCTTGGGGGCGCCGAACAACTCGCCTGGCGGCCCCTGCTCGCAGATCTTGCCGGCATGGAAAAAGCAGACGCGATCGGAGAATTCCTTGGCAAATCCCATCTGGTGGGTGACCATCAACATGGTGAGGTCATGTTCCCTGCCGAGTTTTCGGATGACTTCAAGCACTTCGCCGACGAGTTCGGGATCGAGTGCCGAGGTCACCTCGTCGAACAGCATGATCTTGGGCCGCATGGCGCAAGCGCGGGCGATGGCGACACGCTGCTGCTGGCCGCCGGAAAGCTGCGAGGGATAGTGGTCCTTCTTCTCCGACAGGCCGACCATGTCGAGCAGCTCGGCCGCACGCGCCTCGGCATCGGCCCGCTTCATGCCGAGCACGGTTATCGGGGCCTCGATGCAGTTCTGCATCGCCGTCATGTGCGGGAACAGGTTGAACGACTGGAACACCATGCCGATCTTGGCGCGGATCTTGCGGATGTGCGCGAGATCGGCGGGAACAAGCTTGCCGTTCCTCTCCATGTGGGTGAGCGGCTCGCCTTCGACCCAGATGACGCCGTCATTGATCGTCTCCAGCGTCATCAGCATGCGCAGCACCGTGGTCTTGCCGGAGCCGGACGGCCCGATGATGGAGACCTTCTCGCCGCGTGCTATGTCCAGATTGAGCCCGTCGAGAACGGTCAGCGCGCCGTAGCGTTTCGAAACATTGTCGAAGCGGACCATCGGTTGTTCCGTCATCGCATGGTCCTCCGGTTGAGCAAGCCTTCGAGGGAGCGAATGAGCGCAGCAGAAACCAGGCTCATGGCAAGGAAGAAAAGGCCGACCAGCGTCATCGGCTCAGTGTAGCGGAAGGTTTCGGAGCCGATGATCTTGGCGGTCTGCATCAGCTCCAGCACGGCGATTGCGGAAAGCAATGGCGTCTCCTTGAACAAGGCAACCAGATAGTTGCCGAGCGCCGGAACGATCGGCGGGATCGCCTGCGGAATGATGATGTCGCGGAACGTCGTCCAGGCTGACAGATTGAGTGCGACCGAGGCTTCCCACTGGCCGCGATGGATGTTGTCGAAACCGGCGCGATAGACCTCCGAACAATAGGCAGCGTAGTGGATACCGATGGCAAGCACCCCGGCGGTGAAGGCGTCGAGCACGACACCGAATTTCGGAAAGACGAAATAGAGAAAGAATATCTGGATCAGCAAGGGGGTCGACCGGATCAGTTCGACCAGCACCGAAATCGTCCAGCCGGTCCACGGCACGGCGATGCGGACCACCGCCAGCACCAGGCCAAGCGAGGCGGCAAGCGCAAACCCGATCAGCGTCGCCTCGATGGAAACGATGGCAGCGCTGGCGAGCACCGGCAGGATTTCAAAAGCAAATGCCCAGTCCCAGATCATGCTGCCTTCCCCCGCGCCAATCCGAGCGAAGCCCGCCTTTCGAGAAGCCGCATGCCGATGGTCACGACCAGCGACATTGCCAGGTACATCAGCAGGACGAGGGTGAAGATCGGAATGGTCTTGAACGTGTTCTGGTTCATTTGCTGCGCCTTGAAGGCGAGGTCCGAGAGCGTGATCAGCGAGACCAGCGCTGTCGATTTCAAAAGCTCGATGAACAGATTGCCCCAAGGCGGGATCATGGCGACGAAAGCCTGCGGCAGGATGATCCGGCGCAGCATCTGGGGGCGGCTCATGTTCAATGCGGTAGACGCCTCCCACTGTCCGCGGGCGACGGACTGGATCGCGCCGCGCACGACTTCCGATCCGTAAGCACCAACGTTCAGGCCGAGCGCCAGGACAGCAACCAGGAATGCGTTGAGCGTGACACCGAATTGCGGCAGCACGAAAAACAGCCAAAACAATTGCACCAGCGCCGAGGTGCCGCGGAAGATCTCGACATAGACCGTGGCCAGCCATTTGAGCGGCGCCGGGCCATACATCCTTGCCAGCGCCGCCAGCACGCCCATGACGATTGCCAGCAGGCTGCCGAGGATAGCGATCTCGATCGTCAGGACCGCGCCTTGCAGCAGCCCCGGCATAAACACTTTGAAAGATTCCTGTGTTGCCAAGGCACCGATCACGACAAGCGCGACGACCAGCATGGCAACGAGCGTACGGATTCCCATGCGGATTCCCCCAGGAAAAAAGGGGCGGCGCTTTCGCGCCGCCAGCAGTTGGGAACCTATTTGCCCGCGCAAAGCTCCGCGGTGGTCTTGTTGGGCAGGTAGTCCTTGCCGAAGCCGAGCGGCTCGACCAGCGCGATGTGCTCCGGCGAACCGAGGAACGTCTTCAGCTCGGCGTTGAACGCCTCCTGCAGATCGGTATCTTCCTTGCGGAAGCCGAAGCCGCCATGGCCTTTCACCGACTTGCCGGCAACCTCGCCGAACGGCTTGGTCGATTCGACGCCGTCGGCCTTCTTGGCCATGTCGGCGATCGAAAGAGCGGTTAGTGCGGCAGCGTCGGCACGGCCCGACTGGACGGCGGCGACCAGACTGGACTGGTCGGGCAAGGCAACGATCTGCCCTGCGGCGACACCGGCGTCCTTGGCATAGCCGCCCTCGACGGCGCCGGCCATCACGGCGAGCTTGAGATCCGGGTTTTCCTTGATGCTGGAAAAGTCCTTCACGCCCTTTGGATTGCCTTTTGCCACCAGCATCGCCTGACCGATGCCGTAGGACGGCTCGGAGAAATTGATCTCGGCACAGCGCTTCGGATTGATGAACATGCCGGCGGCGATGATATCGAAGCGGCCGGCCTTGAGACCTGGGATAAGCGAGCCGAATTCGGTCAGCACGCCGTCAACCTGCGCGATCCCCATCTTGGCGAGCACCGCCTTGGCAACTTCCGGCGCTTCGCCGGTCAGCTTGCCGTCAGGCGTGGCGTAACCGAACGGCGCCTCGTTGGCAAAGCCGACGCGGATATAGCCGTCCTTCTTGGCCTGTTCGAGGGTGGTTTCCGCATAAGCGGGCAGCGCCGTGAATGATGTCGCGGCAAGCGCGAGGCAGGCGGCGGCTTTCACGACCATCCGGCGCGATATCGATGATTTGAACATGCTTTTCTCCCATTGAACAACTGACTGATATTCCCGGGCGCGGCCTTCTTCGAGGTCGACACCTACCTGTCAAGACGTATACAACTGCCCTAGACATTGTGCAAGCTAAGATATAAAAACCAAATAAATCTGGTAATAATTCGTAATCAGACCACACATTATTGCCAGTTGTGCACAATTTAAGAAAAAACCAGCGTACTGGCAGGTGGGATTTCGGTGGCGAGCGCGAGCGGTTTCGGGACTTTCACGCAAGCGGAGTATGCGCAGCGCCTGGCCGGCGTGAAGTCACGCATGGAGAAGGCCGGCTTCGACCTCATCATCTGTCAGGACCCAGCTAATATGTGCTGGCTGACCGGCTATGACGGATGGTCGTTTTATGTTCCGCAATGCGTGCTCGTCCATCTCAGGGAAGACCGGCCGATCTGGTTCGGCAGGGCGCAGGACGCCAGGAGCGCACGCCTGACCACCGGAGAACCATGTCATTGCGGAAATCTATCACGCACAGATCACGGGCGTGCCCGGAGCGGGCGGCGACTATGCCGCGATCTGTCCGCTGATGCCCGTCGGCGAGGGCACCAGCACGCCGCATCTGACCTGGTCCGACGCGCCGCTGCCGGACAGCGGCCTCGCCATACTGGAGATCGCCGGGGTGCGGCGGCGCTATCATGCGGCGCTGACGCGGACCGTACATTTCGGCAAGCCGCCGCAAGCCCTCGTCGACATGGCCAAGGCGATCGTCGAGGGCGTCGACGCCGGCCTCGAGAAGGCGCGCCCCGGCTGCACCGCCGAAGAGGTGGAAGCCGCCTGGCAGGCCGTGCTGAGGAAGAATGGGCTAAAGAAGGAGAGCCGCGTCGGCTATCCGGTCGGGCTCGCCTACCCGCCCGATTGGGGCGAACGCACCGCAAGTCTTCGTCCCGGCGACATCACCGAGATGCAGTCCGGGATGTGCTTCCATTTCATGGCCGGCGTTTGGCTCGACGATTTCGGCATCGCCATCTCGGAATCCTTCGTCGTCACAGATCGCGGCGGCGAACGCCTCTGCGACGTGGCGCGCGAACTCATCGTCATCGACTGAGCATGGGACTGGAAGCCGGTCACTGACGAAAGATCATGCCGGCAACGAAACCGGTAACCAGCACGAGGACGCCTGATGGACCGTAATCCGTTTTCCGAAGCCGAAATCGCCGGCCGCCTTGTCAGGGTCCGCACGGCGCTGGCCGAGCGCGAGCTCGACGCGGCGGTCTTTGCTTCGCCGGAGAACGTCTTCTACCTCACCGGGCTCGATCACTGGGGATATTTTGCCCCTCACCTGCTGATCGTCCCACTCGAAGGGAAACCTGTCCTGGTCACCCGCTCGATGGAAAGGGTGACGATCGAGAAACAGGTGACGGCAGCGGAATTCCGCGGCCATTCCGACAGCGAAACGGCGGCCGACCTTGCCGCGCGGGTGCTTGCGGAGCTCAGCCTGTCCGGTAAGCGGATCGGCCTCGAATACTGGACGGCCGGCCTCAGCCATGGGCTTGCCGTCGCCCTGCAGACGCAGGCCGGTGCCAGATGGAGCGATGTTTCCGGGCTGGTCGACAAGATGCGGCGGGTGAAGAGCGCCGAGGAACAGGCGCTGATGCGTCAGGCGGCACAAGTGACCGACGCCGCCGCCGGCGCCGCGATCGCCGCGATCTCGGACGGCGCCTCCGAACAGGAGGTCGCGGCCCAATGCGTGTCAGCAATGATCCGCGCCGGCGGTCATGCTCCGGGCTTCGGCCCGTTCATCCGCCCGGCCGCCCGCCTGGGCGAGGAGCACACGACCTGGGGCGACAAGATCTACCGCAAGGGCGAGCCGGTGTTCGTCGAACTGTCCGGCTGCATTTCGCGCTATCACGCGCCGCTCGGCCGGCTCGTTCGCATCGGCCATATCAGCGACGAAGACGCCGCGATGGCGGAGGTGACCGCCAGGGCGTTCGATGCCGTCGTCGAGGCACTCAGGCCCGGCGCCAGGGCGCGCGACGTCTACGCCGCCTGGCAGACCGTCGCCGACGAGGCCGGTCTTTCCCACTATCGCCGCCATCACTGCGGCTATCTGGTCGGCGCCGGCCAGCCGCCATCATGGACCGGCGGCAATTCGGTGACCGGCTTGAGGCACGATTCCGATCTCGAAATCGAGACCGGGATGAGCTTCCACATCCTGTCGTGGCTGATGGGCACCGGTCGCGGCGATGACTTCGTCTCCAACACCGTGCTTCTGACCGATGCGGGCGCCGAAGTGCTTACCCGCACGCCGGCCGGCCCGATCGTTCGATAGGCCGCAGGCATGGCGCGCTACTCGGCATTTTCGATTTTCCGCAACGCGCTGTCTGGCCAGAAGAACTGGCAGCGCGCCTGGCGGGCAGCGGAGCCAAAACCTTCCACGACGCCGTCGCCTGGGGCTATGCGCGCGCCGCCGACGGCCATGGCGTCGACATTATCCAGAACTGCGAGGTGACCGGCTTCCTCCGCGACGGCGACAGGATCGTCGGCGTCGAAACGACGAAAGGCCGGATCGGCGCCGGCAAGGTCGGCCTCGCTGTTGCCGGTCATACATCCGTGCTCGGCGCCAAGGCCGGCCTGGACCTGCCGATCGAAAGCCACGTCCTGCAGGCCTTCGTCACCGAGCCGCTGAAGCCGTTGGTAGACCACGTCGTCGCCTATGGCGCCGATCATTTCTACGTCAGCCAGTCGGACAAGGGCGGGCTGGTCTTCGGCGGCAATCTCGACGGCTACAATTCCTACGCCCAGCGCGGCAATCTGGGCGTCGTGCGCGAAGTGGCGGAGGCGGCGATTGCGCTGATGCCGTGTATTTCCCGCGTCCGCCTGCTGCGCCATTGGGGCGGCGTCATGGACATGACGCCCGATGCCAGCCCGATCATCTGCCCGACGCCGATCGAGGGGCTCTATCTCAACGGCGGCTGGTGCTATGGCGGCTTCAAGGCGACGCCGGCTTCCGGCTGGTGCTTCGCCCACACGATCGCCACCGGCAAGCCGCACCCGTTGATCGCAGCCTACGGGCTCGATCGTTTCCGCACCGGCCACACGCTCGACGAGGCCGGCGCCGGCCCCTCAGCCTGGCTGCAATAGGAGGCGCAAGACAATGCTGCGCATCGAATGCCCCTGCTGCGGTCTGCGCGACCATGACGAGTTCCGCTACGGCGGCGACGCTTCCGTCACGCGTCCGGCCCACGACGATCCAGATCCAGAGGCCTGGTACCGTTACGTTTATATCAGGGCAAATCCGGCTGGCCTGCACCGCGAATTCTGGCAGCACGTGATCGGTTGCCGCCAATGGCTGGTGGTCGAACGCGACACGCGCAACCACGCCATCGCATCCGTCGATCTCGCCAGGCAATTGTCGGCCAGGAAACCACCCGCCAGGAAATCACCGGCATGAGTTCGAACCACAAGCGGCTGTCGATGGGTGGCCGTATCGACCGCGAGCGGCCGGTCGAGTTTACCTTCGACGGCCGGAGCCTGATCGGATATCGCGGCGACACGCTTGCCTCCGCCCTGCTCGCCAACGGCGTCACGCTGGTCGGGCGCAGCTTCAAATATCATCGTCCACGCGGCATTTTATCCGCCGGGGCCGAGGAGCCGAATGCGCTGGTCACGCTCGCAACCGCAGGCAGGCGCGAACCGAACCTGCCGGCGACGACGCTGGAACTCGCTGACGGCCTAATCGCTGAAAGCCTGAACCGCTGGCCATCGCTTGCCTTTGACGTGCAAAGCGTCAACGGCCTGCTGGCGCCGTTCCTTTCGGCCGGCTTCTACTACAAGACCTTCATGGGTCCGACGCGCCGCGCCTGGATGTTCTACGAGCACTTTATCCGCAAGGCGGCCGGGCTCGGTAGAGCCGGCACCGACCCTGATCCCGGCCGCTACGATATCAGTCATGCCTTTGCCGATGTCGCAATCGTCGGCGGCGGCCCAGCGGGATTGTCGGCGGCGCGCGCTGCCGCAGCGGCCGGCGTGCGGGTGGCGCTGATCGAGCAGGATTTCCTGCTCGGCGGCCAGCTTCTGGCGGAGCCGTCCGACAGCGCAGCGGACGCATGGTTGAGACAGGCCGAGGCCGAGCTGGAGAGCTCCGAACCCGTCACTCTGATGAAGCGGACAACCGCTTTCGGCATCTATGACGGCAATGTCATCGGACTGATCGGGCAACGCGACCCAAGCAATCCGCAGCTGGCCGGCGAAGTGCTGCAGACATTGACCATGCTTCGCGCCCGCTCGATCGTTTTCGCCACCGGCGCCATCGAGCGACCAATGGTATTCTCGAACAACGACCGACCCGGCGTGATGCTTGCGTCGGCCGCCCGGACCTACCTCAACCGTTTCGCCGTCCTGCCCGGCAAGAAAATAGTCGTCGCCACCAGCAATGACGGCGCTTGGCGCACCGCCTTCGACTATGCCGCAGGCGGCGCAGAGGTGACGGTTGCCGATCTGCGTGCAGCGCCGCCCGCCGCACTTGCCGCAGAAGCCGCACGGCTCGGCGTGGTGGTGCGGGCCGCAACACGCATCGTCGACCTTAACGGCGGCCATGCCGTCAGGCGTGCAACGCTCAACGGACCGGACGGCCAGTCCGAGGCCGCCTGCGACCTGGTCTGCGTGTCCGGCGGCTGGTCGCCGACCGTGCATCTCACCTCGCACCTTGGCGTCAAACCTCAATATCGAGACGACATTGGCGGCTTCGTGCCGGGCGCGTTTCCGGCAGACCGGTTCGGCGCCGGCTCGATGATGGGAACTTATTCGACCGCCAGTGCCATCGAGGACGGTCATCGCGCCGGCACCGCGGCAGCATGCGGCAAGTCGGCGCCGGTGCCTGCTCCGTCGAAACTCGATCTCGGCGAGACCGCCGCGGCCCCGCTTCGCGAGGCCCTGGCCGCTGGACGTGGAAAGGCCTTCGTCGATTTCCAGATGGACGTGACGACCGGGGATATCGAGCTCGCCCATCGCGAGGGCTATCAATCGGTCGAGCACCTGAAGCGCTACACCACGCTTGGCATGGGCACCGACCAGGGCAAGACCAGCAATTTTTCGGCGCTTGCCGCGATGGCGGCCCTGCGCAACACAACCATCCCCGAGACCGGCGCCACGACCTTTCGACCGCCCTATACGCCGGTCGCCATCGGTGCGCTTGCCGGGCGCGCCATCGGCCATCATTTCAAGCCGATCCGCCGCACGCCGATGCACGACTGGCACATGGCGAACGGCGCCGAGATGCTGGAGGTCGGGCTCTGGATGCGGCCCTATTTCTACAGGCAATCCGGGCTCGACGTGAACGAAGCGTATGTCGCCGAAATGCGGAGTGTGCGCCAGACCGCTGGCCTGATGGACATCTCCACTCTCGGCAAGATCGACGTCCAGGGCCCGGATGCCGCGATTTTCCTCGATCGCATCTACGCCAACGGCTTTGCCAAACTGCCGGTTGGCCGTGCGCGCTACGGCGTCATGCTGCGCGACGACGGCATCGTCTTCGACGACGGCACCACGACGCGGCTGGCCGAGAACCGGTTCTTCATGACCACCTCGACCGCCAAGGCCGCCGACGTGCTGTCGCGGCTTGAATTCCTGCTCGATATGGCCTGGCCGGATTTGCGCGTAGCCGTGACCTCGGTGAGCGATGAATGGGCGGCGATGTCGGTTGCGGGACCGAAAAGCCGTGCAATTCTTGCTGCGGCATTTCCCGCTCTCGATGTTTCCGACGCGGCACTTGCGCATATGGGATTGCTCGAAAGCGAATGGCAGGGCCGTGCGCTCCGCATCCTGCGTCTCAGTTATTCCGGCGAGCGCGCCTACGAAATCTATGTTGGCGCAACTGCCGGTGAACAGCTTTGGAGCCGCCTGCTCGAAGCTGGCAGGCCGCTCGACTTGAAACCTTACGGCGTCGAGGCGCTCGGCGCGCTGCGCGTCGAAAAGGGCCATGTCGCCGGACCTGAAATCGATGGGCGCACGACGCTCGACGATCTTGGCCTCGGCCGCATGGCGGGCAAGCGTACCGGCTTCGTCGGCGACGTGCTGCGACGGCGCCCCGCCTTCCAGGCGCCCGACCGCCAGCGCCTGGTCGGACTGGAATGCATCGAAGAGGGGAAACGCCTTCGCGGTGGTGCCATCCTGTTCCTGCCGGGCGAGATGCCTTACGGCCACGGGCGCGGCCGCGTGACCTCCGTCACCTTCAGCCCTGAACGCGGCCACTATGTCGGGCTGGCCTTGCTTGCCGGCGATGTCGGCAGCGAAGGAAGCGAGGTCGTGGCCGTCTATCCGATGAAAGCCGAAACGGTCCGTGCCCGCGTCGTCTCGCCGATATTCCTCGATCCGCAGGGGGAGCGACTGCATGGCTAGCCCGGATTTCAGCCTGTCCGTGGTCGATTGCCCACTCATCCAGATCGAGGGCTGGGACGGCACGCTGGCGCAATTCGAATCGAACCTTTCGGCATCACTCGGCACGAAACTTCCTGCCTCGGTCGGAGAGACGGTCCGTCACAAAGGTTTTCTCGTCATCCGCGTGGCGCCTCGCCGCTTGTGGCTGGCTCTCGACGACGGCGCGCAAGCATCTCCGCTTGCCGTCGACCCGGATCTCGGCTGTTCGGTTTCTCTCGGCGAGGGTCGCGTGCGTTTCAGAATGGCCGGGGCGGACATCGCAGGAGTGCTCTCCAGATGCATCGCCGTCGACTGGTGCGCGCCGGCGGCCGCCCCGGGCCGCGCCGTGCTGACATCCTTGCACCATGTGCCCGTGCTGTTCCTGCGCACCGGCGAGACCGCGTGCGAACTCATCGTGCCGCGAAGTTTTTCGCAAAGCCTCTCGGACTGGGTTGCCGGACCGGATTGCTGACGCCGCTGGTAGGGAAAGGACCAGGGCGCGAGCGCTCGTCTCAGGCGGCGCTCCACGGTCTTGCCCCTTGGATGATCTCTTGAGCACGTTCGGCAAAGCGACCGGCGAGCGGCGACTTGCTGGCGGCATCGGCCGACGCCGCGCTGCCTGCCCGCGCCCGGTCGGCGATGCCGACGAAGATCACAGCGAAACGGAACAGTGAAAAAACCAGGTGGAAGCGTTGCAGGGGCGCAGTGGGCACGGCATGCGTGAAATAATGGTCGAGGAATTCGCGCTGGCTGGGGATGCCGAGGGCGGCATGATCGAGGCCGAGGATGCCGCCATATTCGTCCGGGGTCGAATGCCAGGTCATCGAGCAAAAGCCGAGATCGGCGAGCGGATGGCCGACCGTCGACAGCTCCCAATCGAGAATGCCGATCACCTCCGGCTTGCCGGGATGGAACAGCAGATTTCCGAGGCGGAAGTCGCCATGGGCGATCGACACGCGTCCATCATCCGTGGGCAGATGCTGCGGCAACCAGTCGGCGACCGCTTCGAGTGCCGGAATTCTGTCACTCGGCGATTCCCTGAGCTGCCGGGTCCAGCGGCCAATCTGGCGCTCGAAATAGTCGCCGGGCCGGCCGTAGTCGCCGAGACCGACCGCGTCGGGACGGACAGCATGCAGTTTGGCCATCGCTTCGGCCATGCCGAAATAGATGGCGCGTCGCTCCGCGGGTGAAAGGCCCGGCAGCGAACAGTCGTGGAAGACGCGACCATCCAGCCGCTCCATCAGGTAGAACGGCGTGCCGAGCGGCTCGGCGCCGGCGTTATAGAGCACCGGCCGCGGCACCGGCACGTTGGTCGCTCCGAGCGCTTCAAGCACGCGGAACTCGCGGTCGACGGCATGCGCCCCGCGCAGGATCGGCCCGGCCGGTTTCTTGCGCAGCACCATGCGATGCGCACCATAGTCGACGAAGTAGGTGGGGTTGGACTGCCCGCCGCCGATCCGCTCGAGCGTCATTGCGGCATCGCCGAAGCGGTTCGCGAGAAAGCCCTTCAATGCAGCAGGATCGAAATCCGCATTCAACGGCATCTTTTCCTCCTGAGATGCCACCCCGCGTCCGCTATGCCTCGCCTTCGAAGGTCCAGCGCCAGAAGCCCCTCTCCTCGTCGTTGAGGAAACGGTTCAGCACCATCTTGTGGACCTCATCGGCGCCGTCGACCAACCGCGCCTGGCGCGCATAGCGGTAGATCCATTCCAGCACCGTGTCCTTCGAATAGCCTCGCGCGCCATTGATCTGGATCGCCACATCGGCCGCGTCATGCAGCACATTGGCGACCTGGACCTTGGCCATCGATACTTCCTTGCGGGCAAAGCCGCCGCGGTCCAGCTCCCACGCAGCCTTCATCACCAGGATGCGGCCGATCTCGATGCGCATGGCGAGTTCGCCGAGCTTCAGCTGGACGCTTTCGCGGTCGGCGAGGCGCTGGCCGAAACCATAGCGCACGGCAGCGTAGGCGCGCGCGATCTCGACGCAACGCTTGGACAATCCAAGCCAGCGCATGCAGTGGGTAAGCCGCGCTGGGCCGAGCCGCACCTGCGTCACCTTCATGCCCCTGCCCTCACCAACCAGCATGTCCTCGACAGGGATTTCGAGCCCATCGAATTC
Source organism: Mesorhizobium sp. L48C026A00 (assembly GCF_000502375.1). Classification (NCBI taxonomy): domain Bacteria; kingdom Pseudomonadati; phylum Pseudomonadota; class Alphaproteobacteria; order Hyphomicrobiales; family Phyllobacteriaceae; genus Mesorhizobium; species Mesorhizobium sp. L48C026A00. The sequence continues at coordinate 240,605 of NZ_AYWU01000013.1, read as the reverse complement.
GAGCTCGCAATGCCCGCCATGCTCCTCCGGGCCCATGATCTCGATGCGGCGCATGATGCGCCAGCCCGGCTGGTCCTTGTGGAACATCAGAGCCGACAGACCATGGCGCGGATCGTCCGAGGTTCGCGCGATCAGAATGAAATGGCTGGCCTCCTCGGCGCCGGTGATGAACCATTTGCGGCCGGTCACCACATATTTGTCGCCGCGCCGTTCAGCACGCGTCATGATCATCGAAGGGTCCGAGCCGCCGCCGGGATGCGGTTCGGTCATGGCAAAGGCCGAGCGCACCTTGCCCTCGATGATCGGCTGCAGCCATTTTTCCTTCTGCGCCGGCGTGCCGAGCGCCTCGAGCACCATCATGTTGCCATCATCGGGCGCTGCCGAATTGAACACCACGGGTCCGAAGATCGACCGGTTCATCTCCTCGTAGCAAACCGCAATATCCATCTTGCCGAGACCGGCGCCGCCGGTTTCGGGCTTGAGCTGCAGGCACCACAGGCCCGCCATACGCGCCTTGGCGCGAAGCGTCTCCAGCAGCGGCAAGGCGATATTTCCATGTGCGTCATAGGACGTCTTGTCGGCCTCGAGCGGCAGGATCTCACGCTCGACGAAGTCGGCAATGCGGACGCGGTAATCTTCGGTGCGGGCGGGAATGTCGAAATTCATGGACAAACTCCCAGCGATGAAACGAGGTGGCCACCATCGATGGACGAGGTCGCCGAAAAGCATCGGGTCCATATCTGAAATCGAGCGCGCGCTCGTTTTCCTTATTCGCCTCTATCCTCTTTTGCAGCTGCCGTCATCCGGCGAAGCGTGGTTCCGCCACGCCCTTGATGCCAAGGCCGGTTATCGCGAACAGGCTGCCGCGCAGGACGCCATCGCCGGGGAGGCGCGGTAACGACCACCACGACTTCGATCTTCATGCCGTCCTCCTCTGTTGGCACCGTGCGGCGATAGGCGAGCCGCCTCAGAACGCGACCTTGTCGCCGCCCTTCAGTGACAGGATCTCGCGCGCCTCGTCGGGCGTCGCCACTTCCATGCCGAGCCCCTCGATGATCTTGCGGGCAAGCACCACCTGCTCGGTGTTCGATTTGGCAAGCTTGCCCTTGCCGGCCCACAGACTGTCTTCGAGCCCGACGCGGATGTTGCCGCCAAGGGCTGCCGACTGCGCGGCGATGCGCAACTGGCTGGCGCCGGCACCGAGCACCGACCAGCGGAACTGGTCGCCGAACAGCCGGTCGGCGGTGCGCTTCATATGGGCGACATCTTCGGGATGGGTGCCGATGCCGCCAAGCAGACCGAACACCGACTGCACGAAGAACGGCGGCTTGACCAGCCCGCGATCGGCGAAGTGCGAGAGATTGTAAAGATGGGCGATGTCGTAGCACTCGAACTCGAAGCGCGTGCCGTTGTCGTAGCAGGTCGCAAGGATGTATTCGATGTCCTTGAACGAGTTGCGGAAGACCAGGTCACGCGTCGCTTCCAGATGCGGCTTTTCCCAGTCGAACTTGAAAGTTTCGTATTTGTCGACGAGGTGATAGAGCCCGAAATTGATCGAGCCCATGTTGAGCGAGGCGACCTCTGGCTTGAACTCGGCGGCCGGGCGCACGCGTTCCTCGACCTTCATGTAGGGACTGCCGCCGGTGGTGATGTTGATGGCGGCATTGGTGGCCTGCTTGATGCGCGGCAGGAAGCGGCCGAAGGCCGCCGGCGTCTGGTCGGGCTTGCCGGTCTCGGGGTCGCGGGCATGCAGGTGCAGGATCGCCGCACCTGCCTCCGCCGCCGCGATCGCCTCGGACGCGATCTGGTCCGGCGTGATCGGCAGATAGGGCGACATGGTCGGTGTATGGATCGCCCCTGTCACCGCACAGGTGATGATAATTTTGCCCCTGGTCTGCGTAGCACCGGGCTTGCGGCTTGTTTCCGTCATCTTCCAAACTCCTGATCCGATTTTTTCTTGTGCGCGGCCAGCGCCATCAGCCGGCGGTCGCGCCAAACCTGCCGTTCGCCGAGTTCTTCCCGCGGCAGCCGCTTGCGGCGGTCGTCCTCCACCGTCTCGATGACTTCGCCGGCCCAGTCGACGCGGCGCAGCATCTGCGGAAAAATGTTGGCATAGATCGATTGATAGCGCTCGATATAGTCGCGTACACCGCCCGGCGCATTAAGGTCGATCGTTTCGAACGGACCCATGAACGACCACCGCAGCGCCAGCCCGTCGCGAATGCCGATATCGACATCCTCGACGCTGGCATAGCCGTCGGCGACAAGTCGAAAAGCCTCCTCCAGCAGCGCGCCCTGCAGGCGGTTCATGATGAAGCCGTCGAGCTCGTGCTTCATCACCAGCGGCGCGTGGCCCGCCTCGACGAGGAAGGCGCGGGTCCTTTCGACCGTTTCGGAAGACGTCCATGGCGCCGGCACGACTTCCGCGGCCGGGATGAGGTAGGGCGGATTGATCGGATGCACGACCAGGCAGCGGTGCCGCCCTTGCAGATGGTCGGTGAATTTCGACGGCAGCAACGCTGAGGTGGAACTGGCGATCACCGCTTGCGGACCGGCCATTGCATCGATCTGCGAGAACACCTCGCGCTTCACGTCGAGGTTTTCGGGCGTGTTCTCCTGGATATGGACCGCATCGGCCAGCGCTTCTTCGAGTTCCGCAACGACGGCAATGCGACCAAGCACGACGTCGATTGCCTGCCCCCGCAGCAGATCATTCGCAGCGAGGTCGCCGAGCACGCCGGCGATGTAATCGTGCGCACCTTCGGTCGCGGCCGGCGACTGGTCCCACATCCGCACATCGTGGCCGGCGCGGGCAAAACTGATCGCCCAGGCCCGCCCGATGAACCCGCTGCCGACAATCGCTACTTTCATCATGGTCGGGCTCCTCAAAGGGTTTCGACATTACCGTCGACGCCGAGCGACTGGCCGGAGATGTTGATCGCCGCATCGGACAACAGGAAAGCGACCATCGCGGCGACGTCATAGGGGCTGGTCATGCGGCGCAGCGAGATGTTGTGGAGATAGCGCTCCGTCATCTCCTCGTTCGACATACCGAGCTGTCTGGCCCGGTCGGCGATAACCTTGTCGATGCGTGGTCCCTCGATGATGCCGGGCAGGATGGCGTTGACCCTTATGCCGTGCGGCCCGAGTTCCTTGGCAAGGCTTTGCGTGAAACCGATGACGCCGAACTTGGCCGCCGAATAGGGGGTGCGGAAAGCGTAGCCATGGCGGCCGGCGGCGGACGACATCGAGACGATCGAGCCGCCGCCCGCCGCCTTGATCAGCGGCACGGCACGCCTGGCGCAGAGGAACTGGCCGGTCAGGCAGATGTCGATGCAGCGCCGCCACTCCGCCGGATCGATTTCGTCGACGCCGCCGGTCGGCCCGGCGATGCCGGCATTGTTGATCAGCGCGTCGAGGCCGCCGAGCTTTTCCTTCACCGTCTCGAACAGCCGGTTGACGTCGTCGTCGCGCGAGACATCGGCCTTGACCGCGGCGACCAGGGCGATCCTGTCCGGAGCGGCGGCCAGCGCCTCGTCGGAGACGTCGCAAACGACGATGCGCGCGCCGAGCCGCGACAGCGTTTCTGCAATGGCCAGGCCGATGCCGCCGGCGCCCGCCGTCACCAGCACGCGCTGCCCCTTCAGCCCGGTCAGAAAATCATCCGCCGATGTCGGCGCCCCTTTGCTCATCGTGTATCCCTTCTCATTGCAGCCGCCGTTCGCGCAGCGCCATGACAGCGCCCAGAACGACCAAGCCGTACAATATTGCCCCTGAAATTGTGACGAAAGCACTGCCCTCTGCGAAGGCGACGGACGATTCCGCAATGTGAAATTTCTGCTTCAGCCGTTGCGAAGGGTCTGTTGCGCAATTCGCCAGGCCTGCTCCACATGCCGCCGGGCCGCGGCTTCGGCGGCATCGCCGTTGCGCGACTTGATCGCGTTCATAATGTCGGTCATTTCGGCAATTGCGGCATCGCGGCGATTCTCCGAAGCGATGGTCATGGAACGCAGCTGGTTGATGCGGACGTTCAGACCCTGGACGATCTCCCAGGCGATGCGCTTGTCGGCGGCATCGAAAAGCACCTCGTAGAATTTTGTGGTCGCCCGCATCACCTCGATCGGATTGGCTGATGCCCACGCCTTGAGCAGCACATCGAACGCGCGCTCAAGCGCGGCGATCTGGCCCTCAGTCGCCGTCAGCGCGCAGGCGCGCGCCGCGATGCCCTCCATCAGAGCGCGCAGTTCATAAATCTCGTCGGTGCGGCTGAGATCCGGCCTGGCCACCGCGGGTCCATGGCCAGGTATCATCTGGACGAGGCCCTCGGTCTCCAACTGCCGCAGGACCTCGCGCACCACCGAGCGACTGACGCCGAGCTGGTCGCAAAGCGGCCGCTCGACCAACCGTTCGCCAGGCTGGAAGTGAAACCCCATGATCGCGTCGCGCATGCGCTCCAGCGCCAGCGTTCTCAGCGTCTTGGCGGATCGTTCGATCCTCAGTGTGTCGTCGGCCAATTCATATACTCCAGCATCCGCAAGAAACAGATTCGACGATCCGTTGACAAGGGATTTGGTCTTCAATAGTATGGTATACCATAAGACAGCTAGGCAAAAGCGGAACTTTTCCGGATGCCTCAGCCGACCGACACCGAGGATTCGATGAAGCCGGCCATTCGAAAGATCGTCACCCATGTCGAGAACACGCTGATCGAAGGCGGCAAGGCGGCCCCCCGGCCGCTGCGCCTGATCGGCGTGGCGGCGGTGCTCGACAACCCCTGGGCCGGGCGCGGTTTCACGGAGGACCTTTCGCCCGAGATCCGCGCCTATGCGCCGGTTCTGGGGGAGATGCTGACCCATGAAATCCTCGCAGTTGCCGGATCCGGCGAAGCGATCGAAGGCTACGGCAAGGCCGCAATCTGCGGCACATCAGGCGAGATCGAGCATGCCTCGGCGCTCATCCACACGCTGCATTTCGGCAACCACTATCGGCGTGCCGTCGGCGCCAAGACCTATCTTGCCTTCACCAACCTGCGCGGCGGGCCGAACACGCCGATCATGATCCCGCTCATGGACAAGAACGATGAAGGCCGACGTTCGCACTACCTGACGGTGCACTTCCAGATCGGCGACGCGCCGGCGCCGGACGAGTTGGTGGTGGCGCTTGGCGCCTCGATCGGCGGACGACCGCATCATCGCATCGGCGACCGCTACCAGGATCTCAAGGAGGTCGGCGACCTGCATGGCTGAGCTGACGGACCGTGGCTGGCGTCGCGGAACGGCGCCTGACGGCACCGGTTTCATCCGTGCCGGATTCGGCGCGCCGGTCCTTCTCATCCACGGTGTCGGCATGAACGCGGCGATCTGGGCACCCCAGATCGAGCTGATGAAAAACAGATGGGATGTGATCGCAATCGACATCCTGGGACACGGCCAGTCGCCTTTGCCGCCCGAGGACGCCAGCCTCGCCGATTATGCCGGACAGGCAATTCGGCTTCTCGATCACCTTGGCCTGGATGCCGTCTCGATCGTTGGCCATTCAATGGGGGCGCTGGTCGGGCAGGAAATCGCTCTCAATGCACCCGAACGGGTTCGTAGCCTCGTCTCGCTCAATGCGGTTTTTCGCCGCCCGGCGGAGCTTGCGCAGGCAGTGCGCGAGCGCGCCGCCGAACTGAATGGCGCGGAAAACCCGTCGGGGACGGACGCAACGATCGCGCGCTGGTTCGGCAACCCGGTACCCGACAGCCTGGCCGAGGCGGCAAGGATGACGCGCGTGGCACTGCAAAGCGTCAGCTCCGAGGGCTATGCGCGCACCTATCGACTTTTCGCCCATGCCGATGCGGCGCATGGCGATCGTCTTTCCGGTCTCGCAATGCCGGCCCTGTTCATGACCGGCTCGCAGGACAGGAATTCCTCGCCTGCGATGTCGGCGGCGATGGCACGCCTCGCGCCGCGCGGTCGCTGCGTCGTTCTGGAGGGCGAACGACATATGATGGCCGTAGCCTCGCCTGACGTGGTCACACGGCGCATTGTCGATTTTCTCGAGAGCAACGACGGCGCAAGCACATCGGCGCGACCGGCAATGGACACAGCCTTCGACGCGGGCGAATTCAGGCGGGCGCTCGGTTCCTTCCTGACCGGCGTTACAATCGTCACCGCGATCGGGCCGGAAGGAGAGCCTCGAGGCTTCACCGCCAATTCGTTTACATCCGTTTCGCTCGATCCGCCGCTTGTGCTGGTCTGCATCGCCAAGAAAGCGCTGGGTCATCCGGTGTTTTCGACCTCGAAATGCTTTGCTGTCAACGTGCTCTCGGAGGAACAGCGAGCCGCGTCCGGCGTCTTCGCTTCGAAATCGCAGGACAAGTTCTCGGCTGTCGAGTGGCGCTTCGGCCCGACCGGCAGCCCGCTGCTCGCTGGATCGGTGGCGACGTTCGACTGTGACATGGAGCAATTGGTCGACGCCGGCGACCATTCGATCCTCATCGGCCGCGTTCGCGAATTCTCCCACAATGCATCGCAGCCCCTCGGCTATTGCCGTGGCGCCTACGTCTCGCCCGGCCTCAGCCAGGAAGCACTGGCGGCCGCGCCGCCCGACATGGAGGTCGGCGCCATCCTCGAAGATGAAGGCCGCGTGCTGTTCCTCGAAACCGCCGACGGCTTGTTCGAACTGCCGGCGGGCCGAGGGCTCGGGGCACCCGGCGACACGCGAAGCCTTAGGGGACGCCTCGCTGCGAAAGCCATCGAGGCTCATCTCGGATTCCTGTTTGCGGTCTGGGACGACGCCGCAAGCCCATCGCGAACGCACGTCTACTACCGCGGCACGGTAGCCGCGCCCCACTCCAGCGATCGCCAGGTCCGGCTCGTCGACATCGACAGGATTGCCGGACTGAACATCGCCGACGCTGCCGTGCGCTCGATGCTCGCCCGCTATGTTCGCGAATGTCGGGAGGATGCGTTTGGAGTCTATGTCGGCAACGAGGTCGAAGGTGAAATCCGTCCGCTCGCCAAGCCGGTAGCAATCACCACTTCCAGTCCGGGTCAACAGATATGAAGTTCTCGCTCTTCGTCCATATGGAACGCTCGGACCCGGCAAAGCCGCATGCCAACCTCATCGATGAGCTTGAGGAACTGGTCGTGATGGCCGAGGCGGCAGGCTTCGAGACGGCCTGGATCGGCGAACACCACGGCATGGAGTTCACCATCTCGCCAAACCCGTTCATCAACATCGCCTATCTCGGCGCCAGGACGAAGCGCATCCGGCTCGGCACAGGAACCGTCATCGCGCCGTTCTGGCATCCGATCAAGCTCGCCGGCGAGGCAGCCATGACCGATGTCGTCACCGGCGGCCGGCTCGACATCGGCATCGCCCGCGGCGCCTACAGCTACGAGTACAAACGCCTGTTCCCTGGGCTCGACGCCTGGGGCGCGGGCCAGCGCATGCGCGAGATCATCCCGGCCATCAAGGGCCTCTGGGAAGGCGATTTCGAGATGTCCGGCGAATTCTGGTCGTTTCCCTCGACCACCTCGTCGCCCAAGCCGGTGCAAAAGCCGCACCCGCCGATCTGGGTGGCGGCGCGCGATCCGAACTCGCACGACTTCGCCGTCTCCAACGGCTGCAAGGTCCAGGTGACGCCGCTCGCCTCCGGCGACGACGAAGTAACCAGCCTGATGGAGCGCTTCAACGCGGCGTGCGCGGCGCATCCCGACATGGCCCGCCCCGAGATCATGCTGCTGATGCACACATTCGTTGCCGAAGACGCCGCCGATGCGGAGCAACTGACGAGGGACCTGTCGCTGTTCTACTGCCAGTTCGGCGCGTGGTTCCAGAACAAGAAGCCGGTTCGCCAAGGCATATTGGAAGCGCTCTCCGACGACGAGATCGCAGCCATGCCGCAATATGCGCCGGACAAAATCCGACAGAACCTGGTCATCGGCGAAGCCGAAGAGGTGATCACCCGGCTTAAGGCATATGAGGCCCTCGGCTATGACCAGTACTCGATCTGGATCGACAGCGGTCTGCCGCACGAGCGCAAGAAGAAGTCGCTGCAGCTGTTCGTCGACAAGGTGATGCCGGCCTTCGGGCATGGGAGGCCGCAATGACCCTTGTGGCCTTCAGCAACTTCATAGATGGGGCGTTCGATACGCCGACAGCCACCTTCGAAAGCATCGATCCATCAACCGGAGCGCCCTGGGCGACGATGCCCGCCGCAACCGAGGCCGATGTCGACCGCGCCGTCGAGGCGGCGCACCGGACGCTGCACTCGGCCGCGTGGGCCTCGCTGACGGCGACGGCGCGCGGCAAGCTGCTGGTGCGCCTCGGCGACCTGGTCGTCGCCAATGCCGGCCGCCTGGCCGAACTGGAAACGCGCGACACCGGCAAGATCATCCGCGAGACCCGCGCCCAGATCGCCTATGTCGGCGACTATTATCGCTACTATGGCGGGCTTGCCGACAAGCATGAAGGCTCGCATGTGCCGATCGACAAGGCCGATATGGACGTCACCATCCGGCGCGAGCCAATCGGCGTCGTCGCTGCCGTCGTGCCGTGGAATTCACAGCTCTTCCTTTCGGCCGTCAAGCTCGGCCCGGCGCTGGCCGCCGGCTGCACGGTCGTCCTGAAAGCCTCGGAGGATGGTCCAGCGCCGCTGCTGGCCTTCGCCGAACTCGTTCATGAGGCCGGATTTCCCGCCGGAAGCGTCAACATACTGACCGGGTTCGGACACGATTGCGGCCGGCGCCTGACAAGTCATCCGCTGGTTTCACGCGTCGCCTTCACCGGCGGACCTTCGACCGCTCGCGCTATCGTCCGCAACACGGCGGAAAATCTCGCCTATACGACGCTGGAGCTGGGCGGGAAAAGTCCAGTTGTCGTTTTCGCCGACGCCGACTTGGACAGCGCGGCCAACGCGGTGGTGGCCGGGATTTTCGCAGCGTCTGGACAAAGCTGCGTCGCCGGCTCCCGGCTGCTTGTCGAGCGTTCGATAAAGGCCGAGTTCCTGGACAGGCTGAAGCACAAGGCCGAGGCCATCAAAATTGGTGATCCGCAGGATCCAGCCACCGAAATGGGACCGCTGGCAACGCCACGTCAGCGGGAATGGATCGAGAAGATCGTTGCCGAGAGCCTCGCCAATGGCGGGACGTTGGTCACCGGCGGAAAAAGGCCCGACAATCATCCGCACGGCTTCTACTACGCACCGACCATCATCGATGCCGAGGATTCAGCGCTGCCCTGCGTGCGCGAGGAATTGTTCGGTCCGGTGCTCAGCGTTCTCATCTTCGACACGGAAGCCGAAGCCCTGGCGCTTGCCAACGATACGCCGTTCGGCCTCGCTTCGGGCGTGTTCACCACCAATCTCGCCAAGGCGCACCGCATGGCGCGCGACATCCATGCCGGCATCGTCTGGGTCAACACATACCGCGCCGTTTCGCCGCTCGTGCCGTTCGGCGGCTATGGTCAGTCGGGGTTCGGCCGCGAGGGCGGGCTCGACGCCATCCGCGACTACACGCGCCCGAAATCCGTCTGGATACGGATATCCGACGAGCCGATCCCGGACCCGTTCGTCATGCGATGAGGCAATCGCGCAATTCATAAAAACAAGAACCAGACAACCAACAGAGGAGAATGACATGAAACTGATTTTGACCGGCATTTTGGCCGCACTCCTGGCAGCCACCGCCGCACACGCCGATGAAATGGTGTTCACCAGCTGGGGCGGAACCACCCAGGAGGCGCAGACCAAATCCTGGGCTGCTCCGTTCGAAGCCAGTTCCGGCATCAAGGTCCTGCAGGACGGCCCGACCGACTACGGCAAGCTGAAGGCCATGGTGGAAGGCGGCAGCGTCGCCTGGGATGTCGTCGATGTCGAGATGGATTTCGCCATCAAGGCGGCCAAGGACGGCCTGCTCGAGCCGATCGATTTCAACGTCGTGCCGAAAGCCGATCTCGATCCTCGCTTCACCACCGAGCATGCGGTCGGCAGCTTCTACTACTCCTTCGTTCTTGCCTGGAACAAAGGGGCGGTGTCGGCCGAGCCAACCGGCTGGGCCGACATGTTCGACCTGACGAAATTTCCCGGCAAACGCACTTTCTACAAATGGTCGGCGCCGGGCGTCATCGAGATTGCGCTGTTGGCCGACGGCGTGCCGGCAGACAAGCTCTATCCGCTCGACCTCGACCGGGCGTTCAAGAAACTCGACACGATCAAATCGGAAATCGTCTGGTGGGACAGCGGCGCGCAGTCGCAGCAGCTGATCGCCTCCGGTGAGGCAGCCTTCGGGCAGCTCTGGAACGGACGGGTCTTCGCCCTCGAGCAGGACGGCGCCGATGTCGGCGTATCCTGGAACCAGAACATGACCGCCGCCGACGTGCTCGTCATTCCCAAGGGTTCGAAGAACAAGGCGAGCGCCATGAAATTCCTGGCCGCTGCGACAAGCCCGAAAAGCCAGGCCATGTTTGCTGAAGCAAGCGGCTACGCACCCATCAACACGGCAGCCAAGGCCGAAATGCCGGCCGATGTCGTCAAGTCGCTGCCGGACGCCTATGTCGACGGGCAGATCAACCTCGACATGAACTACTGGGCTGAAAACCGCGATAAGATCGCCGAGCGCTGGTACGCCTGGCAGGCCAAATAGCCGCCGACCTCACCCATGAACCGGCGGGGCGTCGCTAGGCGTCCCGCCTGAGCTGCCGGGATTATCGCCATGTCGGGCAATTTGCTTCATCGACAGCCAATCCTCCGAAGGCCCGACGGTATCGGCGGCGCCTTGCCGGCGCTGACCCTCATCACCCTGTTCTTCGTGGTGCCGGTTGTTGCGCTGCTGTTGCGCAGCTTGACCGAACCCGTGCCGGGCCTGCAGAACTACGCCACCCTGTTTGGCGACGGCACCTATGCGCGGGTCTTCTTCAACACCTTTCTGGTCGCCACCGTCGTCACCGCCGTAACCGTGATCGTGGCGTTTCCAGTCGCCTGGATGCTGGCGATCATGCCGCCTGCCCTCGGCTCGATCGTCTTCGNCCGCCGTAACCGTGATCGTGGCGTTTCCAGTCGCCTGGATGCTGGCGATCATGCCGCCTGCCCTCGGCTCGATCGTCTTCGGCATCATCATCCTGTCGATGTGGACCAATCTGCTCACCCGCACCTATGCCTGGATGGTGCTGCTCCAACGCACCGGCGTCATCAATCGGACGCTGATGGATATCGGCCTGATCAGCGAGCCGCTGCCGCTGATCAACAACCTGACCGGCGTCACCATCGGCATGGTCTACATCATGCTGCCCTTCATGATACTGCCACTGGTCGGAACGCTGCGCGCCATCGATCCGATGACGCTGCGCGCCGCCGCTCTGTGCGGTGCGAGCCCCTTCGACGCCTTCCGCCGCATTCTGCTGCCCTTATCGCTTCCCGGAATCGCTGCAGGCGGCCTGATGGTTTTCGTCATGTCGCTCGGCTATTTCGTGACACCGACGCTGCTCGGCGGCACCTCCAACATGATGCTCGCCGCAATGATTGCCCAGATGATCCAGTCCTTGCTCAACTGGGGGCTCGGAAGCGCGGCGGCTTTCATCCTACTTTTGGTGACCATGGCGCTCTACGCGCTGCAGCTGCGCCTCGTCGGCGCCAAGCGCATGACAGGAGGCATCTGAGATGCTGCTCGACTACGACCGGCTGGGCTGGCTGCGCGCAGCACTTCTGGGTTTCACCGGCCTGGTTGCCGCGTTTCTGCTGCTGCCGGTGGTTTTCATCGTGCTTTTGTCGTTCGGGTCGTCGCGGTGGCTGGCTTTTCCGCCACCAAGCTGGACGTTGAAATGGTATGAGGAGCTCTTCGCCGATCCGGCCTGGCTCGAAGCGGCGCTGACCAGCGCGCGCATTGCCACCATGGCCGCGATTCTTGCCGTCGTCATCGGGCTGCTGGCTTCTTTCGCGCTGGTCAGGGGACAGTTTCGCGGGCGCAATACGCTTCGCGGCCTGCTGCTGACGCCAATGGTGCTGCCGGTTGTCGTCTTCGCCATCGCCATCTATGCATTCTTCCTGCGGATCGGGCTCGGCGGCACCACGGTAGGCTTCGTCATCGCCCATACGGTCCTGGCACTGCCCTTCGCCATCATTCCGATCACTGCGGCACTCGAAGGTTTCGACAAATCCATCGAGGATGCGGCGATCGTCTGCGGCGCGAGCCCCTTCGAGGCAAAACTCCGGGTCACCTTGCCGGCGATCAAGATCGGGATTTTTTCGGCGGCGATCTTTGCCTTCCTCGCCTCATGGGACGAGGTGGTGGTCGCAATCTTCATGGCAAGCCCCACCTTGCAGACCTTGCCGGTCAAGATCTGGGGCAGCCTGCGCCAGGATCTCAGCCCGGTCATCGCTGCGGCCTCCAGCCTTCTCGTTCTTCTGACGCTGAGCCTGATGATCGTAACCGCACTCATTCGGCGGAAATTGTCGAAATGACCGAACCGTTCCTCTCCATTCGCGACCTGCGCAAGGCGTTCGGCAGCTTCGTCGCCGTACACGATGTCACCATCGACATACCCAAGGGCGAGTTCCTGACCTTTCTCGGCCCTTCCGGTTCTGGCAAATCGACGACACTTTATGCGATCGCCGGCTTTCAGCACCCGACATCCGGCGACGTTCTTCTCGAAGGCAGGTCGCTGCTGTCGGTGCCGTCGCACAAGCGCAATATCGGCATGGTGTTCCAGCGCTACACGCTGTTCCAGCATCTCACCGTCGCCGAGAACGTTGCCTTTCCGTTGCGCGTGCGCCGCCGTCCGGACGCAGAGGTGAACCGAAAAGTCGCCGAGATGCTGTCGCTGGTACGGCTCGAGAGTTTCGGCGGCCGATATCCTGGCGCGCTTTCCGGCGGACAGCAGCAGCGCGTGGCGCTTGCCAGGGCGCTGGCCTACGATCCGCCGATCCTTTTGATGGACGAGCCGCTTTCGGCGCTCGACAAGAAGCTGCGCGAGGAAATCCAGGCCGAGATACGGCGCATCCATCGCGAAACCGGCGTAACGATCCTTTACGTCACCCACGATCAGGACGAGGCGCTGCATCTTTCGGATCGCATCGCCCTGTTTCGTGACGGGCGCATCGAGCAGATCGGCAGCGGTGAGGACCTCTATCTGAGACCTGCGAGCGAATTCGTCGCCAGCTTCATCGGAAATTCCAATTTCCTGCCGGCCGAGCATCTTGAAACCGTCGACGGCGCCGCCACGATCCGCCTCGCCGATGGCTCGGTCGTCTCCGGCGTCAGGAACGATCGGGAGTTCAGCCAAGGCCAGAAGACCCGGCTGATGGTGCGGCCGGAAGCGTTTCGGCTGAGACCCGGCGCGGCCACGGCCGGGCTTGCGGTCGAATTCATCGACACCGCCTTCTTCGGCGAGCGGCGGCGCGTCATCGCACGCACCGCCGCCGGCCAGGAGATCGACGTCAGGCCGACATCCGACATGGCGCGAGCACAGGAGGGCATCGCCTCGAGCAGACAGATTTATTTCGATCCCGCCGCCGCATTTCTGTTTCCGGCCTGACAGACGATCGTTCGACCTCAGTGCGGCGGATCAGCCGGCGCCTCGATGGTGACGCCGTATTTGGCGGTGATGGCCACGACCTTTGCCATCTCCGGCGTGCCGGCGGCAGTCGCGGCGTCCAATTCCGCGAACATCTGATCAAGGCCGCAACTCGGTGCGCAGAAGACGAGCACGCGAGCTGGCTTGTCGCCGACATTGCGGATGGCATGGCGCCGGCCGCGTGCGCCGAAGAAGAAGCCGCCGGGCGCAACGCGATGGGGCGCGGATTGGCCCTCGAATTCGATGACGAGTTCGCCGCTCAGCACATAAAAGCCTTCATCCTCTCGGGCATGGATGTGCGGTGGCACTCCCGCGCCCGGCGGAACCACGGACTCCCAGAGCGAGAAGGACCCGGCGGTCTCGGCGCCGGTGGCCTTGTAGATATGGGCGATGCCCAAAACGTTGAGCGTCGAGCCGGCCGCCGGCTCGCGCACGAACGCTTCAGCCGCTGTAGCTTTGGCATCCATCGTCGATCTCCTTCGTGGTTCAGGTCGTCCACCAGGAGATAGGCCGTTCTCGTCCGTCGATTAGCCGGAATTGTATGGACATGCTGTCCGGATTTCAGGACAATCCGATGATGGACCCGCTCAATGGCATCGCGGCGTTCGCTCGCGTCGTGGACAGCGGCAGTTTCTCGGCTGCGGCTCACCGGCTCGGACTCTCCAAATCGGCAGTCAGCGCCCATGTCCAGCGGCTCGAACAGCGCCTGGGCATTCGCCTCCTCAACCGCACCACGCGTCGGCTCACGATGACCGAAGCGGGCGCAGCCTACTACCGCCACTGCGCCCGGATTCTCGCCGAAGCTGAAGCGGCGGAACAAGAGGCGAGCGCGTTGCAGCGCGAACCGCGCGGCACGCTTCGCATATCGGCGCCCGACAGCTTCGGCTGGATGCATGTGGCGCCGGCCGTCCCGGAATTCCTGAGGCGCTATCCGGACCTTTCCGTCGACATCGCCTTGAGCCCAACGCATGTGAGCCTGGTCGATGAGGGGCTGGATCTGGCGATCCGTATCGGCGCGCTCGAGGATTCGCCGCTTGTCGTGCGCAAGCTCGCGCCATCCCGGCTCGTTGCCTGTGCTGCGCCCGCCTATCTCACCAAGCATGAAGCGCCGCGCGAGCCGGGCGACCTCGCCAAGCACAACTGCCTCTGCACCAGCCTTTTGCCTTGGGGCGATGAATGGCGCCTTACCGGCAAAATTGGCGAGGTGCGGGTGACCGTGGGCGGCAGCTTTCGCAGCAACAATGCGGAGATGCTGCGCGTTGCCGCACTCGACGGCATCGGCATCGCCCTATTGCCCACATGGGCGGTGGCGGAGCCGCTGCGTACCGGCGCGCTGCGCCGCGTGCTGGATGCCTGGGAGCATCCAGCCAGCACGATTTATGCCGTCTATCCCAGCAACAGGCTCATGTCGATGAAGGTCCGTGCCTTCGTCGACCACCTTGCTCGATGCATAGGACGCGCACCCTATTGGGATGAGGGCCTTTGAGAAGAGCGCCCCGTTTTGGCCGCGCATCGTCCTCTCTGAATGCGCTCAAAAACGGTCTCCCACCGGTCGGAAAACTTGCGATCCTGCCTTCAACAGGGAAGTTGGGCGGCGGCTTGAAATCTCCTCGCTTTCGCCCACGTACTGGGTTACGCCGGCTGCGAGGCGATTTTTTGGCTGCAAAAGCGTCGCTTATGGGGCCGTCAAACCGGCAGCAGCGCTCAGTAGCGGAAACCGCTGGCGTTGCGCCGGTTCTCACTCGCGATACCTGGGAGCACCTGATGCCGACCCGCCCCTATGCCATCCTTGAAGCGCCGTCCTCGCTGGGTCTGGCGACCGACGGCGTTGAAGCCTTGCCCGGTCGGCTGCTGGAACTGGGCCTCGCCGAACGCATCCATGCGCGCCGCGCCGGGCGGCTGGCCGTCCCGCCGAAAGACCCGAAGCCCGACCCTGCCACCCTGACGCTGAAATGCCAAGGCGATCGCGGCGTGGTCACCCAAGCTCGCCGACGCCGTGGAGGAGGTGCTGCACGCCCGCGAATTCCCGGTGGTGCTGGGCGGCGACTGTACGATCCTGCTGGGTCCGATGCTCGCGCTGCGCCGGCGCGGCCGCTACGGCCTGTTCTTCATCGACGGCCACGCCGATTTCTTCCAGCCGGAAGCGGAGCCCAACAGCGAAGGCGCGTCGATGGAGCTGGCCTTCGTCACCGGCTACGGGCCGGCGCTGCTGACCGACCTGGAGGGCCGCCGCCCGTTGGTGCGCTCCGGGGACGTCGTCGCCTTCGCATTTCGCGACCACGAGGACCAGGCCGAATTCGGCAGCCAGCCTTTGCCAGCCGAGTTCATGGCCTACGATCTGCACGCCATCCGCCGCTTGGGCGTCGAAGCCGCCGCCCGGGCCGCCGTTGGCCACCTGACGCGGGCGGAACTCGACGGCATCTTCATCCATCTCGACGCCGATTGTCTCGACGATGCGATCATGCCGGCGGTCGATTTCCGCATACCGGGCGGGCTGTCTTGGGACGAACTGTCGGCGGCGCTCCGCATCATCCTGGCGAGCGGCAAGGCGGTCGGGATCGAGGTCACCATCTACAATCCGCGCCTCGACGAGGACGGCAGCGCCGGCCGTGGCCTCGCTGATGTCCTGGCCGCAGCTCTCGGCACAGCCGCGCCCGCTTGAGGGAGCAATCTAGACCGTTGTGCTTCGACTTCGCCGCCACACGCAACCGCGCCTTACCCGCCGCCCGGATGATGGCAAGCAACCAGGCGACCGTCGCCCGTGCTCTGCAGCAGCGGACGTTCGTTGCGGCACATGGAAGTGGCAGCCGGGCAGCGGGTGTGAAACCGGCAGCCGGAGGGTGGGTTCATCGGGCTCGGCAAGTCACCCTTCAGGACAAGCCGCTCGCGTCGTGCCCGATCGATACTGGGTATCGGCACCGCGGAACGGAGTGCCGTGGTGTAGTGGTGCCTGGGCGCCGCAAAGACCAGATCGGTCGGCCCGCTCTCCACGACCGATCCCAGATACATGACGGCCACGCGCGTCGAAATCTGGCGCACCACGGATAGATCATGGGCGATGAATACATAGGTCAGGTTGAACTCCTCGCGCAGATCGGCCAGCAGATTGACGATCTGGGCCTGGATCGAAACGTCGAGCGCCGAGACCGGCTCGTCGGCCACGATCAGCCTTGGCCTGAGCGCCAGCGCGCGAGCAATGCCGATCCGCTGCCGCTGGCCGCCCGAGAATTCGTGGGGATAGCGCGACGCGTGCTCGGGGGACAATTCGACCCGGCGCAGAAGCTCGGCGACGCGGTCCGTCATTTCCGATGCCGAGATGCGCTCATGGATGCGGAACGGATCGGCCAGCAGATCGCCCACCCGCCGACGTGGATTGAGCGAGGCGCTCGGATCCTGAAAGACCATCTGCATCTGTCGCCGCAACGGACGGAGCTGACGCTGGGACGCGTCGGTAATGTCGCGGCCCTCGAACTCCAGAGAACCGGAGGTGATATCGGTCAGACGCACCAGGCATCGGCCAAGAGTGGATTTACCGCAACCTGACTCCCCGACGATGCCAAGCGTTTCCCCGGGCCAGATGTCGAGCGATACCGTGTCGACCGCCTGGACCGTCCGGCGCTGCGCCGGGAAAATCGAGCGGCCGACGTGATAATGCTTCGAAAGATCTCCGGCGCGAAGTAGCGGGCGCTCGCGTGGCGCAGCACTCATCGTTGCATTTCCACGCCGACAGCCTTGTGGATGTTGAATTGCTTGCGTCTGGCTTCCGGTAATACGCAGGCGGCGCGATGGCCGTCGCCACCCATTGTCGGGAGCTGGACCAGGCAGGCATCGTGGCGAAAGGCACAGCGCGGACCGAAGGCGCAGCCTTTCGGCAGGTCGGAGAGGGAAGGCGGAGCTCCCGGAATCGCGGCGAGGCGTACCGGACGCTCACCATCCATCGGCGGGATCGAGCCGAACAGTCCCCATGTGTAGGGATGCAGCGGCGTTCGGAACACGCTGCTCTTGCGGCCCTCCTCGACGAAGCGTCCGCCATACATGACCAAGACCCGATCCGCGACCTGGGCGACGACGCCAAGATCGTGTGTGACCAGGATCACCGCCGAGCCGAACTGATCGCGCAGCCGTCCGATCAGTTCGAGGATCTGCGCCTGCACGGTCACGTCCAGGGCCGTGGTCGGTTCATCCGCGACAAGCAGCGCCGGGTTGCACGAGAGCGCCATCGCAATCACCGCACGCTGGCGCATGCCGCCGGAGAGCTGGTGCGGATAGCCGTCGACGACCCGATCAGGATTGGCAATGCCGACCGCATCCAGCAACTGCACCGCCCTCGCCCGCGCCGCCCGCGCCGACACTTTCTCATGCGCACGCACCTGCTCGCCGATCTGGTTGCCGATCGTATGCACCGGGGTGAGCGCCGACATCGGATCCTGGAAGATCATCGCGACCTGGCGGCCGCGAATGGCATCGAGCGCACGCCGGTTGAGCCCGACGAGCTCCTGCCCCATGAAGCGGATTGAACCGGAGACGACGGCATTGGGGCTGTCGATCAGCCCCATGATGGCCAGCAAGGTCTGGCTTTTGCCGGAACCGGACTCACCGACGACACCGACGATCTCCCGCTGCTCGACGGCAAACGAGACGCCTGCCACAGCCCGCACCAGCCCCGCGTCGCTGCGCAAGGATACGGTGAGACCCTCGACGACGAGAAGGGGAGCGTTAACGGACATCGCGAGCCCTCGGGTCGATAAAGACGAAGACGACGTCGACGACGAAGTTTGCCATCACCACGAAAAACGAGGCGTAGATCACCGTGGCAAGGATCATCGGCAGGTCGAGGGTCTGCAGTGCCTCATAGGTCAATTTCCCGACGCCCTGCAGCCCGAAGACCACTTCGGTCAACAGCGCGCCGCCGCCGACCAAGGCACCGAAATCGAGACCGAACATGGTGACGAATGCCACCAGTGACGTCCTGAGGCCGTGATGCAGCAAAACCCGCCGCTCGCCGATCCCCTTGGCCCGCGCGGTGCGGATAAAATCCTCCTGCATCATCTCGATCAGACTTGCCCTCAGCACCCGTCCGTAAAGGCCGACATAAAGCGTCGCCAGCGCGAACCACGGAATGACGAGCGCCTTGAACCAGCCCCAGGGGTCCTGTGTCAGGGGGATGTAGCCGAGCGGAGGAACCCAAGAAAACAGCCAAGTGTCATGCCAGCGGCTCTGTGTCAGCAGATTGGCGACCTCGCCGAGCCAGAAGACCGGAACGGACACTCCAATCAGGCTCAGGATCATCAGCGCCCGGTCGATGAATGTGCCGCGCGTCGCGCCGGCGATCACCCCGACGATCAGTCCGCCGAGCACCCACAGCACCGCCGCGCCGCCGACCAGCGACAGCGTAACCGGAATGGCGCCTGTCACCGCAGGAATCACGCGCTGCCCGCGATTGACGAAGGAGGTGAGGTCGCGGCTGACGAAAAGCCGATTCATCATTAGCCCGTATTGCACCGGCAATGGCCGATCGAGACCGAAATCGTGGCGGACCTGGACCAATGTCTCCTGGGACGCGTTGCGGCCGGCAATGCGCGCCGAGGGATCGGCACCGGGCGTGGCGAAGAAGATCAGGAAAGCGACGACGCTGATGCCGAACATGACCAGCACCATCTGGCCGAGCCGAAAACTCATGGCGGCAAGCACTAGATGCCCCTCGGCGAGGATTTCGGATCGAGCGCATCGCGCACGCCGTCGCCGAGAATGTTGAGAGCCAGCACAGTGATGACAATGGCAAGCCCGGGCGCCAGCGCCACGATCGGCCTGGAATAGAGCAGGCCCTGACCGTCCTGGATGATCGTGCCCCAGCTGGCGTCCGGCGGTTGCACGCCGATCGACAGAAACGACAGCGAGGATTCGGTCATCATGTTGAGTGCCAGGATCAACGGCACGAAAACGATGATGCGCGTCACCACATTTGGCATGATGTCGCGCAGCAGGATGCGCCAGGGCGACGCGCCAAGCCCGATCGCCGCGGTGACGAATTCGGCCTGCATCAAGGTCAGGACATGGCCACGGATCGGCCGTGCCACATAGGGCACATAGACGATGCCGATGATGAAGATCGGCAGCCACAGGCTGCCGGAGCGGATTTCGAACGGACCGATCTGGATGCTCTGCGCGATCAGCACGATCGACAGGGAAATCGCCAGCAGGAAAACCGGGAACGCCCAGAGCACGTCGAGAATGCGCGACAGGCCGACATCGACAATGCCGCCGAAGAACCCGGAAACAACCCCCAGAAAGGTCGCCAGGACGAGGCACAGCACAGCTGCAGCGCCCGAGATCAGCAGCGAATCCCGCCCGCCATAAAGCAGTCGCGCCGCGACGTCACGGCCCTGATTGTCGGCGCCGAGCAGATACGGCCCGATCCGCCAGGTCGGCCCAATCGGCGTCATGCCGAGGCCAAGGCCTTCGGTGAAAGCCTGCAGTACCGGCTGGGTCACCCCATCGATGACGATCTCGCCGTTGAGATTGGTTACGAAAGGATCCGTGTGGGCGATGTATTGCGCATAAAGCGGCGCCGCCAGCGAAGCGATGACGATGACGACGAGCACACCGAACGCCGCTATTGCCGAACGATCGGCTTTAAGCTTGCGCCATGCCGTGCGCCATGGGCCAGCGGCGGCCTGGCGGACCGGGGCGGCAGGCTGGTCCGCAATGACATTGACCATGAACGGGGGACCATAAACGGGATTGCCTGGCAAAAATCTCGACCTGGAAGATGCGCTGATCCGGCGGAAAAGGAAATGCGACGGAGCGCCGGTGGCACTCCGTCGCATTGGCTCGAGGGGATCATTCGACCCAGGACTGGCTGACGATCCAGTAGAATTGCGGGCTGAAGGTGAAGTTCTTCAGCCTGGAAGAGACGACATCGACCCGCTTGGGTGTGAACAAAACAGCGACCGGGGCCTTGTCCGTCACCGCCTTGTCGATGGCCGTCCAGAGTGTTGCGCCCTTGGCTGGGTCGGCGATGGTGGCTGTCTCTGCTTCGGCCATCGACGCGTCGATCGATTTGTCGCAGAACCCGGAAATGTTGACCGAGGCGTCCGAGCCCGGCGTGAATGAGGCACAGCTGAACAGCACTTCCAGAAAATTGGATGGCGCCGGGTAATCCTGGAACCATTGCGAGACCGAGATCTGCACCTTGTTGTTGGTGTTCTGGATGTAGGTGAACTGGATGTTCTGCGAGATCGGCTTGACCGATGTCTTGTAGCCGAGCTGGTTGAGCACGTCCTGCAGATAGACCCCGATCGACTTCGAGACGCTGCTGTCCTCGGTGATGATCGTCACCTCCTGACCAGCAGTTCCCGATTCAGCAACCAGTTGTTTGGCCTTGTCCATATCCGGCGCCGACCACTTTTCGCCCGGATTGGCGGTGAATGGGCAATAAGGCGCGAATGACGGGAAGCCCGGCGGCAGGATCTGGCAAGCCGGCTGCGCCAGATTGCTGCCGCCAAAGAGCTTGATGATCGCGGCGCGGTCGATGGCGAGGTTCACCGCCTGGCGAACACGGATGTCGTTGAACGGCGCCAGATTGTTGTTCATCGGCGCATACCACATCGCCATCAGCGGATGCACCGTGACCTGCTTGGCATATTTTGTGCCGAGTTCGCCGAGACGGTCCGCCGGCGGCGGATCGAACATCCAGTCCGCCTGCCCGTTCTCGACCGCCGTCACCGCCGCTTCGTCGGTGAGGCCGAATTCATAGTCGATCTCGTCGGGATACCCTGCCGGCTGGGCTTCCTTGCTCCATTCCTTGAAGTGAGGATTGCGCACCATTTTCATCAGCTTGTTCGGGTCATAGCTCGCGATCATGTAGGGCCCAGTGCCCGGGATCGGATCAGTGCCGGCATCCTTGAGCGGCGCGCCCGCCGGCAGGATCGCCGCGTGCGGAATGGCGATCTTCTGCAGGAACTCGGCATCCGGCTGGACCAGGTTGAAGGTGATCGTTCCGGCTGCGTCGTCAACCGACAGGCCGCCATCGAGGGTGCATGTCGCCGGGGTTTTCAAACACGCATCGGCGCCGACGATGCCGTTGTAGAAGGTCCCGGCCGTCGGCCCGCTGATCTTGAAGATGCGCTGGAACGAAGCCACCACATCCTTGCTGGTGACGTCCGAGCCGTCGGCGAACTTGATGCCTTTGCGCAGCTTGAAGACGTAGGTCTTGCCGCTGTTTTCGACCTTCGGCAGGGTTTCGGCGAGGTCCGCGACCACCTCGAAGCCGGTCTTGTCCCCGGCCTTTTTGTAGGTCACCAGACCATCGTAGAGAATATAGTTCATCTGGAAAAACTGCAGCGTGTAATTGATATGCGGATCGGCGGTGCCGGCAGCGGCGTTGGCCAGCAAGCGGAGCGTGCCGCCAAGCTTGCCTTCCGCGGCCAAGGCACTGCTCGGCGGCGACACGATCGTCATGCCGAGCAGAGCCAGGCCGGGTATCAACGCTGCAAGTGCCTTTTGGGGTCGCATGGCTGTGTTTCCTCGTGGAAAGCGTGTCGACTGGCCACGCTATACGCAATCCACGACTGCGGCGTGGCTGGAAATGATCTGGGTCGCGGGTGGTCTCCGCACCTTCGCCCAATCGCAAAAGACTACGACCAGCGAAGCCGAGCAGGATAGCTATTAAGATAGATAGGTCGGAGAGGCCAGCCTTAAGCCTATTTATTGGGCACGCGGGTGACATGGCTATTTGACAAGCAATGGCCAGCGGGTAAGCTTGTCGCATGCAGGGCTTTTCAGGCGATCTAGAGAGCCGGTTCCGAACGGGAATGAGCATCGACGCCGCCATGGCGGTGGCGACCGATGTGCTGGAGCCCGTCGGTTTCACCTCATTCATCTATGACTATACGCCCGTGCCGGTCAGCCATGAGGGCGACCTGATCACCCCGTCGCTGATGGCTCTGCACAACGTGCCGCGCGACATGCAGGATCTCTGGTGCAAAGGCGGCTATTATCAGCTTGACCCGGTGCAGGAAGCCGCGCTCGCCGTATCGAGGCCGTTCCTCTGGTCGCACAAGGGCGTTCAGAGCACCGTCATGCAGCATGTGCTTCGGTCCAGGCATGATCCGGTGATCAGCTATCTGCTCGATACCAGGATGACCTGCGGCGTCACCGTGCCCATCCGTCTTGCCGGTGGGGATCTGGCCACCTTCACCGCGACCCGCGCCGACCCAGAGCCAGGGTTCGAGGCCGAAGCAAGGCAGTTAATCGCCGAAATCGGCGATCTGGGCCATCTCTTGCACGACTCCGTCTACGCCGGTTTCGATGCCGGCATCCGCACCTGCCCATACGTCCACCTGACGTCGCGCGAGCGCCAGTGCCTGCGCCTCGCCGCCGCCGGACTGACGGCCAAGCAGGTCGCGCGCGAGATTGGCCGCGCGGTGCCGACAGCAACGCTGCATCTCAACGCGGCGACACGCAAGCTTGGCGCGCGCAACCGCTTCCACGCCATCGCGCTGGCTGCCCACTACCGGCTGCTCGAGCCGGAGCATTGAGGCTCTCCGCCTGAGGGCTCCTCCCGCCAGGGCAAACCTATAAATAGTGCTAGCTGTAAATGCGCCGGGCCGCTTAGTACCGTCGGCCGCAAACAAGGCTTGGGAGGGTCCGTCACTTTGGTTCCTGCCAGCCAGGACCCGGAGCTTGGAACTGTGACGGCACATGCGACCACCGAAGGATTCAGCGACTACAGGGGCTACCGCACCTGGTATCGCGTGATCGGAGATCTTAACTCGGGCAAGCTGCCATTGGTCGTCGCTCACGGCGGGCCGGGCTGCACCCACGACTACGTCGATTCATTCAGGGAGCTTGCCGATACCGGGCGGGCCGTCATCCACTACGATCAGATCGGCAACGGCAAGTCGACCCATCTGCCCGACAAGGGCGGCGACTTCTGGACCGTCGATTTCTTTTTGGGCGAACTCGATGCGCTGCTCGCTCACATTGGCATTGCCGAGCGTTACGCCCTGCTCGGCCAGTCCTGGGGCGGCATACTTTCGGCCGAACATGCCGTGCGACGCCCTGCCGGGCTCAAGGCGTTGATCCTGGCCAATTCGCTGGCCTCAATGGCGCTATGGATGGAAGGCGCGCTGCAATTGCGGGCCGGGCTGCCGGCCGATGTGCAACTCGCGCTTGACCGGCACGAGGCAGCCGGGACCACCGATCACCCGGATTATGTTGCGGCAACCAAAGCCTTCTATGACCGCCACGTCTGCCGTGTCCTTCCAACGCCGCGGGAGGTCGCCCGGACATTCGCGGCAATCGACGCGGATCCGACGGTTTATCACACCATGAACGGACCCAATGAATTCCACGTCATCGGCACGATGCGGAACTGGACCATCGTCGAGCGCCTGCATCTGATCGAGGCGCCGACGCTGGCGTTCCGCGGATTTTACGACGAAGCGACCGAAGCCTGCGTCCAGCCCTTTCTCGATCATATTCCCGACGTCGAAGGCATGGTCTTCCCAAATTCCAGCCACATGCCGCATGTCGAGGAGAAGGACGATTGCCTCGCCGCCGTTGGACGCTTTGTGGCCAAATACGATTGAGGCCTGCCCCACAGCAGCCTGTCTTTGCACAAGCTTATCGTGCCGGGCTTAGCCAATCGAGTTGCGCGACGGAGCACAAAACTGCGCCGAAGGTCGGCTGGAATGAATCTTGCGTAGTTAGACCGGCCGCATCGGATCTGGCTCGAACATATGAACCTCATCAGCGTCGACATAAGAATGCTCCGATCGCTGCAGTGCGTCGCGGAAACCGGCAGCATTACTGAGACGGCGCGGCGCCTCAGCCGCTCGCAGCCCGCCATTACCCTGCAGCTACAGCGGCTCGACGTGATCTGCGGCTGCAATCTGTTCCGTCACGATGGGCGCAAAATGGTGCTCACTTCCGATGGCAGACTGGTGCTTTCTTATGCAAATTCGATCCTGCGTCTGCACGACGAACTGCTCTCGCGCCTCTCATCGCCCGATATCGAAGGTCAGGTGATCCTCGGCACCCCCGACCTCTACGCGGCCTATTTGTTGCCGTCGATCCTTGCGGTATTCCAGCGTGCCTTCCCGCGCGTCCAGGTCCAGCTTCACTGCTCGCTGTCGACGCCGCTGGTCGGACAGGTCCATCGCGGCGAAATCGACATCGCGCTGGTCACGCGGATGAACGACTTCATCGGCGGGCGAGTGGTGCGTCAGGAACAGCTCGTCTGGATCACCGGAGAACACTCGACGGCGCATACCGAGACACCTCTGCCTCTGGCGCTGCTTCCGCCGGGCAACATCTATCGCGATCATGCGATAGAGCACCTCGAAGTGGCGGGCCGCTCATGGCGGATCGCCTGCGTGAGCGAGAGTGTCAGCGGGCTCCAGGCGGCGGTGTTTTCAGGCATGGCCGTAACCGTGCTCGGCCGCAGCGCACTCGTTTCGGGCATGCGCGAGATCGTGGCTAGCGGCGACTTTCCCACGCTGCCCAAAGTTGACCTGCTGCTTTACAAGGCGCAGGGCACGACCAAGCCGGCGGCCAAGGCCCTCTATGACTACCTGTCGCACTACCTCGATATTAACCGGGAGATCGGCGCTGTGGTGATGCCGGACATGCGCGAACCCGAATCCGAAAGGCCGCTCAACGAAGGTTGAGCGGCGGCCATTCCTCCGTCCAAGGTCGCACTTCCTCAAAGGCTCCCGCGAGAGCGATGATGGAAGTCTCGCGCATCCATGGTGCGATCATCTGAACGCCGATCGGCAGGCCCGAAGAATCACGTCCGCACGGGACCGTCGCGGCCGGCAGGCCGCACAGATTGACCGGCCACGTGAAAGGCGACCAGCCCAGATGCGCGTCGACCGGATGCCCGTCGATGCAGGACGTGCCGAGCGTGCCGGCCGCGAAGGCGGTAACCGCAACTGTCGGCGTAAGCATCACGTCGACGGTGCGGAACAGTTCGACGAATTGGTTCCGGAGCCGGGAGCGCAGATGCGTCGCCTCCATGTAATCAGCGCCGCTGTAGGTGAGGCCTTTGTCAAGAACGGCGCGGAACTCCTCGTCCGAGTCGAGAAATGCTTCCGCGCCGCGATCACCAACCGATGCCGCTTGTTCAGTGAAGGCGATCGGATTGAGCACCCTGTCGAGAATATCCGGGTCGAGGGCGAAGGGAACCTCGACGAGGTTGGCGCCGGCGGAGGCCAGAATGTCGAGTGCGGTGGCGAACGCCGCACGCACTTGCGGATCGACCGGCGCATACCCGAAATCGACCGAAAAAGCGACGCGCAGACCCATGACCGATGGCGGAATCCTGGAGTACTCCTGCGGCTTCAGGGCGAGCGAGGCGGCGTCGCGCACATCATAGCCCGCTATTGTCTCGAGCAGCAGAGCAGCGTCCGCAACCGTGCGCGCTATTGGACCGGTGTGCGCGAGCGATCCCCATGATGGCGGAAAGAAGCCGGGCGCGCGCGAAACGAGGCCGTAAGTCGGTTTAAGGCCGAAGACCCCGCAGAAGGAAGCAGGTACGCGGATCGAGCCGACGCCATCGGTTCCAATTGCCAGCGGACCGCAGCCGGCGGCGACGCCCGCAGCAGCACCTCCGCTGGAGCCGCCGCTGGTTCGCTCCAGCGACCAGGGATTGCGGGTTATGCCGCTGACGGGACTGTCGGCAGTGAGCTTGTAACCGGATTCGCAGGTGGTCGTTTTGCAGGTTACGATGGCGCCGGCGTCGCGTAGACGGCGCACGACATGGGCATCGACTGGCGGCACGAAGCCGGCAAATGAGGGCGCGCCCGCCTTCGCCGGCTTGCCGGCGACGAAGATGAGATCCTTGACGGTGACGGGAACCCCTGCCAGCGGGCGGGTTTCGGCGCTTTTTCGGTAACGCTGCGCGATCACCTTGGCTGCGGAAACAGCCTCTTCGTAGAGATCAGTCACAACGATATTGCAGACCGCATCCGTGCGGCGGAGCGCACACACCGTGTCTTCGATCACATCAACGGGGTCGAAACGGCCCGCCCTGTAGCCGGCGACCATGTCGACGGCAGAGAGACGCGCAAGATCGCCCGGCGCACTGGCTACGCCGACATTGACTGGAATCATGGTCATGAGCCCTCCCGGGCCGGACTCGCGCGGCCGAACCACGCCGGCCGACCGCTATTTTGTTGCACTTTCGTCGGCATTCCGGAGCGCTGCGGCGACCGCGCGTCGCGCCATGACCATTATGAGATTGGCGCGATATTCCCGATCCGCATGGATGTCCGAATTCAATCCCGACGGATCCAATGACACGCGGCTCAGCGCATCCGGATCGAACCGCTCCTGCAGCGCCGTTTCGATGTCGGTTGCCCTGAACACCGACGAGGCTGCACCGGTGACCGCGACGCGCACCTTTCCGGCCGTTCGTGCGACGAACACGCCGACAATCGCATAGCGCGATGCAGGACTGCGGAATTTCGCATACGCCGCCATGTCGGGAACCGGGACGCGGAAACCGGTGACGATTTCGCCAGCTTCGAGCGCAGTCTCGAACATATCGACGAAGAACGCGTCGGCGGGGATCGTCCGTTCGATCGTGATCACAGTTGCATCAAGAGCGAGGATCGCCGCAGGATAGTCGGCGGCTGGATCGTTGTTGGCGGCCGAGCCGCCGATCGTGCCACGATGGCGGACTTGCGGATCGCCGATGTGCGCGGCGAGCGAAGCCAGTCCAGGTATATGTGTCCGCACCAGCGCTGAGGAGGCGACGTCGCAATGGCGAGCCATCGCGCCGATGACCAGAACGCCTTCATCGAACGCTATCTCGCGAAGTGCTGCGACCGCCGAAAGATCGATGATCGCGACGGGCGCGGCTAGGCTTTGCTTCATGGTGGGCAGCAAGGTCATGCCGCCAGCTAGGATCTTGGCGTCGTCATGCTCGGCAAGCAGGGCAGCCGCTGCCACGGTCGTTGCAGGCTTCAGATAGTCGAAGGATTTCATCGAAGCCCCCTTATTCGGCTGCGAGCGCGGCGCGCGAATTGCGGATGATGTTCCAAATCTTGTTTGGCGTCGCAAGCATGTCGACATGGGTGACGCCCAGGGGCTGCAGGGCGTCGACCACGGCGTTGATAACGGCAGCCGGCGAACCGATAGTGCCGCATTCGCCACATCCCTTCACGCCCATCGGCGTGTGGGTGCATGTCGTTGAATGCGGGGCAACGACTATCGCCGGAAAATTGTCGGCACGCGGCATACAGTAGTCCATGAAGGACCCGGAGAGCAGTTGTCCGGAGCTTTCATCGTAGACACCGTGCTCGAACAGCGCCTGGCCGACACCCTGTACGATACCGCCCTGCAACTGGCCCTCGACGATCATCGGATTGATGATCGTGCCGACATCATCGACGGCGGTGTAGCGCTCCAGCGTCACCATGCCGGTATCGGGATCGATTTCGACCTCGGCGAAATGCGCGCCACCAGGATAGGTGAAGTTGACCGGGTCGTAGTAGGACTGCTCCTCGAGGCCGGGCTCAAGGGTTTCCAGCGGATAGTCGAAGGGCACATAGGCCGCGCCGGCGATCTCCGTGAACGTTTTCTTGCGATCGGTTCCGGCGACCGAAAACTCTCCCGCGTCGAACATGATATCCTCAAGATCGGCCTCGAGTTGGTGCGCGGCGATCTTGCGCCCCTTCAGGACCACCTTGTCGGCGGCTTTCGAGAGCGCCGCTCCGCCGACCACAAGCGAGCGCGAGCCGTAGGTGCCCATCCCGAACTGCACCTTGGCGGTGTCGCCGCAGACGATGTCGATGTCTTCGAACGGCACGCCGAGACGATCCGAGACGATCTGCGCGAACGTCGTTTCGTGGCCCTGGCCATGATTGTGGGTGCCGATCAGCACAGTGACCGCGCCGGTCGGGTGCACGCGCACCGTCGCGCTTTCGTAAAGCCCGCCACGTGCGCCGAGGCTACCGGCCAATCGCGATGGCGCCAATCCGCAAGCCTCGA
The DNA here is from genome assembly GCF_000502375.1 of Mesorhizobium sp. L48C026A00. Lineage (NCBI taxonomy): Bacteria > Pseudomonadati > Pseudomonadota > Alphaproteobacteria > Hyphomicrobiales > Phyllobacteriaceae > Mesorhizobium > Mesorhizobium sp. L48C026A00. The sequence goes on along the minus strand of NZ_AYWU01000013.1, from coordinate 212,054 downwards.
CATAGGTGGACAGGCCGAGGCCGCGATATTTGCCGCGGCCCGCCGATTCCAGCCGCCTCTGCTCGAAGCCATCCGCATCGGCGAGCTTCTCGGCCCTGTCGAGGCAGCCCAGCGGATCGCCGCTGTCATATTCGACGATGACCGGCGTCTGGTAGGGATAGGCCTCGGTCGGGATCATGTTGCGGCGGCGGATCGCGCGCTTGTCGATGCCCATCTCGATCGCCGCGACGTCGACCAGTCGTTCCAGCACGAAGGTCGCCTCTGGCCGTCCGGCGCCGCGATAGGCATCCACAGGAACGGTGTTGGTGAAGACCACCTTCACCGAGCAATGTATAGCCGGCATACGATAGACGCCCGATAGCAGCGGTGCGTAAAGGTTGGTCGGGATGTTTGGTCCGAAGGTCGAGAGATAGCCACCCATGTTGGCGAGTGTGCGCACCCTGAGTCCGAGAAACTTGCCACTCTCGTCGAGTGCCAGCTCGGCCTCGGTGAAATGATCGCGGCCTTGGGCGTCTGAGACGAAGCCTTCCGATCTCTCGCAAACCCACTTGACGGGTTGCCCGAGCTTTGCGGCGGCCCAGGTGACGACGGCTTCCTCGGCATAGTGGAACTGCTTGACACCGAAGCCGCCGCCGACATCGGGCGCCACGACACGCAATTTGTGCTGAGGAATGTGGAGCACCAATTCACCCATCAGGAAGCGGACCACGTGCGGAAATTGGCTCGTCGTCCACAGCGTGTGCTGGCCGGTCGCGAAATCATATTCCCCGATCGCCGCACGCGGCTCCATCGGATTGCCGATTAGGCGGTTGTTGACGAGTTCGATGCTGGCGACATGTGCCGCGTCGGCGAACGCGACCTCCACGGCAGCGGCATCGCCCAGCTCCCAGTCGCAGCACAGATTGTCGGGAATCTCGTCGTAGACGGCGGGCGCACCCGGCTGCAACGCGTCGACCACGCCGACCACGGCAGGCAGGATCTCGTACTCGACCTCGATCGCCTCGACCGCGGCGCGCGCCTGCTCCAGTGATTGCGCCACGACGAAGGCGACGGCATCGCCGACGTGCCGCACCTTGCCATGAGCGATCGGCGGGTGCGGCGGCTCCTTCATCGGCATGCCGTCCTTGCCGTGGATGCCCCAGCCGACCGGCAGCCCGCCGACATTGTCGGCTTTCAGGTCTTCGCCGGTATAGATCGCCGCCACGCCCGGCATGGCGCGGGCGGCAGTTGCATCGATCTCTCCAAGCCGGGCGTGCGCATGCGGCGAGCGCAGGAACGCGCCAAAAAGCATGCCCGGCCGCTTGATATCGGCGACATAGTTTCCGCGCCCGGTGACGAAGCGCAGATCCTCCTTGCGCTTCGGCGCCGCGCCGATGCCAACCACTTTTGACATGTTCATGAGCCCCTCACTTTGCCCGCGCGCATGGCGGCGGCGCCGGCGATCACCGATTTGACGATGTTGTGGTAGCCCGTGCAGCGGCAGAGATTGCCCTCCAGCCAATCGCGCACCTCCGTTTCGGTTGGGTCGGGATTGCGTCCGACAAGGTCAACCGCGCTCATCAACATCCCCGGCGTGCAGAAGCCGCATTGCAGCCCGTGGTTTTCATGGAAGGCCTGCTGCATCGGATGCAGCTTCGCCTGTCCGGCGCCCGCCAGGCCTTCAACCGTCGCTACTGAACCGCCATCTGCCGAGACTGCCAGCATGGTACAGCTTTTCACCGACTCGCCGTTGAGATGCACCACGCAGGCACCGCATTGGCTGGTGTCGCAGCCAATGTGAGTTCCGGTGAGCGAGAGCTGCTCGCGCAGGAGATCGACCAGCAGCATCGCCGGATCGATCGATACGCTGACCGGGCGTGCATTGAGCGTGAGATTGATTTCCATGGTGTGCTCCGGGCTAGGCAAGCAAATGCGCGCGGTCGATCAGCCATGCGGCAAGGACGCTATCGCCGACGTCGAATGGATTCTCGAAAAAGCGGCGTTCCGGCACATAGGCGACGAATTCCTCCTCGCCCGCAGCGTCCAGCATCACCTTGACGAAATTGCCCTGGTATTCGATGCCGAGGATCGTCGCCGGCACCGAAGCCATGTCCTGCTCGGAGAGCGTTGTGCCCGTGCGGAACAGTTCGACGTCGTCGCGCCGCACCGCGATGTCGATCGCCTGGCCGGCCTCCAGCCGGACGCCGGCGCGCATCGGAATCGTAATGCCGTTGATTTCTTCAGGGCTCGCGATCATAGCGCGCGTGCCATTAATCCTGCCGACCTTGCCACTGAGCACATTCTGCCCACCAAGGAATTCCGCGACGTAGCGATCCTTCGGCGCAGCATAGATTTCACGCGCCGGACCAGACTGCTTGATCTTGCCGTTTTCCATGACGACGACCATGTCGGCGAGCGCGATGGCCTCGAGCTGCGTATGCGTGACATGGACGAAGGTGATGCCGAGTTCGCGCTGCATGCGTCTCAGCTCGGCGCGCATCCTGATGCGGAGATGCTCGTCGAGCGCCGAAAGCGGCTCATCGAGCAGCAACACCCGTGGTTCGGTAATGGCAGCGCGGGCGAGCGCCACGCGCTGCTGCTGACCGCCGGAAAGCTGCGCCGGGAGACGGTTGGCAAACTCGGCCAGCCGTACCTTCTCGATCATGGCGTCAGTCCTGGCGTAGCGCTCGGTCTTCGAGAGCCCACGGACCCTGGGCGCGAAGGCTATGTTGTCGCGAACCGTCAGATGCGGAAACAGCGCGTAGGACTGGAACATCATCGCCGTACGGCGCTCGACCGGTGGCAGGCCGACGACACTTTCGCCGCCAATCAGGATCTCGCCAACGGTCGGATCCTCGTGGCCGGCGATCATACGCAGGATCGTGGTCTTGCCGCAGCCCGAAGGGCCGAGAATGCAGCAATAGGCGCCGTCCGGAATTTTCAGATTGACGCCGTCGACCGCATAGCTGAAGCCGTCATAGCTCTTGGCGACGCCGGCGATCTCAATATGACCCATGCCGACCGTCATGCGCCGGCTCCCACGAGAACGGGCGGGCGGCTCCTGCGCCGCTTCTGGATGAAGGCGATCGTGCCCAGACTTGCCCCGATGACGAGAAAAGAGACGATCGTGGTGACGGTGCCAAGCGCATAGAGTGCCGGCGAAGTGATGTTCAGCGTCATGCTCCAGATCTCCAGGGGCAGTGTATTGAGCGAGCCGGCGGTCTGCAGCGTCCGGGCAAATTCGTCATAGGAGAGCGTGAAGCCGAACAGCGCGACGGCGACAAGGCCGGGCGCCAGCACCGGGATCACGACGAGCCGGATCGCCTGCCAGGGCGAGGCGCCAAGGTCGCGCGCCGCTTCTTCCCAGGCATGGTCGAAGCGCGACATGACGGCGAACATGACGAGCACGCCAAAAGGCAACGTCCATGAAAGCTGCGCACCAAGCGCCGAGGTGAACAGGCTTGCCTCGATACCGACCGCGTTGAAGATGAGTCCGACGCCGATGCCGAGCACCAGGCCGGGAGCGACCAGGCTGCCGATCATCAAATAGAAGACGGTCGTGTCACCGGCGAAGCGTTTGCGAAAGCCAAGTCCGGCCAGGAAGGATACGACCACGGTCAGCACCGTGACCACGATCGCAAGCTCGAACGAGCGCTCGAAGGAGCCCTTGACGTCGCCGGTGCGGACCTGCGTGAACAGGTCGACGAACCAGTGCAGCGAGAGACCCTTGATCGGGAAGACCAGCCCGCCGCGCAGATCCTGGAAGGAAAGAATATAGATGCAGGCCATCGGACCGTAGAGCGCCACCAGGTAGAGCGTGAACAGGGTGGCAAGCACATAGAAGGTCCACGGCCGGCGTCCACTGGCCGGGGCAATCGCCCGGCTCCTGTGCGCCGGCACGCTTGCGGCGATGGTCGGGGCCATGCTCATCGCGTGATCTCCTTGCGGATGTCGACGAAGCGCAGGATCAAGCCGACAGTCAGCACGAGAACGACGGTGAGCAGCACTGCACTGGCCGCGGCGGTCGGATATTGCAGCACCGAGATGTCCTCATAAAAGGCGCCGGCGACAGAGGCAGAGCCGCCGCCCGACATTACCTTGACCACGAAGAAGTCGCCCATGACGATCGAAATCACGAAGATCGAACCGAGCGCGATACCGTTCTTGGACAGCGGCACGATGATCAGCCGCATGATATCAAAGCGGCTGGCGCCAGCGTCGAGCGCCGCCTCGACGACGCGCTTGTCGATCCGGCCCATGGCGTTGAAAATCGGCACGATCATGAAGATGGTGAGTTGGTGGACATAGGCGACGACCACCGCGAAGCTGGAAAACAGCAGGAATTCGAGCGGTTGGTCTATCAGACCGATCTTGAGCAAGGCCTCATTGACCAGCCCCTCCTTGCCCAGCAAGGGGATCCAGGAAATCATCCGGATAATGTTGGAGGTCCAGAACGGCACTGTGCAGAGCAGGAACAGCCCGAGCGCAAGCAGCGGGTTCCTGACATGGAAGACAAGGAAATAAGCGACGAGGAAGCCGATCACCAGGCTGAAAAACCACGTCAGCACGGTGAACTTGATGGTCTCGTAATAGAGATTGAACGTCAGTTCCGAGGTCAGTATCTGCGTGTAGTTTTCGAGATTGAACGCCGGGAACAATCCGCCGAAGCCATCGGTTTCGAAGAAGCTCGCTGCCACCACTGCAACCAGCGGTAGCACGAAGAACGGGATCAGCACGACGACCAGCGGGGCAACATAGGCCCACCCGGCCAGATTTCGCTTGAACGCAACGCTTTGTGTCATCGCCGGACTCCGAGGATTTTCGGATGAAGGTGTGATCGGGCAAGGCGCCCGATCCGGTTGCGGCGACGCCGGTCACGCAACCTTGAAGTCGTTCCAGCGCTTGTTCATGTAGGCCGCCTCGTCCATCAGCGTGTTCCAGCACGAGATGTTCTTGACCCGCTCGAGGAAGGAGCCGCCATCGCGCACCGTACCCGTCTTCTCCATCGGAGTGCCGTAGGGGTCCTTGACTTCATCCGGCGCCGGCTTGCCGTCGTACCAGTAGTCCCATTCGGCGGCGGTGAGGAACGGCTTGGCGGTGGACGGCACCGGGCTGTAGTAGCCGTAGCGGGCGACGAAAGCGCCCTGCCAGCCGGTGTAGTACCAATTCATATACTCGTAGGCCGCTTCAAGCTTCTTGCCGGTGAGGTGCTTCATCAAGCCCATCCCGTTGCACCAGCCGCGATAGCCTTCCTTGTCGCCCTTTTTGTTGACCGGCGCGTAGACGCAAGGGATCTCCTTGACGCGAACCGCGGCAACCGCTGGCGACCACATCGACTGGATGATCACCTCGCCGGCCGCCATGAGCTGCACGGATTGGTCGAATGTGGTCCAGGTGGCGCGGAAATGCCCCGACTTCTTCAGCTCGATCAGCTTGTCGATAGTGAAGTCGATCTCTTCCTTGGTCATGTTTCCCTTGTTGCCGTACTTGATCAGGTCGGCACTCTCGAAACACAGGGCGGCGTCCATGATCCCGATCGCCGGCACGTCGAGGATCGCCGCCTTGCCCTTGAACTTCGGGTCGATCAGTTCCTTCCACTCGGTAACCGGATGGCCGATCAGATCAGGACGGTAGCCGATCGAATCCGCATTGTAGACTTGCGGCAGGAATGTCGCCCATTCGGTGACGCCGTCGTGGAGATCGGTCGCGTCGGGCGTCTCGATATACATCGCTTCGTACGGCGAAATGCCCTGGCGCGACACCACTGCGCCGTCGATCTCACCCTTGGTGAAGATCGGCAGGATATTATCGAACTCCTTGATCTTGTTGATTTCGATGCCTTGGATCACGCCGCGTTTGGCGGCGAGCTTGGCCTGCCAGCCTTCGAGGTCGGCGATATCGACCGAATTCGGCTGGGTGATGAAGCGGTTGATGGCAGCGGAGGTGTCGAGATTCTGCATCGTCACTTTCAAGCCGAGATCCTTGGCCGCCTGGTCGCCGATCGCCTTGACGACCGAGTACGAAACGCCGACGTGGCGCAGTTCGATGTCCTTGATCTCCTGGGCCCAGATCGTCGGAAAACCGCCGATCGCTCCGGACCCTACGGCGGCCCCGGCAGCAGCCGCGCTGCCTTTGAGAAACTTTCTTCTTGTCAGTGTATTCGTCGGCTCTTTCACCTGTTTCATGGTCAAACCCTTCCCCTGCATGCCGAGCCTGTTGTCGGCAATCCACATTCTTCGATGTCCGGCTTTATGCTGGAGGGTAGGATATATTTTTTGCGCAGCCCGCCAAATTAGAAGTGAAAATTCCAATTATAAGCAGGGCAAATCTGCCGCCGATATGCGCACCGGCAAGCGCCGTTCTCCCAAAACATATGCAAAAGCGCAGATTCCCTACTCTTTCCTGCCAGAATATTCAGCAAGTTGGCAATTCCCGTAGCGCGCAGACTCGCAGCCACCGGGCGAAAAATAATTTCAAGGCACGTTCACCGTGATCTGGACGAACGGAGGGGACCGTGAGGGAGCCGCAATATCAAAGAGAGGATGTCCGCTCAAGCGAGCTCTGCCGAAAAGGAGCCGCCCGATTGTGCCCCCAATCTCTCCGCGATTAGCCTCGATGGCCGCGCTCTATCGAGAAAAACCGTGTTGCGCGCCACTTGCCGGCTACGGCCGAGCCCCGCCGGCGCACCGGTGTTCGGATTGACGTCGAACTTCGGAAAATTGCTCGAAGAGATGTCCAGCCGCAGCCGATGGCCGGCACGGAACAGATTGGCGGTCGCAAACAGCTCGATGTGAAGCCGCATGATCTCGCCAGGTTTCACGAGCTCGGCTCTTTCGAATGAATGCCGGAAACGACAGCGGAAAATCCCGTCTGACAGGTTCAAGGCAAAGCCCGTCGGATAGTCGGCGCTCGGTGGATGGACGTCGATCAGTTTCGCTGTGAAGTCGGTGTCTGGCGCATCGGTCGTCGCCCAGAGATCCACCGCCACCCTTCCGAGCACGGTCAAATCGTCGGCAAGCGGCTCGGTCTCGAAGGAGAGGACATCGAGACGGGCGGAAATCGGCAGTCCGAAATTGCGGCAGCCGAAGAACCTCTCGTCCTCTCTCTGGTCGAAGCCGCCCCCTGTGAAGATCGGCTGACCGCTGGTCAGCGCCCCGCCAATGGTCGGGACCGGGTCGGCGGGATCGAAATCATAGCTTAGCGCGGCGGCGTCGGGCGCGGGAAAGGCCTCCGAAAGCCTGCCGTTGGGGTGCAGGTAGTAGGTTTGCTCGGTCATGTCCGGCAGCGGCCACCGCTTGGCTTTGATCCAGCGCCCGCCGTGATCGAGACGGCCCGTTTCAGTTTTCGTGCCCTTTCCCCCGCCCATGACAAAAAGGCGGATCGGCTCCTCGTCGAGATTGTCCTCCGGCCCGCTCCTCAGCCAGCGATCGAACCAGCGGCGACGAAACTCCAGCCAGCTCGCCGCCACATTGCCGCCGAGCGGAGCGTTCGGTCCGAAATCGACGTCGCCGGCAAAGGTCAGATTGCGATCGCCGTGCAGACCCGGACCCATGATCAAGGCGAGCGGCCGTTTGCCATTGCGTGCAAGGCCGGCGAAATTCTCGAACGTCGTCGGGACATAGACGTCGAACCAGCTCGAGATCAGGGCGATCGGAATGTGGGGAATGGCGTCGTAGAAGCCCGCTGCATGAATGCCGACCTGCTTCCAGAAGCCGTCGAAAGTCTCGTGCCGCCACTGCTCCAGCAGGTAAGCCTCGTAGTCCGGAGCCCAGCGGAGCGGGGAACGGCCCTCAGACCAGGGCATTTTGCCGAACCAGCGATGCAGGTTTTCCGCTTCGAGCGCCTTTCGGGCCAACTCGTCGCCGGCGGCGACGGCGCTCTCGCGGGCTTCCCGGTAGGCCCAGGTCGCCTGTTTCAGCTCGAACGCGCCGCCTTGGCGGATGCCGCAGGTGAAGGCGTTAGAGAATCCGCCGGAATCGAGGATCATGGTTGCAAGAGCCGGCGGCGCAAGGCACGCCGCCGCCATTTGGGTATGCGCAGCATAGGAAAGGCCCATGGTGCCGATCCGGCCACTGCACCAGGGCTGGGCTGCGATCCATGCAAGCGTGTCGTAGCCGTCCGGACCTTCGGAGCGATATTTGACGAACTCGCCTTCCGAGCCGTAGCGGCCGCGGCAATCCTGGTAGACGACGATGTAGCCATGGCGCACGAAATGCTCGGCGACCGTCGCGCGATCCATCGGTTCGGTCATGCTGACCTCGAGTTCGGCGCGCGATGCCATCGCCTTGCCATAAGGCGTCCGCTCAACGATGACGGGAGCTGGCCGGTCCAGCGCGCGGCCTCCCCTTGCCGGTCGGTAGACGTCGGTCGCCAGTCTTACCCCATCGCGCATCGTCACCATAATATCGCGGCAGAGGACCATGTCATCGGTCACGGACTGGAACGCCTGGAGGTCGGTCATCTCAAAAAATTCCAAGGCGTTCAGGCGGCGGCGTCATTGAGGTGGCATGCGCTCTTGTGTCCGGCAGCAACCACCTTCAGTCGGGGCGCTTCGGTGCGGCAACGAGGCATCGCGTGCGGGCAGCGCGGGTGGAAATGACATCCGCTCGGCGGCGAGAGCGGGCTCGGCAATTCACCCTTGATCGCGGCAAAGCCGCGTTTGGTGGTTTCGATCCGCGGCACCTCGGCGAGAAGCGCCTGCGTGTAGGGATGGTTGGCCCGTGCAAAGATCTCCTCGGCCGGAGCCTCTTCGACAATGCGGCCGAGATACATGATCGCCACCCGATCGGAGATGTGCTCGACCACTCCGAGATCGTGGCTGATGAACAAGTAAGTGAGGTTCAGCCTCTCGCGCAGGTCCATGAAGAGATTGAGGATTTGCGCCTGGATCGAGACGTCCAAAGCGGCAACGGCCTCATCGCAGACGAGAAATTCCGGCTGCACGGCGAGCGCGCGCGCAATGCCGATCCGCTGGCGCTGGCCGCCGCTGAACTGATGCGGAAAGCGGTGTTTTAGCGCCGGATCGAGACCGGCACGCCGGAACTGTTGATCGACAAAGGTACCGAGATCGCCCTCAACCAGCCCGTGTACGCGCGGCGCCTCGCTGACGATATCGGCCGCTTTGCGGCGCGGATTGAGCGAGGCGTAGGGATTCTGGAATATCATCTGCACGCGCAGCTTGGCCTCACGCCGTTCGAGCGCCGGAAGCGCCTTCAAGTCCTTGCCGCGCCATGATACCGATCCCTTGCTGGGCGCCACGATGCCGGCGACGATCCGGCCCAGTGTGGACTTGCCGCATCCCGACTCGCCAACGAGGCCCAGAACCTCGCCCCTGCGAACGGCGAGGCTGACACCGTCGATCGCCTGCACGCTTGCCGTCGGTTTGGCGAGTTTGAACGAGATCGCCAAACGGGCCGCGAGATCCGGCCGCGTGCCGAAGCTGTGAGAAGTCTCGTTCAGCTCGATCAGCGGCGCCATCCTGCTAGAACCGGCTGAGGAGCTTTGAATGTCTGCCGCAACCGGAGTGGAGGGGATCATACGCGGAACTCCGGCAAGGGATGAACGCAGCGGTGCTCGCGCGGGCCAGCAGTGAGCAGAGGCACCGCCTGGGCACACGCCGCGTCGGCGCGCGCGCAGCGCGGGGCGAAAGCGCATCCGGCCGGCAGCCGCGCAACACTGGGCGCCATTCCCGGGATCTGCCGAAGCCGCTCGCCACGCCGGTTGCGGCTGGGAACGGAGTCGATCAGACCGGCGGTATAAGGGTGCAACGGACGGGCGAGAACGTCCGACACCGGGCCGGATTCGATGATGCGGCCCGCATACATCACGGCGATCCGGTCGGCGAGCCGCGAGACGACGGCGAGATCATGCGTGATCCAGATCAGCGACGTGTTGTTCTGCGCCACGAGCTTTTGCATCTCGGCGAGAATCTGTGCCTGGATCGTCACATCGAGCGCGGTGGTCGGCTCGTCGGCGATGATGAAGTCCGGCCGGTGCAGCAGCGCAATAGCGATAACGACGCGCTGGCGCATGCCGCCGGAAAACTGATGCGGATAGGCCTGCAGCCGCTCATCCGGACTCGGGATCCCGACCATGCCGAGCGCGTCGCGCGCCCGCGCCCTGGCGTCCATGCGCGAGACGTTTTCATGCGCCTGCACCGCCTCGATCATCTGCGTGTCGATGCGCAGGACCGGGTTCAGCGTCATCATCGGATCCTGGAAGATCATCGCCATGCGGCGCCCGCGCAGCGCTCGCATCTCCTCGCGGCTGGAGCGGGTGATGTCGCGGCCGTCGAAGACGATCTGGCCGCCGACGATCGTGCCTGGCGGATCGACAAGGCCGATGATGGAAAAGCCGGTGACCGATTTGCCGGACCCGCTTTCACCGACGAGACCCAGAACCTCGCCGCGCGCGACGCTGAACGAGACGCCGTCGACGGCTTTTGCTTGTCCGAAATGGGTCCTGAGATCGCGGACTTCGAGCACGGTCGCATTCATTCGCGCCCCCGCGGGTTGAGCACGTCGCGGAGCCGATCACCTACGAGGTTGATCGCAACCACGGTAATCAGCAGCGCCACGCCGGGATAGAAACTGATCCACGTCATGCCGGAGAGCATGTACTGATAGCCGTTGGCGACCAGCAGGCCGAGACTGGGCTCGGTGATCGGCACACCGAGGCCAAGGAAGGACAAGGTCGCCTCCAGCGAGATGGCGCGCGCCACCTGCACCGTCGCGATCACGATCAGCGGCGGCAGGCAGTTGGGCAGAAGATGGACGAACAGGATGCGCCATCGCGGAATGGCGAGCGACTCTGCCGCCTCCATGTATTCCTTGCGCCGCTCCACCAGCGCCGTGCCGCGCGCGGCACGTGCATAAGTCGCCCATTCGACGATCACCAGAGCGAGTACGACGTTGAGGATTCCCTTGCCGAGAAAGGCGAGGATCATCAGTGCAACGAGAATGGAGGGGAAGGAGAGTTGCAGATCGACGATGCGCATGATCGCCGTCTCGGTCCGACCGCCGACATAGGCGGCGAGCAGGCCTAAAGAGGCGCCGAACAGCGCGGCGAAAAGCGCCGAGCTGGCGCCGACGCCGAGCGATATGCGCAGGCCGTAGATGATGCCGGAAAGCATGTCACGACCCTGGTCGTCGGTGCCGAGCCAGAAAATCATGCCCGTCATCGATTGCGAGCCGGGCGGCAGGCGGCTGTCCATGATGTCGAGCTGGTTGAGGTCGTAGGGATTTTGCGGCGCTATAAGCGGCGCGAGCAGCGCCAGCCCGATGATCGCGGTCAGCAGCACGAAACCGGCAATGACGGCAGGCGAGCGGAAGAATGCCCGCACGAGCACTCGAAACGGCGCCTCTTCACCCTTCTCGGCCTCGGTAGGCATCGGTGGCGGCAAGGTGTCGACGCTCATGTCACGGTCCCTCGCCCTGGAGCCGCACCCGCGGGTCGAGTGCCGTATAGGTCAGGTCGACGACGAGATTGATGATGACGAAGAAGGCGACGATCGCCATCAGGTATGCGGTGATGATCGGACGGTCGAGCACGTTGATGCTGTCGATGATCAACTTGCCCATGCCAGGCCAGCTGAACACGCTTTCGGTGACGACCGAGAAGGCGACGATAGAGCCGAATTCCAGGCCGATGATGGTCACCACCGGGATCATGATGTTCTTCGAGACGTGGACGCCGATCACGCGCGTTTCCCTGAGGCCCTTGGCCCGCGCGAACTTGACGAAATCGAGCGGCAGGACTTCGGCGACGCCGGCGCGCGTCAGGCGCAGAATGAGGCAGGCGTCAAACAAGGCGAGGTTCACCGCCGGCAGGATCAGGTGGGCAAGGCCGTCTTTGGTCAGGAACGCCCATTGGACGCCGAACAGTTCGGCGGTCTGGCCGCGCCCGCCGCTCGGCAACCAGCCGAGCTGCACGCCGAAAAACATGATCAGCACTAGCCCGACCCAGAAGGTCGGCAACGAGAAGCCGAGGATGCTGACGGTCATGATGACGCGGCTCAAGATGCCATCCGGCCGCAGTCCGGCATAAAGCCCGAGCGGCACGCCGACGACGATGGCAATGAGGATGGCAGAGACGGCCAGTTCGAGTGTTGCCGGCAGTCGCTGCAGGATCACCCTGATCGCCGGCTCGTTGTAGACGTAGCTCTCGCCAAGGTCGCCATGCAGCGCTGCCCAGAGGAAGCGGAGGTACTGCTGCCAAAGCGGCAGGTCGAGCCCGAGTGCCTGGACGACGCGCGCGCGCTCGATCTGATCGGCGTCGGGCGAGATCAAAATGTCGACGGGGTCGCCGATGACGTTGATCGCGATGAAGACGATAACCATCATGGCGAACATGACCATCACAGCCTGGAGCAGCCGGCGCGCGACGGCTGCGGTCATGGCATCGCTCCGCAGCCTGATTGCCGGAAAGGGTCGCCGGTCGTCTGTGCGCGGCACATCACGCCGGCACCGCCATCGCCATGCCGTCGCGCTGCGGATCGGCGCCGCCGCGGCAAATTCCGTCTTCGATCTGGATGCCGTGGAGGGCGGCAAAAGCGTAACTTTGCCAGGAGCGCTTCACCTCGTAGCCCCGGCCCTCGATTTCTTCAGTGACATAGCGCGGAATGCGATTGGAGACGTCGATTGTGTTCGACACCGCCACGATCCTCGGGGCGGCCACCGCTTCCGACATGCTCATATCGAAATCAATGAGATTCATCAGCCCCTGCGCCATGGACGGCGCGATATAGCTGCCGCCGGGCGCTCCCATGACGATCACCGGCCGGTCGTCCTTGAATACGATTGTGGGAGCCGCAGAGCTGGCCCGCCGCTTGCCGGGAGCCAGCGATCCGGCCCGGCCCGGCCTTGGGTCGAAGCGGCTCATCGTTCCGTTGTACATGAATCCCAGGCCATCGGTGATCGCCCCCGAGGGACTGCCCAGCGTGTGGGTCAAGGCGACGGCATTGCCCTCACGGTCGACCACCGAAATATGGGTCGTGTCGCGCGGCGACCGGTCATCGACGCGCTCGATCCTGGCGCGCAGCCCGGCCTTGATCTCGGCGGCGAGCCCGCTGCAATAGTCGCGGGACAGCAGCCGCGCGACCGGCACGTCGACATAGGCAGGATCGCCGAGATGGCGGTCCTTGTCGATGGTCATGCGCTTCATCGCCTCCGCCAGCAGGACGATGTGCTCGGCACCGTCATGCTCCATGGCTCCGACATCAAAATGCTCGAGGATGTGGAGCAATTGCAGCATGGATATGCCGCTGGCGGGCGGCGGGCTGGTCGCGATATCGTAGCCACGATACTCGCCCCAGAGCGGTTGCGCGGTGGATAGCTCATAGCGCGCCAGATCATCCTTCCCGATAAGGCCGCCGTTGGCGGCCATGTCGGCGGCGATTTCTTCGGCGATCTCGCCCTTGTAGAAAATGTCCGGACCGGCGGCCGCGATGCGCTCGAGCGTTTGGGCGAGGTCGGTGTTGACGACGACGTCGCCTGGCAGCTTGACCGCGCCGTCCGGGCGAAAATAGATGGCGCGCCCCGTGTTGCTGAAGCGCAGCTTGTCAAGGGTCCGCACTTCGCCGGTATCTACGCCGTCCTGGGCCCAGTACCAATGGACATGCGGGCGGACCATAAAGCCGCGCCTCGCCTGCTTGGCGGCGGGTGCGACGACGTCGGCCCATTCAAAAGTGCCGTATCTCGCCAGCGCCTCGGCATAGCCCTTGACACTGCCCGGCGTGCAGACGGCGAGATAGCCGATCTCGCTGATGCCGCCTTCCAGCAGAAAGGCGAAGCCGTCGCGCGACTGGCCGACCAGAAGGTCGCTCCACATTTCAGGCGACGCTTTGAGCGGCGCCCTGGCGTAGAATTCTAGCACCTCGTGCACGCCGCGTCGCGGCATATAGACCTGCATCGAGCCAAAGCCCCCGATGCCGGCCATTTGAGGGTCGACGACGCCTTGCATGAAAGCGCAGGCGATCGCCGCATCGACGGCGTTGCCGCCGCGTTTGAGCACCAGAGCGCCCGCCTCGACCGCCTCCGGCTGCGGCGCAACGATCATTGCATTCATCTTGATGCGTTCCGTCGTTCCTTGAGCGCCTGGGCCAGGAAATCCTTGACCGGATCGAGAACCGCGTCGCGTTCGTGGGCTACCCCGGGCAGCAAATCAAAGCGTACGCGCACACCCGCTTCCTCGAACGATCGACACAACGTCCTGAGGCGCTCCGGCCTCGTTTGTCCTGCATCGTTGGCGCCTGGCATCCAATGGGTGCTGCCCTGGGCGTGCGTGATTTCCCAGGTCTCCAGGTCGGCATCGCCGACGATCATCTGGACAGGCACTTTTGCCAGCGCGGCGGCGTCGAAGGTGATGCCGAACTTCTCCGGCAGGTCGCGAATGCCCACCCACCAGTCCCGCGTGCGATCGAGCAGGGTCACCGATCCCGGTGCGCCGATCGACGCCGCCCATAGCCTGTCGGGATGAAGGATGGCGAAGCGATGGGTGAAATGCCCGCCGCCGGAAAATCCGAACATAGCGAAGCGGGTCCAGTCCTGACGGTATTTCGCGACGACTTCTTCGACTATCGCGAGCAGCACCTGATCGTAGCGGATGTCGCCCTCGATCATGTATTTGTATCCGCTGCGGGCATCGTCGCCGAGAACGCCCATTGGAAACACCGGGCACAAAATGGCGCAGTCGTTCCAGCGTCCGAACTCGGCGAACGCATCACGGAAACCCAGGAACGAGGTGCGGCCGGTACCATGGACGGCCACCAGCAGGTCGACTTGGGTGCCTTCCCCAACCGCGGGCGGTACATACAGGCAATAGTGGAAACGTGGGTCCGATTTGGAAGCAAAGATGGCGGTCGCGCCAAGATCGTATGTAGCGCGACCGCGATCCGCAACAGATCCCGTGGCGATGCTCGTCAAGTCTACACCTCCTCAGACAATCTTGGCGTTCATGGCCAGCGTATACTGGTCGGCCCGCGTCGTGAACTGAAGGTCCTTTCGGGCAGCCACGACGAGAACCTCATGGTGCAGCGGAATCAGGGCGACGTCGTTGAAGACGATGTCGCTGAGCTCCGAGAGCATCATTTCGCGTTTGGTGTCGTCCAGCGTCCGCTTCGCCACAGCCAGTTTGGCATCGAGATCGGGATTGGAGTAGCGGCCCGAATTGGCGATGCCCATACCGGCGTCCGGATTCTGCGTCGCGACCAGAGCTGTCATTGGGTTCGAGGTTTCGCCTGTGTTGACGCCCCAGGAGTCCAGATTGACGCTGAACTCATGGGCATCCGCCTTGTCGGCATAAACCGACCAGGGCATGACCTCGACGCTGACTTCCAGGCCGATGCGAGAGAACATCTGGGCCACGGCCTGCACGATCTTCGAATCGTTGACGATACGATCATTGGGCCCGTGGATCGTCAGGCGGAAGCCATCGGGGTAGCCGGCCTCGGCAAGCAGGGCCGTGGCTTTTGCAGCGTCGAATGGAACGGGTTTGATAGCAGCCGAGGTGCCCGGGGCGCCGGCGGGCAGAAACTGTGAAGCGACAATGGCATTGCCCTGCATCAAGCGCTCGACAATGGCGCTGCGGTCGATCGCCATGGACAGCGCCTGCCGCACACGCAGATCCTTCAGCGGGTTGCGGTCGAGCGGCTTGCCATCCTTGCCGCTGATGAAGGGCGTCACGTCCCTGAACGTGTCCAGCGAGAAGAAGACCACCCGGCTCGATACGCCGCGGATGATGTGAAAGCGCTCGTCTTGTTCGACGCGGGCAACACCCTCGTAGGGCACCTGTTCGACGAGATCGAGATCGCCGGCGAGCAGGTTGGCAAGTCGCGCGCCGGCATCGGTGACGATGCGGAGCTCGACGTCCGGCAAAGCAGGCCTCGGTCCCCAGTAGTTGGGATTGGCGGAAAGCGCGACACCGTTGCCGGAAACATATTCCTTCAGCACATAGGGGCCAGTTCCGATCGCCGCGGTGCCGTTGTTGAACTGATCGCTCGGGGTATCCTTGAACTTGGCGCGGATGATGCGAATGCGACTGAGCGAATTGGGCAGAAGCGGCTCCGGCTGCTTGGTTTCGATGAGAAGCTTGCCGGTTTGGGGCGAGGTGATCGACTTGATGTTGCGCGTGTAGGTCCGGAACGACGCCGTGCTGTCGATGGTGTTGGCCCGGTCGAATGAAACGACGATGTCGTCTACGGTGAGCGGCTCACCGTCGCTGAAGCGCACGTCTGGGCGCAGGTCGAACTCCCAATGGGTGTCGTCGACCGCGCGCCAGGCCGTCGCCAGCCCCGGTCTGGAGATCGACTTTTCGTCGTTGGTGACAAGCGTGTCGTAGATATGGGTGGCAAGCGCGTTGTTCGGCGCATTGCTCTTCAGATGCGGGTCTAGCGTCGTCGGCGGAGCAGCCATGCCGATCCGCAATTGGCCGGTTGCCGCTGCCTGGGCCAGCCCCGTCCAGCTAATGCCTTGCAAGACGGCGGCACCGCCGAGCGCCCATTGCATCAGCGCACGGCGCGATATTGTCCGGTTCATCATTGGTTTTCTCCGTGTCCACTCTGGATAGTTCCATCGGAGGAGTTCTTTTCCGCTGCCGCTTGCCATGATCGAGCCCAGCTTGGGATCCGCTGATGGTGCCGGCCTCCTTCCTGACAGCGAGTGAAACGAAAGCTTCACTATTTGTCAACACAGATAAACCATCGTTTCACTAGACGATACAAATTTTCTCTTTTAACCTCCTGCACGAGACGCTTTGCCGAGGAAGTGAGAAATGACCGATCAAGCAGATACCCGGTACACGGTCGATTCCGTCGATCGCGCGATCAGTTTGTTGCAGACAGTGGCCGGCGAGGCAGATCTTGGCGTTTCCGAAATCGCGCGGCGTTCCGGCGACAGCAAGGCGCGCGCTTTCCGGCTTTTGCAGACGCTGGTGCGGCGCGGCTTGCTGGCGCGATCATCGGATGGAAAAGGCTATCGCCTCGGCCTCGCTGCATTGATGCTGGGCCACGCCGCCAGCGAACAGATGGACCTGATCCGCATAGCAAACCCTGTTCTGGAAGAACTCGGTCAGAAGATCGGCGAAACCACCCAGTTGCGGATCCGCGATGACCAGGAAAGCCTTTGCGTCGCCAAATGGGAGCCGAAGCGGGACCTTCGCGTCAATGCGATTGTCGGCCGGCGGCGTCCGCTACATGCCGGTTCGAGCAAGGCGTTCCTGGCCCATATGGGTGATGAGGAGCGCGAGGCCATTCTTTCCGGCTCGTTGAAGCGCTTCACCAAGAAAACGGTGACCGATCCTCGGCTTCTTAGGGGCGGGCTCGAGCAAATCCGCAAGGCGAAGTTTTTCGTCAGTCGCGGCGAGATCAACGACGATCTGATTTCGATCACCGCACCGGTGTTCGTGGCGCCGGGTAAGATAATCGCGGCGCTGAACATCGCTGCCCCGGAAAACCGGGTGCCGGAAGAGCGTATAAGCGAACTGGGCGACATGGTGGCCCGGGCCGCCCATCGTATTTCCGCCGCCCTTGGCTTCCGCTCGCCGGCTGCCAATGACATAGCGAGTTGAACTGGTGCCAAGCATCACACTGCCTCGGCAGATTGCGACGAGGGGTGTATCTCCGGAACGGTGAAAACCGACACCTCGCCCTTGAAGCCTTGCAGTTCAAACACGCCCGCCTGGACAACCGGCATCGACGCTCCCTCCGCAAATCCGGGACCAAGCACCAGAGGGATGCTCAGCTTTTTGGTCGTTGACTCGAGCCGTGCCGCCCGGTTCACCGGCGAGCCAATCGCGGTGTAATCGAAGCGCCGTTCGGAGCCGAAATTCCCTACGGAGCAGACGCCAGTCTCGATGGCGACGCCGATTTCGATGGAGGGATGCCCGCGCGCGACGAAACCGGCATTTTCGCGCTTCACCCGTTCGATCAGGGCAAGCCCCGCCTCGAGCGCGCGCTCGCGATGATCTGGCTGATCAAGCGGCGCGTTCCAGAAGGCTAGCACGGCATCGCCCATGAACTTGTCGATCGTCCCGTCGCGCTTGAGTATCTCATCGGTCGCAAGGCCGAGAAAGTGATTGACCACCTTTCCGATTTCCTGGGCACCGAGTTGTTCGCTCATCGTCGTGAAGCCGCGTATGTCACTCAGCAGGATTGTGATCTCGCGCTTCTCGCCGGACAGGATCGCTTCGGTGTCCGAATTTGCGAGGCGCTGCACCACGGAGGGCGACAGATATTGGGAAAACTGCCGTGCCAGGGTGGACCGGCGCTGCTCGCTGCGCCTGTAGAGGGCATAGCCTTCGAAGCCAGCTACGAGGATCGTCGCAAGCGCCGGCTGCAGTGGGTCATAGAGCTTACCCTGCAGGCTGTATTCGAGAGCGCCGAACGCGAAGGGCGTGGCAGCCAGGAGCGCCAGAGCGAGGGCGCCAAGCATGACACGCTGGGCGAGCACTCCGGAAAGCCCGATGAAAACGATGCCACTGAGGACCAACCACAGCCGCTCCAGCGTACGCGCTTGCGTTGGCTCTACAAGATGGCGCCCGGCAAGGATCTGGCCGATTGCATCAGCGTGGATGTCCACGCCTGGTCGCGCCGGACGCGCCGGGGTGGGCAGATACTGCGTCAATCCCACGGCTGACAGATCAACAATGGCGATCGCGTTCCGCAGCAGCGGATCGCCGCGACCCGAAAGGATATTACTGGCAGATATGCGCGGCGTATTGGTGTCGGTTTCCCAGAGGCGGATGCTGCCCTGCGGCTCAAGTGGCACAATGGTCCCGGCGATCCTGAGCGCGTCAAACCCGGCGACATTCATCCGGGCTACGTAGCCGTTCTCTCCGGCGTAGAGGCGCAGGAGTTCGAGCGCGAACGACGGCCAGAGCTGCACGCCTTGAGCCGTATTTCGGAGCCAGAGCAGCGGCACATGGCGTAGTACGCCGTCGGGATCGGGCAAAGTGCGAATTACGCCGAGGCCTGCAGCGGCGCTCGAGAAATCAGGAAGGGAGCCTGTCAGACCGGTGAAGCCAGGAAGCGTCTCGGGTACCTGCCCGACGATCGACCAGCCGGCTTTGGGCTCTGCGTCTGAAACCGTCACCTCGTTGCCCAGGCTGACGGCGAGCGCCGTTCGATTTTTCGCCAGTGCGCTGGCGAGGCGCTTGTCTCCGGCGATGCCATCAGGAGAGATATCAGCCTCGGGCAGCACCAGCGCAAGCCCGATCACCGCGGCACCGGACTCGGCGACACCATCGACCAGATCGGCCAAAAGGCCACGGTTCCAAGGCCATCGCCCGTATGCCTTAAGGCTCGCGTCGTCTATCGAGACTATGACAATAGGATTGCTCGTCGCCTCGCGCGGGGCGAGGAACTGGTAGAAGTCATACGTACGCTCGCGCAGGCGCGATAGCGGCCCGTCGAAAGCAAAATGGCAAGCGAGCAGCAAGAGTACGACCGCAAGACCCGGAATCTTGCGCCGGGCAGCCCGCCGCCAATCAGCCAAGGGGCTCATGCCGGTCGGCCGGGCCTACCGGCAGTCGGGAAAGCAGTCATCATGCTCATCATCCACCCCGCTGCCCGCTGGTGGCGTTGGGCTGTCAGGGAACTCCATGGCCACACCGGGCAATGCGCCGTCGGTGGACTTGCAGGCTTTGAGCGAATTGCCGAGTGCTGACGCACAAATCGCGCTTACGTCCAGCCCCGGACCCGGTTCGCCTGGCAGGCCGGTGCCGGCTATCCGCTCGATGCTGTCCAATATCGGGAAGGCGTCGATACCGCCGTAGCCGGTCAGCAGTTTGTCATTGTCCGACGTGCAGGCGTGGCCCGGGTTTGTGATCACGAGCTTGCGACCATTCATCATGCAGGTCATGCGGCCGGCGCGCAGTATGCCGACGGTCTGACCAGCTATCACAAGCACTTCAATGATGCCGCCTCTGGCTCCGAGCACCATGTGTGGCGTCGCAACTTGCATGTCGCCGCCCTTCGAAACCTGACCGCCGTAGAAACGGGCCAGGCCGCTGTTCATCCTGATGTCGATCTTTCCTGATCGGGACCCCGGATTGTAGACGAATTCATCGATCGTCAGGCTGGTGTTCGGACCAATCTTGGCGCTCGACTCGTCCCGAAACACGAGCATTCCGAGACCTGTGATATTGCTGCGCAGCTGGTCGCCGAGTTCGACGCCAGCGCCGACGTTCATCGCCTCGCCGTCATTGCGGATGATGTCGGTCTGGTAGGCCGTCATGGACCCGACCGTTTCAGCGACAGATGGTGCCGCAAAGGCAAGGCAGGCGATACAAGTGGCTATCTGACGATACAGGGTCCTCATCGCGGCCTCTTTCAGTTGAGCGTCAACGTGTAGCTCACGAGCAATTCGAATGAATTTCGGTCGCCGCTGGCGATCTCGAAGTCGGTTTCGCGATAGGCGAGGTCGACACTGACCTTCTGCCATTCAGTGAGCTGAAAATCGCTTTCCGAGGCAACGCGCCAGAAGTCGCTCTCTATGTTCGTGCCGATGCCGAAGGACAAGTCGGGAGTGTCGCTGTGGCCGGCCGAGACGGCGACCTGATGAGACCATACGAACAGGTCCGGTACTTCCATCAGCACGCCGCCGTAGCGGACCTCTCCCATATAGCTGCGGCCGATTTCGCCAGCTCCGGAGGCGAAATCAGTCGAGCCGACCAGGCGCAGTCCGAGCGCCTGGCCATTGCGGAAGCGGTAGCTGCCGCCTGCCTCATAGAAGACCCGGCTATCGGCGAAGATGCCTTTCGAGCCGCTTAGATCGATGTAGCCTGCACCTGCAAAAAGCGTCGTCTCGACGGTGGGGCGCACGAGGAAGCGCCCACTTAGACCGACGCCGGTCTCGTGGATATCGCTGTCGAAGCGATCTGTAACAGCGAACGCGGAAAGCAGCAGCCGTAGCGAATCGATCCCGCTGTTGGGCAGTCCCTTGTCCAAGGTAATCGCCGCGTCGCCGTGGATAAAAGTCTCCTCATCTCCGGGAACCGAGAGGTCTTCTGTGAAAAAGCGCTCTGTCGCTGCCAGCGAGCCCGAGAGGACAAGCGCGTCAGAACTTGGCGTGCCGAGGTCCCATCGGACAAAACCTTCCGCCCGCCCATAGGGCGAGACCAAGGTGCGGTCGTCTTCGGCCCCGCCCGGCTCAAAAACGGTGGATGCGCTGAACATGCCGCCAGTCAGAGCGATTTCCCAGGTGACGCCACGTAACGCGCGCTCGATGCGGGCGAGCAGGCGAACGGCTTCCTGCTGCTCATCCGCGGACAGGTCCCCGACCTCGAGGCCGTACTGCGCCTGCCGCCGGGCCAATTCATAGGAGCCGACATGATAATACAACCGGCTGGCCGAGAGCCGGGCGCGCGCATCGCGAGGATGTTTGATGAGATACTGCTCGATCGACGAGATCGCCTGATCGTACTGCCCTGCGTTGACGGCAACTGTGACGAATTGAGCTAGCGCTCCGTTGTCGGTCGGATTGGCAATGCGGGCCGAAAACGCATCGTCATAGGCCGGATAGAGACCTTGTGCGCCGGCCGGCAATATGCCGGTACAAAGCAGCGCCGCGGCGAAGCCGAGGATCATTGAAAACGAGGAATGCATGCCGAGAACCCACCCCAACCCGACTAGTGCAGCGGATCTAGCACGCCTGCACGAAAAAAAGCGACAGAACTGTCAGGAAACCTCCGAGTCTTCAGCAGCTGTTGCAGCGGCGCAACAAACTATCGCGTTCATTCGCATTTCGCCTACGCTGGTCGGTCAAACATCTTCTCAGCGTTGCTTGGCTTCCAGCAAGTATTCTCTACAAACGGCAACTAATCCAAATCATACTCAGCGGTGGATTGCGCAGCCGACAAGATCAATATTGTTTGCGCGATTCTCCACGTATCTGGTCGCCGCACGACGCATCAGCGTCACATGGAGCTCATCCGAAGGTCTTCCGCCGCGTTGCGCAAGCGCTCGGAGAGCTGGCGGGCGATGCTTCTCAGGACGGCCTGCGCGATGTGCGGCTTAGCCTTTGTTATCTTGTTGAACGCCGACGAGGTCACTTCATAGGCAACAACGTCCTCGTCCGCGATCACGTCCGTCGAGCGCGCCTACAGCACGAGCATGGTGGCCAGTCCCAGCATCAGGCCCATGCCTACAATATCGGTCACCGTCGTGAGGAAGATCGCGGAAGCCACGGCCGGATCGGCGCCGACCCGCCGCAGGCCCAACGGGATCAGCACGCCGGAGATCCCGGACATGAGGCACGATCCGGACATGGCAAGCAGGATCACAAGCGCCAGCATGGGGGCCTGGGATGCCGACTCCGGCTGCCGTGAAGCGTAGAACCACATGGCCGCAGCCGCCACCAGACCGACGAGCAAGCCGTTGGCGATCCCGAGCGCTCCCTCCCTCAGCACCAAGTGCAGCTTCGGTCGTTTGTCCACATCCCCTAAGGCGAGGCCACGCAGCGTAATAGCCAGCGCCTGACAGCCGGTGTTTCCGCTCTGTCCGGCCAACACCGGGAGGAACGCCGCCAACGCGACGATCTTCTCGATCGTGCCTGTGAACGAGCCGACCACGAAAGCGGCTATGAAGGCCGTCAGCAGGTTGAGCTGCAGCCACGGATGACGTTTCAAGAAGGCTGAAAACAGCGGAGTGAAAGAACGCTCCTCCTTCTGGACACCCACCATCTGGCCAGGCTGGGCAGAAATCTCGATGATTTGCTGCTCGAACAGCCGCCAGCCGCGAACCTGCCCGAGCAGCCGGTTCTCCGCGTCCACCACGGGATAGACAGGGTAGTGACGGCGTACCGCCGCCTTGCAGGCTTCGCTCAAAGGCATATCGACGTGAAGGGCGAACGGACTTGCCAGCATAATTTGATCCACCGTCGCGTCGGCCTCGCTCAGCATCAGATCGCGCAAGACCACTAGGCCAACCAGTCTATCGCCCTCGTCCGTGATATAGAGGTAAGTCAACTCGGTCGGCACCTGCGCGCGCCTGACGGCCTCGACCGCGGCGGCTACCGTGGTCCCGACAGCAACGCTGGCGGGGATCGGATCCATCAGCTCAACGATGGCCTCGGGGATCGCGAGATCCTTGCCGTCGGTATGAGATTTGATGGGCCTCCTTTGCGAGGGAAAATGCTCCGCCACCTTCCGGGCGTGCTTATCCGGTAACAACTTTAGTGCGTCGCGGATGAACTCGGGAGACTCTCGGGCTAGCAATTCAGCCGCGTCGTCAGGGGCTCGAGCACGCAGCGTGCGCACCAACTTCTGAATGTCGTTCTCTTCCCTCATCTGTTCCCCCAAACTCTAATGTTGCGCCTCTGAGCTTATAGACGGAACCGGTTCGCTCTGCCCAGGCGCACGGTGGCCTAAGCGCCTCGATCCGGAATCTTCGCCTTCGCAGGGCGCCGAGTAGACCGACCCAGACAAATCCGAGCCATTGCGTGGGTGCATATAGGCGGGCTGTAACGTCACCGTGTCGCCAAGAGAATTGACGTGTTGCCGAAACGTCACCGTCGATTTCCCGAGCTCTGCGAGCACGTCGCAACTCATCAACGAAGTAAGGTCGGCAAATGGGCCGTCGCGGCCCTGCTCATTGGGGTGCGCTCAGCTCGACAGTTCGCGTGCCGGCCGCGATTCAACCTGGGAAGATGGTGAAGCCGCCATCGACGCGAATGACCTGCCCGTTGATGAAACGCGCGCGCGGACCGGCGAGGAAGGCCACCGCTTCGGCGATCTCTTCAGGCTCGGCATAGCGGTTCAGCGATTTCTTGCTCGAATCCATGCGCTCCGGATCGACGACGCGGCTCGCCTGGAAGCGTGCCGTCTTGGTGGCGCCGGGGCTCACCGCATTGATGCGCACGCCATCGTCGATCAGTTCCTTGGCGAGGCAACGCGTATAATGCACGACGGCCGCCTTAAGCGTGGAGTAGACCACCTCCGGCGAGCATCCGATATGCGCTGCCGCCGAGGCAATGTTGATCACCGAGCCTGAGCCGCGCTTGACCATAGGCGGAATGAACGCCTGGCAGACCAGCATCGTGCCGATGAGATTGTTCTCGGTCAGCACCTTGATGTCTTCATAGTCGATGTCGAGCGCGTTGTTGGGACTGGGCTTTACCCCCTTGGCGCCGATGTCGCCGCCGGCGCAGTTGACCAGAACATGCACATCGCCGAGTTCCGCCTCGATCTTCCTCTTCATTTCGGCAACGGCTTGCCTGTCACCGATGTTGCCCGTAACCGCGGTTACCCGTGTCCCATGCTTTTCCAGACCCCTGGCGGATTCGCCGAGGTCTGCGAATTCGCCATATTGCGACGGCCGGGTCCAGTCGAGATCGTGGATGGCGACGTTTGCGCCAAGTTCGGCCAGGCGGTCGGCCATGACGCGACCAAGGCCGCGTCCCGAGCCGGTCACGAAGGCGGTCAGGCCGCTGAGTTCTCGGGCAGTCATGCTGGTTTCTCCATTGCAATGAAATCGAACTTCTTCATGTTGGCGGCGCTGCGCCGGATCATGTCGAGCTCATACGAAACCAGCGCGCCGTCATCGTCGCGCTCCCATGGCGTCCGGTAGTCGGCGTCGTCAGCAAGGCGGTTTACGCGCGCGGCACTCAGGCAGGCCGCGAACTCGCGCGCGGATTTCGGTGCATACTCGTTCCACCAGTCGTCGGTGAGACAGCGAACGTGGCGGGCTTCCAGCGCGCCTGGCTCAAGCACGGCCGTCAGCGTGTCGTGGTGCTTGGCGAGGATGGCTGCCAGTTCGGCGAAAGGCACGGCGCCGTCGCCGATCGCGCAGCGGACCAGACGATAGCCCTCATCGGTGAACTGCACGCGATAGTCCTTGAGGTGGACATGGCGGACGTGCGGTGCGATGCGCCGCGTGAAGGCAAGCGGCGCCTCGCCGACAGGGAAGGTGTTGCCGGTGTCGTAGGTGATGCCGACGCCCGGCCCACCGAGTTCGCAGAACGCGACCAGTTCGTCGCTGCCGAAGTCCTGATGGTTTTCGATGCCGAGCACCCGGCCCTCAGCCGCCGCACGCGGCCCCCATTCCGTCAAGGCAGCGCGGATCGTCGCGTCGAACTCGCTCCATTTCGGGCCCCACAGGTTGCGGTCGCCGCACAGGACGGGGGTCAGTGCGATACGGATCGTTGTCGCCTCGAGCAGGCGCGCCGCCCGAAACGCACTGTCCAACGGACCGGCCACCAGAAGTCCGCCACTGACCACCGGGACGATGTCGAGCGCGATCAGACGCTTGCGTAGGTCGACGATTTCGGGGTCCGGCAAGTCGGTCAACCACGGTTCGTAGATCTCGAGCGTGCGTGCGCCCAGTTCCTGCGCAAGCGCCATGAAGCCTTCCAGCCCGGTCCCGTCCGGATTGTGCCGCGGCGTACCGCGTCCCTGCAGGCCGAGAGTGTAGGTCAGTCCGTATGGGTTGAGGCCGAGACGAAACATCAGCTTGGCAGTTCCGTTGAAGGATTTGGAAGCGATCGCATCAGCGCAGACCGGCATCGACTGCGATGGACTGCTTGGTGATCATGCGGCTGTCATCGGCGGCAAGGAAGAGCACGGTCCGCGCGATCTCCTCGCCCAGCAGGACGCGGCGGATGAGTTGCCGCTGCACCGTTTGGTCGATTGCGTCCTGGGTCTTGAACCACAGCTGGCGCTGCCGCTCGGTGATGACGGCGCCGGGTTCGACTGCATTGACGCGGATGTTGTCGGATCCAAACGACCGCGCCAGTGCGCGCGTCAGCGCCACAACGGCACCCTTGGCGGTGGCATAGGCCACCATCTGGTCCGCGCCGAAACGCCAGGCGATGGAAGAGAAGTTTATGATCGAGCCGAAGCCGAGTTCCTTCATATGCGGATGCACCGCCTGCGCGGCGAAGAAGTGATGCCGGAGATTGACGTCGAAGCTGCGGTCCCAATATTCGGCTGTCACCGCGTCAACGGGATGGCGCTGATCATCGGCAGCGTTGTTTACCAGAACGGCGACCGGACCGAGCTTAGCGCGCACGTCTTCTACCGATGCCTGCAGCGCATCAACGTCGGTCACATCGCAATGGAGGTACAGGGGAGTTCGCCTGCCGGCACCGCTGAGTTCACGGACCAGCGCCTCTGCGGGCCCATCCTGCACATCGAGAAAGCATACGCGGGCGCCATTCGCCACGAAAGCGCGAACCATATCGGCCCCGATCCCGGAGGCGCCGCCGGAGATCAGCACGACGCGATCGGTCAAGCTCGGGTAAGTCGCGAATTGCATGGACATCAGATCACAGAAGCGCCCTGGTTGCTGGATCGAACAGACAGGCGCGCGACATGTCGATGCCGAGCGTTATCGTCTCGCCCATGACCGGAGCGTCATCCGGCTCGAAACGGCCGGTGATCTCCAGGTCGCCCAGCCTGAGGACGGCAAGCGTCTCGGCACCGGTCGGCTCGACCAGTTCGACCGGCGCCCGCAAGGACACGACAGCAGGTTTGCGCGACTTCAGGTCCGTCGTGAAGCGGTAGATGTGTTCGGGCCGAACACCGAGCACCACGTCCTTTGGCGCACCGGCGGACAGCGGCGCGGCAAGGGCAAGAGCAGCGTCGCTGCCGTCAGCGGCGCGCACCGCGATGCTGGTTGAGCCGGTAAGCCGGGCGGGGATGAAATTCATCGCCGGCGATCCCATGAAACCGGCCACGAACATGTTGGTCGGCCGGTCATAGATCCGCTTCGGCGTGTCGAACTGCTGCACCGAGCCCTGGTTCATCACCGCAATGCGGGACGCGAGCGTCATCGCCTCGACCTGATCGTGAGTGACGTACACCGTCGTCTTGCCGACGCGATGGTGCAGCTTCTTGATTTCGGTGCGCATGTCGACGCGCAGCTTGGCGTCGAGATTGGACAGCGGCTCGTCGAACAAAAACAATTTTGGGTCGCGTACCAGGGCGCGCCCCATCGCAACGCGCTGTCGCTGCCCACCCGACAATTGCCCGAGCTTGCGGTTGAGCAGCTGCTCGATCTGCAGCAGTGCGGCAACCCGCTTTACGGCTTCCGCCTGCTCCGCTTTGGGCACGCCTCGGCTCTCCATGCCGAAGGTGATGTTCTGGCGCACCGTCATGGTCGGATAGAGGGCATAGGACTGGAACACCATCGCTATGTCGCGGTCCTTGGGCTGCACGGAGTTCACCAGCCGATCGCCAATCCAGATCTCGCCCGACGTGACGGTTTCCAGGCCGGCGATCATGGCGAGCAAGGTTGACTTGCCGCATCCCGACGGGCCGACGAGGGCGACAAACTCCCCGGTTCGCGCCTCGAGATTGATGCCGGCCAGAATCTCGAGCCCGCCATAGCTCTTGTGAAGGTCGCGGATCATCAGCGCAGACATGGACGATGCCTCATTTGATGGCGCCTCACTTGATGGCGCCTTGTGTCAGGCCGCGCACGAAGTATTTTCCACCGAACAGGTAGATCAGCAGCGGCGGCAGCGCGCCGATCAGCACGGCTGCGCTCATCACATCGTAAGCACGGGCGGTCGTGCCGCCGGCAGTAAGCGCGACCAAAGCCGCCGTAATCGGCTGCTGCTGGCCCGAGGTGAAGACGACGCCGAACAGATACTCGTTCCAGATGCCGGTGAATTGCCAGATGACGGTGACGATCAAAATCGGCGGCGACAGCGGCAGGATGATTTTGCGGAAAATCCGCCAGAAGCCGGCGCCGTCGATGCGTGCCGCCTTGATAAGATCGTCGGGTATGCTGACGTAGAAGTTGCGGCAGAACAGGGTGGTGAACGAGATGCCCTGGACGACATGAATCAACACCAGCCCGTAGGTCGAATTGGTCAGGCCGAGTTTGCCGAGCAGGAACGCCCACGGCATCAGCGAGATCTGGCCGGGCATGAAGACGCCGAGCAGCATCAGATTGAACAGAATTTCCGAGCCCTTGAAACGCCATTTCGACAGCACATAGCCGTTCATGGCGCCGAGGAGCGTGGAAATGAGCGTTGCGGGGATCGTCATCCAGAGCGAATTGAAGAAATTGCGCTTCATGCCTTCGCAGGTGCCGCTGACGCAATAAGTGCCCCAAGCCTGTGCCCACGCGTCGAGGCGGAAGCTGCGCGGCAGCGAGATGAGGCCGTTGCGGGCAATGTCGGACTGCTCCCGCAACGAGTTGAAGACGACGACCAGCAGCGGTGCAAGGTAGATGACGGCGAAAAGCATCAGCGCCGCATAGACAAGGAAGCGACCCCAGAAATATCGCCGCGTAGCCGCGGCCGCTTCGGGATCATGCCGGGCGTTGGTGACAATTTCAGCCATTGCGGCCCTCCGCCCGCCTGCGCCAAACGATCCACAAGGAATAGGGCACCAGCACAACCGCGAGGGCCGCGAGCATCATCATCGCCGCGGCGGCACCCTCGCCGATCTGCCCACGCTGGAACATCAGGTCGTAGACATAGATCGCCGGGAAGGTAGTCGACACACCTGGCCCACCCCGCGTCAACGCCGCCACCAGGTCGAAGGTCTTGATGGCGAACTGGATCTGGATGACGGCCACCGCCAGAAAAATCGGGGCGATCGTCGGCAGGATGACCTTCCGATAGGTTCGGGAAACCGACGCACCGTCGATCTGCGCTGCTTTGATGAGATCCGGATCGACCGATCGCAGGCCAGCCAGGAAAAGCGCCATTGCGAAGCCGGACGACTGCCAGATACCGGTTATGATCACCGCATAGATTGCGGTGTTGCGGTTGGCCGTCAGGGCGAAGCTGAAGTCGGTCCAGCCGAGCCCCCGCACGAAGGCCTGGATGCCGTCGACGGGATTATAGAGCCAACTCCACACCGTGCCGGTGACGATGAAGGAGACTGCCAGCGGATAGAGGAAGATGGTGCGCCAGACCGCCTCGCCGCGAACGCGCTGGTCGATCAGGATCGCCAGAAGCAGTCCGATGGCCATCGAGCCGACGATATGGAAGCCGCTGAACAGAAAGAGGTTGGTGTACGCGATGTTCCAGCGCCGGTTCGCCCAGAGCGAAGCGTAATTGTCCAGACCGACGAACCCATAGGTCGGCATCAGCGACGAACTGGAGAGCGAGAGATAGAGCGTCCAGAGCGTGAAGACGAAGACGTAGATGAAACTCGCCGCAAGCGACGGCGCCAGCACCAGAATGGGCACCATCGTGCCCAGGCGCTGCCGCCACGGGGTTGCGGTAGCCGCAACCGGTACGGTCAGGTCACGCGTTGACATCTTCTGCTCCGGCGAAGTCGGGGCCGGGCGACGCGCGACAAGCCATCATCGGCAGCGTCTTCACATCTGCGCTTCGGCCGCATCGGCCATCGCGCTGGCTGCGTCCTGAGCGGTCATGTCCGGCGTCGCCACGAATTCGGTGACGGTATCCATGATCGCGCCGCGCACCTTCTGCGGGATCGTCATGTTGTGCGCCATCGAACGGACAAGCGTGCCGCCATCGATCGACGCCTGCAGGTCCTTCTGGGAAAGCTGCTGGCAGGGATTGAAGCCGTTCGAAAGGTCGACGTCGAGACGGGCCGGGATCGAGCCCTTGGTCTGATTGAAAATCGTCTGGAACTCGGGCGACAGGATGGTGCTGGCGAGCAGTTTCTGCCCCTCGACGTAGTCCGGATCCTTCTGTTGGAAGAACACCACCGAGTCGGAATTCAGGATGAAGCCCGGCTTGCCCCAATCAGTCGGCGCCTGGGCGCAGACATAGTCGGTGCCCTGCTTGAAGCCGCCGGCCGTGAGCAGGCCGAGCGTCCAGTCGCCCATGATGTGGAAGGCGGCCTCGCCGCGGCCGACCAGATGCGACATGCTATCCCAGTCGCGCCCGTTCATGCCGGGGTCCATATATTTCGTCGTCATGGTGCGGAACTGTTCGAAGGCCTTGACCATGCCGTCGCTGCGCATCGCCTCGACGTCACCCTCGACGAAGGCCTTCTTGAAGAGATCGAGATCCATGCCGTAGACCACCACCTCGAAGACCGTCGAATCGGTCCAGTCGGCGGTCGAGTGCGAGATGCAGATTTTGCCCGATGCCACGACCTTGTCGCAGGCGGCGTTGAAGTCTGCCCACGTCTTCGGCACCTCGGCCACGCCTGCTTCCTGCATGACCTTCGGCGATGCCCACAGCCAGTTGATGCGATGGATATTCATCGGCGCCGCCACCCAGCTGCCGGTCGGCTTCATCACCGGCAGCAATTCGGGAGCGACGACCTTCTCCCAATTTTCCGCTGTCGCCAGTTCGTCGAGATTGGCGGTCATGCCGGTCTCGTTCCATTCGGCGATCTCGGGTCCCTTGAGCTGCACCGCTGGCGGTGCATTGCCGGCGATCACGTCGGCGCGCAGTTTCGCCAGCGTGTTGGCCGTGTGGCCTGCGATGGAGGTCTGCTGCCAGGTGCCACCCTTGGCGGTGAACATCTCGCCGAGCTTGGCAATGGCCTGGGCGTCCGATCCGGTCGCCCATTGATGCAACAGGTTGGTCTTGGGCTCTGCGAGCGCAGCTCCCGCAACAAGGGTGTACGCCGTAGCGGCCGCAACGGCCGTCCTCAGGTATTCCATCGTTTCACTCCCATAAGTGATTTGCGGTTCGTATCGACCGCTTGTGGACGCAATTCGAGTTCGTCGCAGAGGGAGATGCAGTATCTCCGTTCTTTCCAAGATGACATATTTGAGCTATCAGTCAACGTCCTTTGTGCTCATCATGAACAAACCTTCGCTTAGAAATTGGCTGATCGACAAGCCCTCCGCATCACCGGAGAGCCTGATCGTGCGGTGCCTGCGGGAGCGCGGCGTGCTTTCTGCCTCGCAAATCGCGCACATCACCGGTTTGGCGCGATCGACAGTTTCAACCGCGCTCAATGGCTTGAGAAAGTCCGGAATGGTGATCGAATCCTCGGCCCACCATAACGGCGCCAGGGGCATTGGCAGGCCTGCCGCGACCTTGACGCTCAATCCCGCTGCGGGCACCTGTGTCGGAATCCACCTGGGCCTCGATGAGATGCGGTGCCTCATCGCCGACGTGTCGCATTCTGTCATCGCCGAACAAACTATCGCCATGGGCCTGGACTACCAGCCACAACAGGCGGCCGAGCTCGCCAAGTCAGCAATTGCCCAATGCTACGAAGAGAACGGTCTGCCGACGGCGGGGCTCCTGGGGGTTGGGGTTTCCGTCTCGGGCCCTGTCAGCCGCGAAGGCGTGGTGCAGCGTGCGAGTATTGTTCCGACCTGGGCTGGGGTCAACATCCGCGATGTGTTCGGGCCGGTTCTCGAACAGCCGATTTTCGCCGATAACGAGAGCAACTGCTCGGCCATTGCCGAGCTGATGTGGGGCGCGGCCGTCGGCCAAGACGATTTCGTGCTGTTCAAGATCGATCTCGGTGTCGGCGGGGCCATTGTTCAGCATGGCCGGCTGGTGACCGGCATCGCCGGCGGCGCCGGCGAATTCGGGCATATCAGCATCGATCCAGGCGGCGATCTTTGCCGGTGCGGCAATCGCGGATGCCTGGAGCTTTATGCGAGTTTTGCCCGGCCGCTCGAGCAGATTTCGCGCATCGTGCGGCGGCCGGTCACGATGGACGAGGTGATCATGATGGCTGAACAGGGCGACGTCGGCGCGCTGCGAATGATCGAGGACACCGCCGACTTCGCCGGCCGTGGTCTTGGTCTGATCGGCTCGGTGATCAATCCGCCGCTCGTCATCATCGGTGGCCGCATGGCTTTGGCAGGCGACATTCTCCTGGCACCGCTGATCGCGTCATATGAACGCCACACGCTCATCAAGTCCCGCGATATCGCACCCGCCCTGCGCACGCGGATAATCATTGGCAAGCACACGCAGAACGATGCATTGCTCGGCGCAGTCGGCCTGGTGCTGCGCCACAACAGCCGACTGCAATGATTTGACTCTGCGCGGAGCGGGCCCTTTTCCCCAGGGCGATCGCTCGCGGAAAAAGATCGCTGAACGCATGTCCGGCGAGCGGCCGCTCACGAAGCGCCCACCAAGCGGACGCAGTTGGCGTTGTTTACAAGAATGTCGACCCGCCATAGGGAGCGACCACCTTGTCCGCCGCCGCCTTGATCTGATCGGCATTGCTGATGTCGTAGACGACACCGAGCGCGGTGCCCCCGGTGGCCTCGATGTCGGCGACAACAGCGTCCACATTGGCGGGCATGAGCGAAAGAACAGCGCCTTCGCGCCTTCCGCCGCGAACAGCTTCGCCGTGGCGCGGCCGATGCCGCGACCGGCGCCTGTGACGATGGCCACTTTTCCGTTAAGTCGACCCATGTTCATCTCCATTCGATAGGGGTTGTTGGATGTTTCGCCGTGTCAAAGCAGCGCCGTCAGCACGTAGGGCGACGGCACTTCGCGAACTGCGTTTTGCGTGAGGAAGGAGGCTGCCAACAGCGCGAGACCTACGGCCGCCGGGAGGGCACCGCCGGGCTTGCGGACCCCGACGTGGGCCAAGCCGGACAGCAGCAGGTGATAGAACATCCCGGCGTAGGCGAGATCGCTGAGGTGAACGCTGAAGCGTGACAAGATGGCCGCCGCGCCCAGAACTTTTACGGCGATCATGACCGGCACAAGTTAGGCTGGATAGCCGAGGTCGGCAAGCGCCTGACGAACCCGGGCACCCTTGGTCAGGTACGCAATTGCGGAAGTCAGATACAGCAGACTCAGAAGTGCGGTGCTGATCCAATATGTATAAGTTGCGGCCATGTGATCTTCCTGTTTGCCGCCCAGCAGCGACACCTCTTTCATCGACTTTCGCGCTTCCGGGTCGCAGCTTCTTGCCTGCACACCTGCAGCACAGATCGAAAATGTCGTCCAAGATTGATATTCGCAAGTAGGATGAATAACTTGCTGTTAGTATGGAAGATCAGACTATGGCCGATAAAGAGATCAACATGCACGAGGAGATGCGGCGCGCATTCGCGCTGCTCTCGGGCAAGTGGAAGCTGCAAATCATGTGGCTGCTCAATCAGCGAGTCTATCGCTTCGGTGAGTTGCGAAAGGCGATCCCGGGCATCACCCAGCACATGCTGACGGCACAACTGCGCGAGCTTGAAGCGGATGGGCTGGTCTCGCGCACCGTGTTCGCGGAAGTGCCGCCCCGCGTCGAGTATGCGATCACGCCGAAGGCGCGAGGGCTTGGTCCGACGATGGAAGCGCTCACCGCCTGGTGGGACAAGTATGGAAAAAGCGTCCCGGCCAAGCCGAGCACGCGTGGTCGTAAAGCCAAAGGCGTCTGATTTCCTGGCCTCCCCAGACAGCCGCACCGGCAAACGAGCCGATGCGCCTACTCTCATAGGGATCGGGTCCGACATTTGTTGGAGCATTCGCTGGAAGTGTTAAGCGCAACACGCTATATGACCATCTACATGGTCAGGAGCGTGACATGAGTGTGATCAACCTGGCAGATGCCAAAGCCCATCTGAGCGAGCTAGTGGATCGGGTCGAGGCAGGAGATACGATCGACATCACCCGGCGGGGTAAACCGGTCGCACGGCTCACCGCCGTGGCGAGACCGCGGCGGCGGATCGACGTAAACCTCCTGCAATCCTTGACCGCGACCATGCCGCCTCAGGCCGAGAGTTCTGCCGATCTAGTGCGGTCGATGCGGGATGGCGACCGCTACTGATGCACTATCTCGACACGTCGCTGATCGTTGCCGCCCTTTCAAATGAAGCGATGACGCCGCGCGTTCAGGGCTGGCTGGCGGAGCAGGATCCGGCGCAGCTTCTGATCAGCGACTGGACCATCACCGAGATGTCGTCGGCCATGGCGATCAAGCTGCGAACCGGACAGATCAACCTGGAGCAGCGCGCAGCAGCGCTCGCGCTGTTCCACAACCTGGTCGCCGAGAGCTTCACCGTGCTGCCGGTCACCGGCCGGCATTTCCGCACGGCGGCAATGTTCGCCGATCAGCATAGTCTCGGGCTTCGCGCTGGCGACGCGCTGCATCTCGCCGCGGCATCGGAACATGGCGCCACGGTGCATACGCTCGACCAAAAGCTCGCCGAGGCTGGACCGTTGCTCGGCGTGGCGACGCAGTTTCTGGCATGATCCGAGCCCTCTCATCCCGCCCATCAGCATTCTCGGATAAGCGGAAGCCGAATGGCGCCGAACGGACCAAGCAACGCGCCCGAGCGGACTGCACGGCGTTTGGATTTGCTGAGGAAGCCAGGCGCGGAAGCCTACAGCACGACCAGCCAGGCAGCCCACCTTATCGTCTGAGCACTCAGTTATCACCGGCCCCGCGCTCGCATGCGGCCTCGGCGACGTCCAAAGCGGTCTCAACCGCGGTTAAGAAGACTGGTCGCCCGCCAATTCCGGAGTGTATTGGCGAAGCATATAGAGCCCGAGAAGGGCAACGTAGATCGCTTTGGCCAACCGCGGGGGCGCATTGGACATGGGACCACTGGGGGCCGCCAGTTGATCAGCGTCCCGGCCTGATCCTCAGCGGCTTCGCCTTCTGGTCGACGGTCGGCAGCTTTGCAATCCCATTGATCATCCTGGGCCTGCTCCTCCTCGGATGACGCGCAGGGGCATCGTCGTGCCACGGTTCGTCGGCTTGGCATTGTTGGGATGGGGAACGGTTGCTACGCTGATCATCCTGCCAAGCGGCTTTCCACTACTCGTGCTTGTTCTGATCGGCCTGTGTCTTGGCGTGCAGCGGGGAACCAAGGCCCAATGATGTGCATCGCCAGGCATCGCCCTCCCCGGCCGCAAGTTGTGGCGAAACCTTTTGCCAGGCCGTTTGCGCACGCTGACAGGCTTCTTCCCGGCGCAAACTTCGGCGACACTTATGCATTGGTTGTAACAGGTCTCGCCTTGGACGCGGTCGGCGTTTCGCAGCAGGTATTCGGGAGGCAGCCAAGTTGGATCAAGTGGCTGCTGGCGTTGCGAAATGGCATTGTGACGCCTTTTGGCTTGAAAACTGGACCGGAGCGGCGAAGTAAATCTGACCCCCATCTTGGCTTCTTGCCAGTTGTCAGGCAGTCCTCCAATTGTGTCGTGTTCGGTCTCGATGACTGGCATCTCAATTTCCGCGTGTTATTGGAAGTCAAGGAACGCACATCGACCCAGCATGAGATCTCGGTCTCGACCGTAGTCAAAACCCACAATTTGGTGGGCAGCAGCTATCTCGCGTTGGTGAAGCCATTTCATCGTATCGTCGTTCCTGCGATGCTAATGCAGGTGGTTTCCGACCACTAGCGTGGCCGAGCACGGGCTCGGCCGCGATCGGGTCAAGCGAAAGACGCGCCGACACCATTTCCATCAAGGGGCCGTCACCACCGAGAAGCCGCGCAGGTCCGCAAACAGGTACGCGCAATCGACGACGGGACTGTCAGGCCGACCCGCCATCGCGATGCATCACGAAATCAGCTGCTGACCTTTCGCCCATCGCGTGATCGCATCTCGGGATGTAGGGGCGGGTCCAAAGAAGTGCTCCTGTTTCGAAATATTCGAGATATAGACGCCCTTCTTGAAGAACAGGAACATCTGTATCAGGTCATAGCCAAGCTCGGAAAACAGCTTGACCGGGCGCGCTAGCGCGCGGAAAACCAGCCACGGCACAGCCCGGACACTAAGGCGTTTCTTTATGACCTCGGAGATGAGATCGGCGACCTCTTGCTGGCTCTTGGCGCCATCGCGCCAGCCGACATCGATCGTTTGGTGGTTGATTTCACTTCCAGGAAACGTCGCGGCTTTTGCAAGATATGAGGCAAGATCGTCTGTCAAAACATAGGACCATTTTGTCGTCTTATCGCCCATCGCAAGGAACCGGCCACCTTTCACACCCTTCGCAATACTCGATTGTCTACTGCCCTCATAGCTTATTGATTATGCAATAGAATTCTAATTGGCGTTCCTTCGAATACCGTCAACAATACCGTCACAAAATGGCTTAAATCCAAATCTGCGACGGAGCACCTCGCAGTATCCGAAACACCGCCGATCGCCGCACGGCCGTGCAGTGTCCTGAGATACCATCTTTCTGTTGGCCTCTGCTGTAGGGATGCCTGTTAGATCGTTAGCTCGGGATCGTGCTGCTTGCCAACCGGGTTTTTGTGCTCTGACGGATCGATGGGCTGTCGCGCGTCCCATCGCGGCTGAGGAAGCGGGTCGTCAGTCAGGAAATGACCGATAGCATTGACAATGCACCAAACCCTCCTCGCCTTTGGTCCGTTGGACCGATGACGCTGCCGAGATTTCCCCATTTCTCGTCTGCGTTGTCGGTCTCTTTTTTGGCCGGGCGGGCGGCAACTCGTTCGGATTGCCCTTTAGTGGGGGAGCGTCACCTGCACCGATTAAGCGGTTCAGTGCCCTGCGTTCTGGCCCTTAGGAATGTGTCTCGTGCCGAATGCCGTTGTTGAACGGTAAAAAGGGGGCTGTTTGTGGAGGCGTTCAGTATTAGGCGCTGGGGCCGTCTGGTCCCGTCATTGCGTGCCATTGCTCGATGTGCGGGCCCGTTTGAGCGCCAAGCGACACACACACCATGGCCAGCAACGGTAAGACTGTGATACCATTGCACAAGTTGCGTCGCCGCCGGCAGACTGCCGTTTCCGCGAAGCCGGACAAGCGCAGTGCTCAGTATCGTAACTCTCAACCCGATGAACAAGTAGCCGCGGATTATGGAACTTGTCGTCGCCCTTGGCCTGATCGCCTTCAAGGTCGCGTTGCTGATTGCGATCCTGCTGCTGCTGCCTTTGCCGCTGACCTGGGTGGAACGCAAGATCGCCGGGCACATCCAGCAGCGGATGGGGCCGATGCGCGTGGGGTGGCACGGGCTGCTGCAGCCGGTGGCGGACGGCATCAAGCTCTTGACCAAAGAGGACCACATCCCGGCCGAAGCCGACCGCTTCCTGTTCAAACTGGCGCCAATTCTGGCGCTCGCCCCGCCCTTTGTGGTGTTCGTCGCGATCCCCTTCGGCGAAAGCATCTCGGTCCTCGGTCACGAGATCACACTCTACGTCTCCAACATGAATGTGGCCCTCCTTTTCGTCTTCGCGGTGATCGGGATCGAGGTCTATGGCGTCATCTTCGGCGGCTGGGCCGCGAACAGCAAATACGCGGTCCTGGGCAGCCTCAGAACCTGCGCGCAGATGATCAGCTACGAGATCCCCATGGGGTTCGCGGTCATCGGCGTGGTCATGCTGGCGCAATCCATGAGCCTGCTCGATATCGTGCGGGCACAGGCCGATGTCTGGAACATCGTCTACCAACCGGTCGGATTTTTCGTATTCTTCGTCGCCGGGCTGGCCGAAGCTCAGCGCATTCCGTTCGACCTGGCGGAGGCGGAAGGCGATCTGGGGGCCGGGTTCCATACCGAATACAGCGGCATCCGCTTTGCGTTCTTCATGGTCAGCGAATACGCCGTCATGCTGCTGGTGTCGGTCCTGTCGGTCATCCTGTTCTTCGGCGGCTGGAACGGCGTGCTGATCCCGTTGCCGCCGCTCCTCTGGTTCGCGCTCAAGGTCGCGTTCTTTCTCTATGTGTTTATGTGGTTCCGCTTCACCTTCCCGCGCTATCGATACGACCAACTGATGGCGATCGGCTGGAAAGTCTTGCTTCCACTGTCACTGGCGAACATAATAGTAACAGGTGTTGCTTTCCTTTGAGGGCCACCCCAAGCGAGGCGGCGATGTCGCGCGCACTGCACATAAGTGGAACATGGATCGGCTGGGCATTCTTCGCCGATCTAGCGGGCGCCTTGGCGCTGACCTTCGGCTACATGTTCTCCAGATCCGTGACCATGCAGTATCCTGACAAGGAAAAATGGTTGCCCTATTCGCGTTACCGCGGGCATCACTTCCTGACGCGCGACGAAGAGGGCGAGATCAAGTGCGTGGCCTGCGAACTCTGCGCGCGGATTTGTCCCTGCGACTGTATCGAAGTCATTCCCTACGAGGACGAGAAGGGCAACCGGCATCCAGCTAAATTCGAGATCGACATGGCCCGCTGCCTGTTCTGCGGGCTGTGCGAGGACGCCTGCCCGGCCGACGCGATCGCGCTTGGCCAACAGTACGAATTCTCGAGTTTTTCCTCGCGTGACCTGGTGGTCGGGCGCGACGACCTGCTCGGCAAACCGGGCAAGGCGACGACCGGCGGCGGCGTGGTCGCCGCGCGCCTGAACACCGAACAGGACGTGCTGGTCGAGACGAGCGAGCCTCAGGGATACAACTGGTGGCGGAATATCCGCCGAACGTGAACGCGCGGCAGCCGTCAAGCCGGAGCACAGGAGGCTCAGATGCTTGTCCGCCAAATCTTGAAGACCAAATCTCCCGAGCTCATCTCGGTCACACCAGATCAGACGGTCGTAGAAGTCCTGCGGCTGTTTCGGGACAACAACATCGGATTCGTGGTCGTCAGCCGTTCGCCCGGGGAATGCCTGGGCACGCTGTCGGAGCGGGACTGCTGCTATGCGGTGGCTGAATACGGAATCGAGGCGCCCACAATGCGGGTCGCCGACATCATGAACCGCAGTGTGGTGACCTGTTCGACACAGGATTTGCTGCCCTTTGTGATGTCGCTCATGACCGACCGACGCACGCGCCATGTGTTGGTCATGGATGGCGACGCTTCTGTCGGCGTGGTGAGCATCGGCGACGTGGTCAAGCACCGGCTCGACGAATTGCTCCGTACCGAGCAAGCGTTGAGCGATTACATTGCCGGCACCCCTTATCACTGAGGATGCAAACCCGGGGGAGCCGATTAGGGTGAACTGCCCGGAAGCTCGGCAATGCCTTGGCCGCGATCTTCAGGGCGCGCCCCGACTCCGGTGGCGAAGGCAGCGTGCGCCTTTTGAACCTCCACCGGACAAGGGTATTCGCCCCGCCGCATAAGGCTGTTGAGACGCAGGTCTCTATAGTTTTCAGGCACGAACACGAGGCCCGGGGGAAAATGCCTGTTGACCTTGAGCTGCGCCCTCAGTTCGCCCTGGGCGGATCGCACGACCACCTGATCGCGATCCGCAAGGCAAAGCTGCGCGGCGTCCCACGCGCTCATCTCAACATATGGGTCATCCGCCACCGTATTCAGGATCTCCGAGCGTTCGGAAAGATATCCATTGTGGAACAGGCAGTTGCCGGTGACCAACATGAGCCGGTCGGCCGCATTCGGGTTAGGCGGAGGGGCGAAGAACTCGCCAGCCGGCGGCGTCGGGTCCGCCGTGGTGAATGCTCCGTCGGCTCCAAGCCCGTCCGTCAGCCCTTGGTAGGCCGGAACCAGCCGGGCAATCTCGCGGAAGATTTCGCCTTGCATCGACGGTTGCATTGCCTGGTTGCGGAGCGCTGCGACGAAGTCCAAGATCGCCAGATTGGCCCGCGCCTCGAAGGCGGGTTCGCGGAACTTGCGGACCGCCTGGATCCGGCCCTCGTTGTTGGTGAAGGTGCCGGATTCCTCTCCATAACCCGCCGCAGGCAGGACGACATCGGCCAGACCCACGGTATCGGTGAGGAAGGTGTCCTGCACGATCAGGAGATCGGTGGCATCAAGCGCCCGCTTGACGAATCCCCGGTCGGGATAGGTCATCAGAGGGTCGCTTCCGACGATATAAAGCGCGCCTACCCGCCCCTTGTCACAAAGCGCCAGCATTGCGTCGAGATCCGCGCCCGGCTCAGGCGGAATTTCGGCGCCCCAGGCCCGTATGAGAGCTGTGCGCGCCGTGTGATCGCCGACCGGGCGCAGTCCCGGCAGGGCCGCCGGCAGAACCCCCATGTCCCAGGCGCCCAGCTGGTTGGCTCGGTCGAAGAGGAACTGCATCGCCGGGCCCTTGCCGAGCACGCGGAGAACCCGCAGCAGGTTGGTGAGCTGCAGCGTTGCGCGCGCTTCGGAAAGCCTCAGGAGGTCGGCGCTGACAAGCACAGCGACGCTCCCGCCGTCCAGCAGCGCAGCGGCTAGACGGTCCGGCCCGTCGCTGCCGATGGTCGGTGGTGCCCAGCCGGTTGCCGCGCCGACGCCCGCAAGAACCTCGCTCGGCAAGGCTTGGCCGGCCGCCGCCACGAGACCGGCCACCACTGCGGCAAGGGCCGCAGCCTCAGCGCCCGGAGCAACGCGAACGACCGCTCGGGCATCGGCGTCCAGCCGGGATGGCCTCGCCGAGAGCATGAGCAACCTGGTCTGCCTCCGCCGCGCCGCGTCTCGCAGCAGGTATTCAGTGACCGGGTTCTCGTCGGTCACGTTGCCACCGACGACAAGCACGCAGTCGTTGCCGATCACCTCCTCCAGCGGCGCGCGGCTGTAAAAGCCCGCCACCAACGGGCCGAGCGTCTCGAAGGGCGTGGACCAGCGCGACGAGCAGTCGATGTTGTTGGTCCGGAATACCGTCCGCATCAGCTTCTGGAATTGATAAAGCACCTCGTTGGGCAGGCGCGGCGAGGCCAGCCCGCCCGCAGCTTTGCTCTCGACGGCCGACAGGCGCCGGCGCAAGTAGTCCCCGGCTTCGTCCCAGGAAACCGGAACCAGTGCGCCGTCACGACGGATCATCGGCCGCTTGATCCGGTCCCGGCTCCCGACGAAGTCGAGGCCGAAGCGCCCCCGCACGCAGAGCGTTTCGCGATTGACGCCATGCTCCCACTTCGAGCGGACCCGCATGAACTCGCCCTTGCGCGCGCCGACGGTGAGCTGGCAGCCGGTGCCGCAATGCGGGCAGACCGTGTCGGTCTCGACCAGATCCCAGGGCCGAGCCTTGTAGCGATAGGGGAAGCTCATCAGTGCGCCGACCGGGCAGACCTCGACGCAATTGCCGCACTGGTCGCAACTCGCGAGACTGCCCTCGAAGCCGGTGACGGCGGTATCCATGCCTTTTTCGATGGTGCCCAAGGCGACCGCTCCGACCACGTCCTCGCACATCCGGACGCAGCGCTGGCACTGGATGCAGCGGTTGACGTTCATGATGATGACGGGGCTGAGACGGATGTCCTCGGAGTGGAACACACGTTTGGCATCGCGGAATCGGCTTTCCCGGGGCCCGTATGCCATCACCATGTCCTGAAGCTCGCACTCGCCGCCCTTGTCACAGATCGGGCAGTCGAGCGGGTGGTTGGCAAGCAGCATGTCGAGCATGGAAGANATGGAAGAGCGCGTTTCGTCGATCAGCGGCGTGTTAGTCCGCACCACCATGCCGTCGGTGACCGCGGTGGCGCAGGAAGGCTGCAGCCGCCGCTGCCCTTCGATCTCCACTAGGCACATGCGGCAGGAGGCCAGAGCCGGCAGCCGCTTCAGATAGCAGAAGGTCGGGATTTCGATGCCCAAACGCTCGGCAGCCTGCAGCACCGTAGAGCCTGCCTCCACTTCCAGCGTTTGTTCATCGATCGTGACGCTAACCATGACTTCTTGCGGCCTTCTCCTGCGCGCTCCTTAGTGAAACGAGCACCTGCCCTCCTCGATATGGGCGACGAATTCATGCTCGAAATGCGCCAGTGCCGCCCGCAGCCCCATAGCCGCGCCGTCGCCCAGAGCGCAGAACGTGTTGCCGAAAATGCCCTTGCAGAGCGCTTCCAGCTGTTCCAGATCGTCCGGCGCGCCCTGCCCTGCCTCGACCCGGCGCAGCACTTTCACCACCCAGTTCAGCCCTTCGCGGCAAGGCGTGCATTTCCCGCAGGACTCGTGGTGGAAGAACTCGATGATCCGAGTGGCGACCTTGACCATGCAGGTCGAGTCGTCGATCACGATCACCCCGGCCGAGCCAAGCATCGAGCCGACCGCAGCCAGCGAGTCGAAGTCCATCCCGACATCCAGCCCGCGCTCCGGGATCAGCGGCGCCGAGACCCCGCCGGGGATCACCGCCTTGATCCTGCGCCCCGGCGGCGGCCCGCCGGCGCGGTCCTCGACCAGTTCACGCAGCGATATGCCCATCGGCAGTTCGTAAAGGCCCGGGTTCCGCACGTGCCCGCTGAGGCAATAAAGCTTCGGACCGGGGCTCTTGTCCGGGCCGATGCTGCGAAACCAGTCCGGCCCCCGCGCCACGATATGCGGCACGCAGACCAGCGTCTCGACATTGTTGATCACGGTCGGGCTGGCGTAGAGCCCCGCGACCGCCGGAAACGGCGGTTTCAGACGGGGCTGCGCCCGCTTGCCTTCGAGCGAGTCGAGCATCGCCGTCTCCTCGCCGCAGATATATGCGCCGGCGCCGCAATGGACGTGCACGACGAAATTAAAATCCGAGCCCAGAATCCGTGTTCCCAGATAACCCTTTGCATGGGCCTCGGCGATCGCCTGCTTCAGCCGGTGGATCGCCAGCACGTATTCCCCGCGGATGTAGACATAGGCGGTTTCCGCCCCGATCGCGTAGGCGCTGATCACCATGCCCTCGATCAGTTGGTGCGGATCACGCTCCATGATGATCCGGTCCTTGAACGTGCCGGGCTCGCCCTCATCGGCGTTGCAGCACAGGTATTTCGGCTTGTCGGCCCGTTTCGGCACGAAGCTCCATTTCAACCCGGTCGGGAATCCGGCGCCGCCGCGACCGCGCAGGTTCGCTTGCTTGACGAGGTCGATGATCTCGTCGGGCGTGTGCTCGCGCAGCGCCTTCGCCAGCGCCTGGTAGCCGCCGCCGGCCTCATAGCTCGAAAGCAGATGGCCATCCGGCTCGTCCATGTTTCTGAGAAGGACCGGTTCGAACATGGCGGCTACTCACCCGGCGGTCCTGCGGCGGCGAGTTCGGCGCCGGTCGTTTGCCCCGCCGCCGCGCGCAGCCTGTCCAAGAGCGCGTCGATCCGCGCAATGTCGAGGTCGCCGTGATAGTCGTCGCCGACCTGCATCACCGGGGCCATCTCGCAAGCGCCGAGGCATTCGACGGTCGAAAGCGTGAACAGCCCGTCCGGGGTTGTGCCGCCCTTTTCGATCCCCAGCACAGTCTCCAGATGCCTCAGCAGGTCCTCGGATCGGCGCAGCATACAGGATAGGTTGTCGCAGAGTTGCAAGTGGAACAGCCCCACCGGCTCGGTATGGAAGAGGGTGTAGAAGGTCGCCAATTCGTAGACCCAGACCCGCTCGACACCGAGGATGTCGGAGACCTCTTCCAACACCGGGCCGGGTAGATGGCCATGTTCCTTTTGCGCGATCAGAAGCGCGGGCATGATCGCCGAGCGCTGGTCGGGATACCGCGCCGCCGCCGCCTCGATCTGTTCACGCATGTTCATCGCGTCCAAAATCTCCTGCTACTTGTCCACCTCGGCCATCACAGGGTCGAGGCTGCCCAGCACGGCGATCATGTCCGCCAGGTAGCGGGCATTGCTGACCCCGAACAGTCCCTGAAGGTTGACGAATGACGGCGCCCGCACTTTCATCCGGAACGGTTTTTGCGACCCGTCGCTGATGATGTAGAACCCGAGCTCGCCCTTTGGCGCCTCGATCGCCGAATAGACCTCGCCCTTCGGCACCTTGAAGCCATAGGCCGAGAGGTCGAAATGCTGGATCAGCGCCTCCATCGAGCAGTGCACTTTGTCCTTGTTCACCGGGAAAGCGATTGTCGGCATATCGATCTGGAACGGCCCCTCGGGCATCTGGTCGAGGCACTGTTCGATGATCCGGACGCTCTCGCGCATCTCCTCGACGCGGCATCGCCAGCGCGCGTAGCAATCGCCCTCATCGCGGGTAATGACGTTGAAAGCCAGCCGGTCGTAAATCTCGTAAGGCTCGTCGCGGCGGATGTCCCAGTCAACGCCCGAGGCGCGCAGGTTCGGGCCACTCAGGCCAAGGTCGATACCGTCCTCGGCTGAGATCACGCCGATCCCCTGCGTGCGCTTCAGGAACACCCGGTTGTTCTCGACCAGCCGTTCATAGTCGCGGATCCGGTTCGGGAAGATGTCGCAGAACTCCCTGATCTTGGGGAAGAACCCGTCGGGCAGGTCCTCGCGCACACCGCCGACCCGGCAGAAGGAGGTGTGCATCCGCGCCCCGCTGATCATCTCCAACAGGTCCATGATCATTTCACGCTCGCGCATGGCGTAAACCAACGCGGTCATGGCGCCCAGGTCCATCGGCAACGCACCGGTGATCAGGAGGTGACCGGAG
This sequence comes from Mesorhizobium sp. L48C026A00, assembly GCF_000502375.1. Lineage (NCBI taxonomy): Bacteria > Pseudomonadati > Pseudomonadota > Alphaproteobacteria > Hyphomicrobiales > Phyllobacteriaceae > Mesorhizobium > Mesorhizobium sp. L48C026A00. The sequence continues at coordinate 168,078 of NZ_AYWU01000013.1, read as the reverse complement.
ATCCGCGCGAGTTCGGCCATCAGCACGCGGATATATTGCGCGCGGATCGGCGCTTCGATGCCCAGGAGCTTCTCCACCGCTAGCGCGAAAGCGAGGTTGTTCGAGGGCGGGCAGAGGTAGTCGAGCCGGTCGGTTAGCGGAAAAATCTGGGTGTAAGTGAAGCTCTCGGCCAGCTTTTCGGTGCCGCGGTGGAGGTAGCCGATGTGTGGGTCCACGCGCGCGACATACTCGCCGTCCAGCTCAAGGACGAGCCGCAGCACCCCATGCGTGCTGGGATGCTGCGGGCCGAGGTTGAGAAGCACCTCCTTTGTGTCGAGCGCTTCACCTGCCGGCCTGCTCAGTTCCGTGACTTCGGTCATCTCACTTCCCGGCGTCGAACGGCCTCCCTTATGGAATGTCCTTGGTGGCGAGATCGGGCTGCGTCGGCGGCGGGCCTTCCGCGCCAAACGGGTTCAGCGTGTCCTTGTAGCCCCGGAGCGGAAAGTCCTTGCGCTGCGGAAAGCCCTCGAAGCCTTCCCACATGTAGATCCGGCGCAGGTCGGGATGGCCCTCGAACCGGATGCCATACATGTCCCAGGCCTCTCGCTCGTGCCAGTTGGCGGTCCGCCAGACCCCCGTCACCGACGGGACCCGCGGCGGATCGCCGAGGCGGCATTTGATCCGAACGCGCCATTTGTTCGGCAGCGAATAGAGGTGGTACACCGCCTCGTAGCGCAGCGTTTCGGGATAATGGTCGACCCCGCAGATGTCGGACAGGAAATCGAACCGCAGCGTCGGATGGCCCTTCAGGAATTGGCAAAGCTCGACGATCACGTCAGGCGGTGAGGCGAAAGCGTGAACCCCATGCGAGAAGCCAAGCTCCTCGATTTCCCCCCCGAAACGTTCCGCGATCAGGGTGCGGATGAGGGACGTCTCCACGCTCATGAGGCTGCAACCCGATCCAGAGGCGTCCCGGCCAGCGCGCGGGACCTCTTGATCTTCTCTTGGAGCAGAAGGATGCCATGCATCAGTGCCTCGGGCCGCGGCGGGCAGCCGGGCACATGCACGTCCACCGGCACGAAAGTCTCCGCCCCCTGCACCACGGCGTAAGTGTTGTAGACCCCGCCCGAGATCGCGCAGGTGCCCATGGCGATGACCCAGCGTGGCTCCGGCATCTGGTCGAAGAGCCGGCGCACGACCGGAGCGAACTTCCGCGTCACCGTGCCGGCGATGATCATCACGTCGGACTGGCGCGGCGAAGGTCGAAACACCACGCCGAAGCGGTCGAGATCGTAGCGGGCGCAGCCGGCCGAAATCATCTCTATGGCGCAGCAGGCAATCCCGAAGGTCTCGGGCCAGAGCGCCGACCGCCGGCTCCAACTGATGATGCTGTCGGCGGTGGTGAACAGCACGCTGTCGCGAATCGTTTCGCCTACTCCTCCCATTCCAGCGCTCCTTTCAGCCAGGCGTAGGCGAAGCCCACGATAAGCAGCAGCATGAAGACAAACATCTCGACATAGCCGACGAGCCCGATCTCCTTCAGCACGACCGCCCAGGGAAACAGGAACATCGCCTCGACGTCGAACACCACCAGCAGGATTGCGAGGATGAAGAACTGCACCCTGAAGCGGCCCCCGGCGGCCTCGCCGGCCGGGTCCATGCCGCACTCATAGGGCATGTTCTTCGCGGGATAGGGGTTGGACGGGCGCAGGAGCGAGGAGACGAACAGCGTCGCCACGGCCACCAGGACAATTCCGGCGACCATGAAGAGAACCGGCAGGAATTCCATTCCAGTCATGTCGCGCTGCCCTGGTCACCCACCGAGGGCTTGCTCAAGCTGCGACCGACCAATCTTCAGGCCGGCGGTGCTGGCCCTCGTGCAGCGACTAGGGCATCCTTTCGTACGCTCCAGAGTATTCCCTTGGCCGGTTCATTGCAAATCCAATCGTGGTCAACCGCCGAACACGGAACTCTGGGCAAGCCTCAGAAACCACGCCGGAAACAGTCCGATGCCGATGGTGCCGGCGGCGGTCAAGGCGAGCGTGGCGCGGACGGACGGCGTCAGGGCAGGCTCGAACGCGCGCTCCGGCTCGCGCATGTAGATCACCATGACGATGCGGATGTAGAAGTAGGCGGCGACGGCGCTCAGCAGCACCGCGATCACCGCCAGCGTGACGAAACCCCGCTCGACGAGCGCCACCAGCACGTAGAACTTGGCGAAGAACCCGGCTGTCGGCGGAATGCCGGCGAGCGAGAACAGGTAGAGCAGCATCAGAAGCGCCAACCCGCGATGCGACTTGGCGAAGCCGGCGTAGTCCTCGATGACCTCGCCGGAGAAATCGCCATTCCGCATCATGATGACGATGCCGAAGATACCGAGATTCATGAAGGCGTAGATCAGCAGGTAGAGCATCACCCCGGCAATCCCGTCGGCGCCACCCGCCACCACGCCGAAGAGCGCGAAGCCCGCATGGGCGATGCTGGAATAGGCGAGCAGGCGCTTGAAATTGTCCTGCACCAGCGCCACGAAGCTGCCGAGCGCCATCGTCACCACCGCGATCACTGCGACGATGATCCAGGCGTCGGAAGCGGCGACCAGCGGGTTGAGGAACACGCGCAGGATCACCGCGAATCCCGCCGCCTTGGGGGCGACCGACATGAAGGCCGTGATTGTCGTCGGCGCGCCTTCATAGACGTCCGGCACCCACATGTGGAACGGCACCGCGCCGACCTTGAAGACCAGCCCCGCGACGATGAAGACCACCGCCAGGAGCAATCCGGGATCGAGCGGGTCGCCGGTCACCGCCGCAGCCATCCCGTCCAGCTGCGTCGTGCCGGTGATCCCGTAGATCAGCGAGACGCCGTAGAGGAAGATTCCCGTCGAGACCCCGCCGAGAACCACGTATTTCAGCGCCGCCTCGTTCGACCGCCGCTCCTTCCTGAGGAAGCCGGTGAGCACATAGGTCGAGAGCGCCATCAGTTCGAGGCCGACATAGATCGACAGAAGATCGGTTGCCGAGGCCATGATCATCATGCCGGAAAGCGCAAAGAGCAGCAGGACATAGTATTCGCTCAACGCGATCTCCTCGATCTCGGCATATTTTCGCGACAGGAGGAACGTCAGGATGGTCGAAAGGTAGAACACCATCTTGAAGAAGACCGCGAAGCGGTCGGCGATAAACATGCCCGAATAGGCCGGCCGCACCTCGCCCGCCAGTAACAGTGTCGCCAGGGTCGCAACCAGCACGGTTGCAGCGGAAGCCCAGACGAGGAAATACCCCTGTCCCTTTGGCACAAGCTGTCCCAGAATCAGCAAGATGCAGGCCCCAGTGACCACCACGATCTCGGGCAGGCTCGCTAGGATCGACTGGAAAAGCGTGGCAGCGGTCATTGGCCGCCCCCGTTAGAATGCACCTGCGTGAGCAGATGCCTCACCGAAGGCCCGATGATGTTGAGAAAAGGTTTCGGATAGAGCCCGACCCAGAGCACGAAGACCGCCAGCGGCAGGATCGCCACCAGTTCGCGGGCGTTTACGTCGCGAATCTTGAACCGCACGCCGATGCTGGCTGGACCAAGCGCGACTTTCCTGTACATGCCAAGCAGATAGGCCGCGCCCAGCAGTGCCCCCAAAACGGCGGCCGCGCCGACGGCCAGATTGGCCGCAAACGCCCCCGACAGCACCAGCAGCTCGCCCACGAACGAATTCGTTCCCGGCAGCGCCATCGACGACAGGGTGAACAGCGCAAGAAACGCGGTATAGACCGGCGCCGCCTTCATCAGCCCGCCATAATCCGCGATGCTGCGGGTATGGGTCCGCTCGTAGATCAGGCCGACGAACAGGAACAACGCGCCCGTCGTTACGCCATGATTGAACATTTGCAGGATGCCGCCCTCGAGCCCGCGGAGGTTCAACGTGAAAATACCCAGCGTCACGAAACCCATGTGGCTGATGCTGGAATAGGCCACCAGCTTCTTGAGGTCGTCCTGCGCCAGCGCGAGTAACCCGCCATAGACGATTGCGAGCGCCGAAAGCGAAAGCATTAGCGTGGAATAATACAGCGACGCCTCCGGCAGCATCGGCAGCGAGAACCGCAGGAAGCCGTAGGCGCCCATCTTCAGGAGAACGCCGGCGAGGATGATGCTACCCGCCGTCGGCGCCTGCACATGGGCGTCCGGCAGCCAGGTATGGACCGGGACCATCGGCACCTTGACTGCGAAGGCGATCAGGAAGGCAAAGAACAGCCAGGACTGAACCCGGAACGGCAAATCCTGCGCCGTCAGGGCGAGGATGTCGAAAGTCTCGCCGCCGTGGAAATAGAGCACGATGACACCGATCAGGAACAGAAGGCTGCCCGCCAGCGTGTAGAGGAAGAATTTGAACGCCGCATAGACCCGGCCGTCGCCACCCCAGACGCCGATGATCACGTACATCGGGATCAGCATCGCCTCCCAGAAGACGTAGAACAGGAACAGGTCGAGCGCGCAGAACACCCCCAGCATCAGCGCCTGCATGGCCAGCAGGCTGACCATGAACTCCTTCACCTTGCGGTCGATCGCGACCCACGAGGCGAGCACGCAGATCCAGCCCAATAACGCAGTCAGGAATACAAAGAGCGCGCTAATTCCGTCGATGCCGAGCGCGTAAGTGATTCCGAGCGCGGGCACCCACGGGCGCGTCTCGGTGAACTGCATCTCGTGGGTAGTGGTGTCAAAGCCGGCCAGCATAGCGATGCAGAGAGCGAGGTCGAGGACGGTGACACCTAGCGCCGTCCACCGCACCGCATCGTCGCTGCGGAGAAGCATCAGAACCGCTGCCCCGGCGGCGGGCATGAACACGATGAGGCTAAGCAGCGGGAACGCCATCGCACCCCTACCGCCACACCACAGCGAAGACGGCGATGGCTGCGATCACACCGACGATCATCGCCAGCGCGTAATGGGTCACGACGCCGGTCTGCAGCTTGCGCAGCGCACCGCCACCGCGCAGGATTGAGCGGGCGACGCCGTTCACAACGGCGTCCACACCGTTGAGATCGATCCGCAGTCCGGCCCGTGCGGTTCCGTGCAGGAAGGGCAGCACCACGGTCTCGGACACGTCGCTCACCGCCTTCTCGTAGCGCGCCAGCGGTTTTTCGGCGAGCCACATGAAATGCCGCGCGCCTTTGCGGTAGAACCAGTCGGTGTCGATGCTGATCGTGTTCTCGGGGTCGAGCGCCCTGAGGAACAGCACGAAGCCCAATGCGGTGAACATCAGTATGCCGAGGCTCTCGGTGATATGGACGCCGGTGTAGGGTTCGAAGTCGACTGGATGGGGCAGCAGCGCGTAAAGTGGTTGGGGGAACACCCCGATCGCGATGCACAGCACCGCCGCCATTCCCATCGCAACAAGCATATTGCGGGGCGGCTCCCGCGCCTCCAGCTTCCGGTCCATGCCGAAGAACATGTAGTACGGGAGCTTGAGCCCAGTGTGCAGGAAGGTCCCAGATGATGCCATCGTCAGCGCCAGCACCACCAGCGCGCGGTGATCCTGTCCGGCGGCGGCCACCACCATCGATTTGGTCACGAAGCCCGAGAAGAACGGAAATGCCGAGATCGCGAAGGCGCCGACCATGTAGAGCGCCACGGTCAGCGGCATGGTCCTGTAGAGCCCACCGAGCTCGGTGAGCTTGCGCCGCCCGGTGACGTGGATCACCGCCCCCGCACCCATGAACAGGAGCGCCTTGTAGAGGATATGCGCGAAGGCATGGCTGGAGGCCCCGTTCACCGCCATCTCGGTACCGATGCCGACGCCCGCCACCATGTAGCCCACCTGGCTGACGATGTGATAGGCCAGGAGCCGACGGCAGTCGTTCTCCAGCACCGCGTAGATGACGCCGTAAAGCGCCATTGCCGTGCCGAGCCAAACGAGAAGCTCGGTGCCCGGAAACGCCCGAGCCAGCACATAGACGGCGGTCTTGGTGGTGAAGGCGCTCATGAACACCGCTCCGGTGACGGTCGCCTCCGGGTAGGCGTCTGTCAGCCAGGCGTTGAGAGGCGGCACCGCGGCGTTGAGCATGAACCCGGCAAGGATCAGGTAGGCGGCGACGCCCATCCCCCCCTCGATCGGGCCGAAGAGCAGCGAACCTGTGGCGAGCCCGTGGAGAATGACGCCACCCAGCAGGGCGACGCCGCCGGTGATATGGACCATGAGATACCGGAACCCCGCACGGATCGCCTGCTTGCCGCGCTGGGCAAAGACCAGATAGGCAGAGGCAAACGCCATACCTTCCCAGAACAGGAACAGGGTCAGGTAGTCGCCTGCAAACACCACGCCGAGCGCGCTGCCAACATAGACGAAAGCCGCCACATGCTCTCCGGCGCCCGTCAGGTGCAGCGCATAGACCATGCCGATCAGCGCCATAATGGTGAAAACGGTGGCGAAGACGATGCTCAGCCTGTCGACCTTCGCAATCAGGATTTCCTGCCCGATGAACTCCGCCGCGCCGTAGCTGCCCGGCTGCACGGTGAGCACGGCGAGGATCGCCAGCGCGGGAATCAACATCAGATAGGCCTTGCGGATTGATCCTTTCAGGAAAGGGATCGGCAGGGCGCCAAGAATGAACAGCAGGGCGGGATGGACGAAGTCAATCATAATAGTCCTCGCGCCGCATCAACCCGCCCTGATGGCCGAGGAACTTGGAGACGAAGATCAGCAGGACGCAGGACAAGAAGCCATAGACGGCCGACCAGCCCGGCAAGCGGTCCCACAGGAATTCAGCGTGTTCGCGGGGGACCAGAAAATCGGCGATGACGATCAGAACGAGCGCCAGATAAAACAGCCGGCGGCGTTGCTCCGCGTATCTCGCCTCACCAAAGAAATCGACGACACGCCTGATCATCTGACCACTCCTTCCGCCAGGGTGAGAAAATAGCCGGGGAAAATACCCATCGACACCGACAGGATCGCGGTCGCGACCAGTGGGATCGTCACCAACGGAATTTCACGGACCGTCGCCGGACTTTCCTGTGTCTCCGTCCCGAAAAAAGCGACATAGCTGACCGGCAGGAAGTAGGCGGCGTTCAGGACCGAGCTCACCAAGAGCACGACCAGGAACGCAATCTCCCCCGCCTCCACCGAGCCCAGCGCCAGATACCACTTGCTGACGAAGCCCGCGGTCGGCGGCACCCCGATCATGCTGAGCGAGGCCACGAAGAACGCGCCCATCGTCCAGGGCAGCCTGCGGCCGATGCCGGCCATGTCGCTGATGTTCCGCTTGCCGGACGCGCAATAGATCGACCCGGCGCAGAAAAAGAGCGTGATCTTGGAGAACGCATGCGCCGCAATGTGGATGATCCCGCCAACCATCGCGACCGGCGACAGCAGGACCGCGCCCAGCACGATGTAGGAGAGTTGGCTGACCGTCGAATAGGCGAGCCGCGCCTTCAGGTCGTCCCGCGTCAGGGCGTAGATGGACGCCATCAGGATGGTGAACGAGACCAGATAGGCCGTTGCGATGCCGAGCCCCAGCCCGTCCACCAGCCCCGTGCCGAAGACATGGAACACCACCCGCAGCACGCAGAACACGCCCATCTTGACCACGGCCACCGCATGCAAGAGTGCGCTGACTGGTGTCGGCGCGACCATCGCGGCAGGCAGCCAGGCGTGCATCGGCATCACCGCGGCCTTGGCGAAGCCGAACAGATAGCAGAAGTAGACCACGGTCAGCAGCGCCGGCGAGGCATCGACCCCGGCCAGCAGCCCGCCTGGCACGAAGTCGAGCGACCCCGCCAGATGGTAGGTCAGCGCCAGCGCGGCGAGAAGCACGCTTTTCGACGCCCCCATCAAATAGACGAGGTACTTGCGGCTACCCGTCCATCCCTCTTCGTCCTCGTGGTGATAGACGAGCGGATAGGTAACGAGGCTGAGCACCTCGTAGAAGATCACCAGCGTGAACAGATTGGCGGCGAAGGCGCCCCCGACGGCCGCCGCGAGACTGGCGGCGAAGCAGGCGAAGAACCGGGTCTGCGCGTGCTCGTTCAAGTGGCGCATGTAGCCGATGGAATAGATCGCCGCCACGATCCACAAGAGCGACGAGACGGTGGCAAACACCATGCCGAGCGCATCGACCCGGAAAGCGAAGTCGATCCCCGGCAGAATCTCGAACAGGCGCAAATCGACCGTCCCGCCGGCCAGCACCGTGGGTGCCATCGAAGCGACAATCGCGAACATGGCGATCGCGGCCAAGGGCGAGACGAGATCGCGGAGTTTCTCGCGGTTGTTCAGAACGAGAACTGCAAGGGCCGCCAGGCCTGCGACGGCGACGGCAAGCAGCGGCCGGATCGATATCACCGGGTCCAAGCCGCTATCCTTTCATCATGGTCACGTCGTCGACCTTGAGGGTGGACTTGTTCCTCACGAGGGCGACCAGAATCCCGAGGGCGACCGCAACCTCCGCCGCGGTGATTGCGATGACGAAGATCGCGAAGATCTGCCCGCGGAAATCGTCGTAGTAACGCCCGAAAGCGATGAAATTGATGTTGACCGAGTTGAGCAGCAACTCCAGCGACATCAGCACGACCAGGATATTGCGCCTGAGCAGCACGCCCGCCGCTCCGATCACGAACAGGACCACTCCGAGCAAAATATACCACCAGAGCGGAACCATCACCCCTGCTCCTTCCGCGCCAGCACGATGGCGCCGACCAGGGCCGCCAGCAGGATCACGGAGGCGGCTTCAAACGGTAGGAGATAGTCGGCGAAAAGTGTCATGCTGAGCTGCCTGATCTGATCGCCGCCGCGCATCGCGACGGGCTCCGTGACCGAAAAGCGGTCGCTCCAGAGCACCAGTACAAGCATCTCGACCCCAAGCAGGACGAGCAGCACCAGAGCCGGCAGATTGCCGCCCGGCAAGAACCGCTGCAATACCGCTTCGCGCACATCGATCATCATGATCACGAACAGGAACAGGACCATGATTGCGCCGACATAGACGAAGATCTGGATGACAGCGAGCAACGGTGCCTCGAGCAAGACGAAGATTGCCGAGATCTGCAGGAAACACGCCATCAGCGCCAATGCGCTGTGAACCGGATTCCGCGCCAGGACCACGGTCAGTGCCGTGATCACGGACGCCGCAGCGAACAGAAGAAAGAACGCCTGATCCATCGACGCCAACCCTCCGCCGCGATCTGTCACTCGGCGCAAGGCGGCCGGGTTTGAGATAGCTGCGCACTTCAGATGCGTCTACAAATTGTGCCCTAGTATCGAATTTTTCTCAAGATTACATGGTTTGGCGCTACGTTATGCCCAAGTCTCAGCATCTGATACGGTGTGCGATCCCGCAGCTGCCTATCCGTTACTCAGGCTGCCTAAGGAGGTTCGGCACGAGATCAGAAACCCTGAAAAAAGGACGTCGCGGCCAGACGGCGGGCCTTTGGCGAGCTTACCCCGCCCAGATGTAGTGAATAATCTCTTCGGCCTCGCGCTCGACCTCCTCGATGCGCTTCTTCACCACGTCGCCGATCGAGACGATGCCGTCGAGTTGGCCGTTCTTTACCACGGGCAGGTGGCGGAAGCGGCCTGTGGTCATGATCTCCATGACCTGGTTGATCGTGTGGTTCTCGGTGCAGAGGTTGACCTTGGCGGTCATTGCGTGACGGACACTCTGCTCCAGGGCCGCAGACCCATACTTGTTCATGGCGCAGACGATGTCGCGCTCGGACACGATGCCGATCACCTTGCGATCACCATTGGTAACGACCAGTGCGCCGATCCTGTGTTCGGCGAGCCTGTTGATCGCCACGGCGAGCGTCTCGTTCGGGCCAATCGTCTCGACGGCTCGACCCTTGTCCTCGAGAATCGCTTTGACGTTCATGGCTTCCTCCAAGCGCTGCTACGCTCCAGCCCTCCGCCCCGTCTCCCTCTCGGTGCATTTCTGCGCCATCGTGCGCCGCGCGCCTTGATATTTCAAGTCCGACTTGAAATCTCAGGCCACAGTGCTTTCTGGCGGTAGGCCTTCATGATTGGCTTACACAAATCGCCGCCTGCTACAGGGGTCGCCCTTGCCGGCGCCGATGCTCATCGATCAGCCGAGAGCGCCGCCACGGATTTCCAAGGGAAGCCGATTCCGTCGGGCTCATGGGCGGCATGCCTGGTTCCTCTAGATGCATGCCGCTTTCGTCTATTTTCGCAAGCGCCCCTGAAACCTCAGGCGGCGTGCAGGTGCCGTTCAGCGTCCGGCAGCGATTTTGGCAAGCGGCGCGAGGATCGAACTTTCGCCCTTCAGAGCGATATCACTCAGCGAGATGAGGCCCCGTCATTCGCTTCTGCCGGTTGAGCACTGGAAGGTGACGCACCCGGCGCGCCTGCGTTTGTTCAAGCGCCTGCTCCAGGCCTGGTCCTCGAAACAGAAGAATATGCCGGGCGACATCACAGCGTCGGACGCGAATCCTTCGTGGTAAAACATCCGGGTCGATCGAGTGAACGGTGGAACCACTATGGCGGGCGTTACTGTGACAAGACGATCAGGATCGTCATTGATCATGTGCGGCAGATGAACTCCCGGACCGCCGAAGATCCTACGCTAATCTACTCCAAAACAGCCGCTTCGCCGAATTTATTAGGTCTTTCCCCTACTCCCACTCGATTGTGCCCGGCGGCTTGCTCGTCACGTCGTAGACGACGCGGTTGATGCCGCGCACCTCGTTGATGATGCGGGTGGCGGCGGCGCCCAGGAACGCCATGTCGTAGTGGTAGAAATCCGCCGTCATGCCGTCGACCGAGGTGACGGCGCGCAGCGCGCAGACGAATTCATAGGTGCGGCCGTCGCCCATGACGCCGACGGTCTGCACCGGCAGCAGCACGGCGAAGGCCTGCCAGATGGCGTCATAGAGGCCGGCCTTGCGGATCTCGTCGAGATAGATGGCATCGGCCTCGCGCAGGATCTCCAGCTTTTCGCGGGTGATGCCGCCCGGGCAGCGGATGGCAAGACCGGGTCCGGGAAACGGGTGCCGGCCGACGAAGCTGTCGGGCAGGCCGAGCTCCTTGCCGAGCACCCTGACCTCGTCCTTGAACAGTTCGCGCAGCGGCTCGACCAGTTGCATGTTCATGCGCTCGGGCAGGCCGCCGACATTGTGGTGCGACTTGATCGTCACCGACGGGCCGCCGGTGAAGGAGACGCTTTCGATGACGTCGGGATAGAGCGTGCCTTGCGCCAGGAAATCGGCGCCGCCGAGTTTCTCGGCCTCTTCCTCGAACACCTCGATGAACAGCCGGCCAATGGTCTTGCGCTTCTTTTCCGGATCCGACTCGCCCTCGAGCGCGCCGATAAAGCGGTCCGAGGCGTCGACCAGGATGAGCGGCAGATTGTAGTGCTGGCGAAACATCTCCACCACGCCTGATGCCTCGTCCTTGCGCATCAGCCCGTGGTCGACAAGGATGCAGGTGAGCTGGTCGCCGACCGCCTCGTGGATCAGCAGTGCTGCGACCGAGGAATCGACGCCGCCCGAAAGCGCGCAGATGACCTTGCCCTTGCCGACCTGCTTGCGGATCGTCTCGACCGCGTGCTCGCGATAGGCGCGCATCGTCCAGTCGCCTTCGATGCCGGCGATCTTGTGGACGAAGTTTTGCAGCAGCCGGGCGCCGTCCGGCGTGTGCACCACTTCGGGGTGGAACATGATGCCGTACATCTTGCGCTCGACATTGCCGAAGATGGCGAAGGGCGAGCCTTCCGATTTGCCGAACACCTCGAATCCCTTGGGCAGCGAGATGACGCGGTCGCCATGGCTCATCCACACCTGATGGCGCTGGCCGGGCGCCCACAGGCCCTCGAACAGCGGGCTGTCCTTCTGGATCTCGACGAAGGCACGGCCGAATTCGCGATGGTCGGAGCTTTCGGCGACGCCGCCCATCTGCACGCACATGGCCATCTGGCCGTAGCAGATGCCGAGCACCGGCACGCCTGCGTCGAAGACAATCTGCGGCGCGCGCGGGCTGCCGATGTCGCCGGTCGAGGCCGGGCCGCCGGAGAGGATCACTGCCTTCGGATTGATGCGCCTGAACGCCGCTTCGGCCGACTGGAACGGCACGATCTCGGAAAAGACGCCGGCCTCGCGGATGCGCCTGGCGATGAGCTGCGTGAACTGGCTGCCGAAATCGACAATCAGGACGGTGTCGGGCAGGACGGTGTCGGGCAGGACGGTGTCGGGACGATTGGCTATCTTCATGGCGAGCGTTTAGAGAAAGAAACGAGTCGGCGCAATGGGTTGCGAAGGCGTCTCCCTCACTCCGTTTCCGCGTCATGCGATGGTCCAAACTGCAGCGCATCGGAGCCGATCGCCTGTTCCAGCCGCGTCACCGCATCCGCCAGCTTCTCGTCGATGACATGGAGATACTCCTTCCAGTCCCCGACATGCCTGAGATCGGCAGCCCCGTCGGAAATGCCGCGCAGGCCGACGAGCGGCACGCCGAACAGTTGGCAGGCTCGCAGGCAGGCGAAGGTCTCCATATCGACCATGTCCTCGGCAATCGCATCATAGGCGCTGCCGGAAATGATCGCCGCGCCGGTCGACAGCGTCGCCTCGCCTATGCCTGGAATCCTAAACGGCAGCGGCACCGTCACGGGCAGGTCGAGAAACGGCGTCGCGCCCTTCTCGAAGCCCAATGGCGAGGCGTCGATGTCGCGGTAGGCGACCGAAACGGCCTGGTAGATTTCCGTTTGTTCCAGTGTCCGGCTGCCGGCCGAACCGAGCGAGACGACGAGATCCGGCAGCGCCTTTTCAGATTTGAGCCATGACAGTTCCGCGCCCAGCCTGACACCCGCTTCGACCGGCCCCACCCCTGTCATGACAGGCGTGAACAGCCGCTGCAGATGCGGCCCGTATTCGGCCTGCGCCGCCATCACGAAGAGGACGTCCCTGCCGGCAATTCTGACGGCCTTGCGCATCGGATCAGCCTTCGATGCCATCGCGACCGACCACCGTCATCATCGTTCCAGTCATGGTGGCGATCAGTTTGGCCTCGCCGTCGACGGCGAAGGCATAGGCCTGGCCGTCGGCAACGATGATGGTGCGGCCGGGCTTGGTCACCGAGCCGCGGAACAGAAAACGCTCGCCCCGGCCCGGCGCCAGCAGATTGACCTTGAACTCGATGGTCAGCACACTGGAGCTTTCCGGCATCAGCGAGAACGCGGCATAGCCGCAGGCCGAGTCCAGCGCCGTCGAAATGACGCCGGCATGGAGGAAGCCATGCTGCTGAGTCAGCGCCGCCGAATAGGGCATCTCGATCTCGATGATGCCCGGCGTCACCAACGTCAGCTCGGCGCCGATCGTCATCATGGCGTTCTGGCGCGCGAAGGACGTCCTGACGCGATCCTCATAATTGGGGGCGGGTACGATCTCTGCTGCCATGGCTTGTCACGCTCCTGTCAGAAAAGCTTATTGCAGAGGCATGAGCGGCAGGCAATCGCTATTGCTGCACTGCAGCAATCAGGCCCGCCGGCAAGGTTCAGCCACCCCTGCGCAGCGCACAGACATAAAACCCATCGGTACCGCTCAGCGCCGGCGACAGCGAAATGCCGCCTGCTGCGCCGATACGGGGGGCCGCCTCGTGGCCCGGAAAGCGGCTGTCCCAAAGCTGGCGGTGATCGACCGGGACAAAGCCGCTGTTACGATCCCTGAAGGCAGCTACCTGCTCGCCATTCTCCTCATCGAACACCGAGCAGGTGATGTAGACTAGCAGCCCGCCCGGTTTGACGAAGGTTTTGGCGACATCGAGGATCGCCGATTGCTCGCCCTTGCGCGCATCGAGCTGCTTCTGCGTCAGCCGCCATTTGGCATCGGGCCGGCGCCGCCAGGTGCCGCTGCCGGTGCAGGGCGCGTCGACCACGACGATGTCGATGTGGCCCGCGAGGGGGGTGAGTTCCGTCGGCTTGGTGACGATTTGGACGTTGCGGTTTTCCGAGCGGCGGATGCGGTCGAAGATCGGCGCCAGCCGCGCTTTTTCGGAATCATGGGCAAACACCTGGCCGCGATTGTCCATCGCCGCCGACAGGGCCAGCGTCTTGCCGCCGGCTCCGGCGCAAAAGTCGAGAACCTGCATCCCGGCCTCGGCGCCAGCCAGCGTGGCGGCGATCTGCGAGCCTTCGTCCTGAACCTCGAACCAGCCTTTCTGGAAGGCCGGTTCGGCCTGCACGTTCGGGTGCCTGCCGTCGCCCGCGATCGGCGGGATGCGGATGCCGTGCGGCGCAATTCGTGCAGCCTTGGCGCCGGTCTCGGCCAGTTCGGCGAGCACCTTGTTGCGATCGGCCTTCAGCGTGTTGACCCTGAGGTCGAGCGGCGGGCGGGTCGCCAGCGCCGCACCTTCATCGACCCAGCAGGCGCCGAAGGCCTGCTCGAAAAGCGGTTCGCACCAATCCGGAATATCGGCGCGCACCGCCGGCGGCGCATCGTCGAGCCGGCGGTCAGCGATGGCCTTCAGTTCATCGTCGTTCAACAGCGGCGGCGCAAACTTGTCACCGTCGAGCGCTTCGTTCAACGACTGCGCCGTCTGGTTCCATTCGAGCAGCAGCGCGCCAAAACCGATGGCGCGCGGCGTATTTTCGCCCAACAGCCAGCCGGCCGAGCGCTTTCGCCGCAGCGCGTCGTAGACGATGTTGCCGATCGCGGCGCGATCGCCGCCGCCGGCGAAGCGGTGCGACAGGCCCCAATCCTTCAGCGCATCGGCGACCGGCCGGTGCCGCCGGCCGATATCCTCCAGCACTTCGATGGCTGCTGCCAGCCGTCCGCCCAGTCGCATCTTGTTATTCCGTTACTCAGCAAATCAATTCCGGGGTCTTGCTCTAAAGCGCGCGACCGGCGCACACAAGCGGGGAGAGTCCTGGAGGCAGAGGGCGCTCGCTTCAGGTTTGCGCTGCCCCTCACCCTGACCCTCTCCCCGTGAGAACGCCAGATCAAAGGCAGCTCTCTTGATATCAGCGACCCTCGCATTGCTATGCTTTTAAACTTTTGAAGTTGCGATAGTCTTCCGCTGCGTGATTCGCCAAGAACTGCAAGCGGATCGGCGGGAAATTACGTGGAGAGGGCAATGAAGACTTACCTGGCGGAAGTTCTAGGCACATTTCTACTGGTGTTCATCGGCACGGCTTCGGTGGTGACGGGCGGCTTCGGCGGCGCGCTGCCGCTCGGCCAGGAAGGCATCGGTCTGGCATTCGGCATCGGCCTGATCGCGGCGGCTTATGCGATCGGCCCGATCTCGGGTGCACATCTCAACCCGGCGGTGACGCTCGGCGTGTTCCTCGCCGGCCGAATGGAGGCCAAGAACGTCATCCCCTACTGGATCGCGCAGGTCATCGGCGCCATCATTGCGTCGCTGGCGCTGTGGATCATCGTCTCCGGGCAGGTCGGCGGCCATACCGGCGGCTTCGGCGCCAATGGCTGGGATGCGACGAAGTGGGGTCTCAGCTCGGCGTTCCTGTGGGAACTGATCGGAACCTTCACCTTTGTCACGGTCATCCTCGGCGTCACCAGCGGCAGCCACGCGACGGCCTTTGCCGGCCTCGTCATCGGCCTGACGCTGGCAGGACTGCACTTCGCCATCATTCCGGTGACCGGCACATCGCTCAATCCGGCCCGCTCGATCGGCCCGGCGCTGTTTTCGGGAGGTGCGGCGATCGGCCAGCTCTGGCTGTTCATCGTCGCACCGCTGATCGGCGGCGCCATCGCCGGCGTGGTCGCCAAGACCCGTATCTTCGAGAAGGACTGACAGGCTTTGGTCTGACAAAAAGGCGCGGGACCCGGCCCGCGCCTTTTTGTTTGAGGTTCGAAAAACTTATCCAGGCGGGACGCTACCCGCTCCGGGCCTTGGCCGATCAGGCAAGTTCGAAGCGATCGGCGTTCATCACCTTGTTCCACGCCGCCACGAAGTCGTTGGCAAATTTCTCCTCCGCGTCCGCGGTCGCATAGACTTCCGCCAACGCGCGCAGCTGGGCATGCGAACCGAAGATGAGGTCAACGCGGGTGCCGCTCCACTTGAGCTCGCCTGTCGTCCGATCGCGTCCTTCGAACAATTCCTTGGCCTCCGATGTCGACTTCCACACCGTTCCCATGTCGAGCAGGTTGACGAAGAAGTCGTTGGTCAGCGTCTCAGGCCGCTTGGTGAAGACGCCGTGCGTTGACTGCTCGGCATTTGCGCCGAGCACGCGCAGGCCGCCGACGAGGACTGCCATCTCCGGCGCCGTCAGCGTCAGCAATTGCGCCCGGTCGACCAGCGCCTCCTCGGGCGACAAACGCTGCGGGCCGCTGAGATAGTTGCGGAAACCGTCGGCGGTCGGTTCGAGCGGGGCGAAGGAGTCGACGTCGGTCTGCTCCTGGGAGGCATCCATGCGACCCGGCGTGAACGGAACCTTCACCTCGTTGCCGGCGTCCTTCGCGGCCTTTTCGATTGCGGCGCCGCCGCCAATGACGATCAGGTCGGCAAGCGAGACTTTCTTGTTGCCGGACTGCGAAGCATTGAACTCCTTGCGGATCGCTTCGAGCTTCTCCAGCACCTTCGCCAGCTGAGCCGGCTGGTTGACGTCCCAGTCCTTCTGCGGCGCCAGGCGAATGCGCGCGCCGTTGGCGCCACCGCGCTTGTCGGAACCACGGAAGGTCGAGGCGGACGCCCAGGCCGTCGAGACCAGCTGCGGCACCGAAAGGCCGGAGGCGAGGATTTTTGACTTCAGGGCGGCCACGTCCAGCTCATCGACCAGCACATGATCGACGGCAGGGATAGGATCCTGCCACGGCAGCTCTTCCTTGGGCACGAGCGGGCCGAGATAGCGCACGAGCGGGCCTATGTCGCGGTGGGTCAGCTTGTACCATGCGCGGGCGAAGGCATCGGCGAACTGGTCCGGATTCTGATGGAAGCGCCGCGAGATCTTTTCGTAGGCAGGATCGAACCGCAGAGCGAGGTCGGTGGTCAGCATCGAAGGCGCGTGACGCTTTGCCGGGTTGTGGGCATCGGGCACAGTGCCGGCGCCGGCGCCGCCCTTCGGCGTCCACTGGTGCGCGCCGGCCGGGCTCTTGATCAACTCCCATTCGAAGCCGAACAAATTGTCGAAGAAGTTGTTGCCCCATTTCGTCGGCGTCGTCGTCCACGTCACTTCCAGGCCGCTGCCGATCGCGTCACCGCCTTTGCCGGTGCCAAACGTGCTCGCCCAGCCGAGGCCCTGCTCTTCGATGCCGGCTGCTTCCGGCTCGGGGCCAACCAGCGTCGCATCGCCGGCGCCGTGGGTCTTGCCGAAGGTGTGGCCGCCGGCGATGAGCGCGACGGTCTCCTCATCGTTCATGGCCATGCGCGCAAAGGTCTCGCGGATATCGCGCGCCGCGGCCAACGGGTCCGGATTGCCGTTCGGCCCTTCCGGGTTGACGTAGATCAGACCCATCTGCACGGCGGCAAGAGGGTTCTGGAGATCGCGTTCGCCGCTGTAGCGCTCGTCGGCCAGCCACTTGCCTTCAGGGCCCCAGTAGATGTCCTGTTCGGGCTCCCAGACATCGGCGCGCCCGCCGGCAAAACCGAAGGTCTTGAAGCCCATCGATTCCAGGGCGACGTTGCCGGTGAGAATCATCAGGTCGGCCCAGGAGATCTTGCGGCCGTATTTCTGCTTGATCGGCCACAGCAGCCGGCGAGCCTTGTCGAGATTGACGTTGTCCGGCCAGCTGTTGAGCGGCGCGAAGCGCTGCTGGCCGGCTCCGGCGCCGCCACGGCCGTCGCCGATGCGGTAGGTGCCGGCGCTGTGCCAGGCCATGCGGATGAACAGCGGCCCGTAATGGCCAAAGTCGGCCGGCCACCACTCCTGCGAGTCCGTCATCAAGGCATGCAAGTCCTTGATCACGGCGTTCAGGTCGAGACTTTTGAACTCCTTGGCGTAATCGAATGCCTCGCCCATCGGATCGGACAGTGCGGACTGCTGGTGAAGTACCTGCACATTCAGCTGGTTCGGCCACCAGTCACGGTTGGCCCTGGCGATAGTTGTGTGCACGACCGGGCATTTTCCGGCGCTGGTGTCATCGGTCTTTGCGTCCATCGTTCTCTCCAATTTCTGAATTTTCCGGGATTTGTCGTTTTCCGGGATTGTCGATCTTCCGGGGATTTGATGATTTTCCGGACGGGCCCTGAGCCACGCCACTCTGGAACGGTTCCAGACTAGGCCGCATTGCCGATAAAAACAAATTGCCTTTCCAGTTTGTTGCGATAGGTTTTCCTTATGATTGGTCTCACCGTCCGGCAGATGCAATATTTCGAAGCACTGGCACAGACGCTGCATTTCGGCCGCGCCGCGAAACTGGCCGGCGTCAGCCAGCCGGCGCTGTCGTCGCAGATCGCGGAGATGGAGCTGCGGCTGAATTGCCGGCTGTTCGAGCGCGGCGGCAAATCGGTTCGGATGACCGACGAGGCACTGGCCATGCTGCCACGTATCGAGCGCATTCTTGCCGACATCCGCGAAATCGAGACCACGGCCCGGCGTGGCCGCCCCGCCATGGAAGGGCGCTTCCGGCTCGGCATCATCCCGACGGTGGCGCCCTATCTGCTGCCGCATGTGCTGCCGGAACTAAAACGGCATTTCCCGGCCTTGCAGCTCGAATTGCGTGAAGCGGTGACCGCCTCGCTGGTCGAGGACACCGCCCTGGGAAAGCTCGACGCCTTCATTGCGGCCCTTCCCCTCGATCAGCCCGGACTGATCACCGAGCCGCTTTTCTCCGACCGGTTCTTCCTTGCCGTGCCGGCCGGCGATCCAGCCTTCGCCTCGCCGCCGGTGCCGCCGGAAAGCCCGGCATTGGAAAGGCTGATGCTGCTGGAGGAAGGCCACTGCCTGCGTGAACAGGCGCTTGCCGTCTGCGGCAGCGTGCGGCCGGTGGCAATGGCGAGCTATGGCGCGACGAGCCTGACGACGCTGCTGCAGATGGTGGCGCACGGGCTCGGCGTCACCCTTATCCCGGAAATGGCGGCAGGGCCGGCCAGCGCCATGCGCGATTTGAAGATCGTGCCGTTCCAGGAGCCGATGCCGCAGCGCACGATCTGCCTCGCCTGGCGACGCAACAAGGTCCGGCATGACGAATGCGTCGAACTGGCCAAGATCATCCGCGGCCTGGACGAGGCGGTGTTGGCGGCGTGAGGGTGGGAATGTCGGCCAGAGGGTCCGACCGCCTTGGCATGCCGCGCAGCAGTGCTACATTCGTTATGGAGGCCAGAACAAGGATAAGCGCCGACAAAAAAATCGTCGAATGCGGAAACATATTGGCGCTTGTGCCCGACCGAGCGCCCGATGCCCCGATGTCACCGGCAGCGAAACTGGTTGCGCAAGGGGCGAGTTCGCATATTCTGGTTGTGGCAGAAGCGTTTACAACAATGGGAGGAGTAAATGTCCGACAATAAAATCTCGCGTCGCGGGTTCCTGGAAAAGTCCACCGCCATCACCGCCGGTGCGGCTGCAGCGACGACGCTCTCGGCCCCGGCCGTACTGGCGCAGGCGCCGGTGACCATCAAGATGCAGACCTCCTGGCCTGCTTCCGACATCTGGATGGATTTCGCGCGGCTATACATAGAGCGCGTCGAAAAAATGTCGGGCGGCCGGCTGAAGTTCGAGCTCCTGCCCGCGGGTGCGGTCGTCGGCGCGTTCCAGGTGCTGGATGGCGTCAATGACGGCGTCATCGACGCTGCGCACACCGTCCCCGTCTATTGGTACGGCAAGCACAAGGCCGCGTCGCTTTTCGGAACTGGCCCTGTGTTCGGCGGCAGCGCCACCACCATGCTTGCCTGGTTCCACCAGGGCGGCGGCAAGGATCTCTACCGCGAGCTGACGCAGGACATCATGGGCCTCAACGTGGTCGGCTTCTATGGCTTCCCGATGCCGGCGCAGCCGTTCGGCTGGTTCAAGAATCCTGTCACGACCCCCGCCGAACTGCAGGGATTCAAGTATCGGACGGTGGGTCTTGCCGCAGATCTCATGCAGAACCTCGGCCTCAGCGTGGCGCAGTTGCCCGGCGGTGAAATCGTGCCGGCCATGGAGCGCGGGGTTATCGACGCCTTCGAATTCAACAATCCGTCATCCGACCTTCGCTTCGGTTCGCAGGACGTCGCCAAGAACTATATCTTGTCGTCCTATCATCAGGCTAGCGAGTCATTCGAATTCCTGTTCAACAAGGACGTATTCGACGACCTCGACGACGATTTGAAGGCCATTCTCGAATATGGCGTGGAGGCGGCCAGCACCGCGACCACGGCAGTCGCCCTCGACAACTATTCGGCCGACCTGCAGAAACTGCAGACCGAGCACGGTGTCACCGTGCACCGCACCTCCAAGGAGATTCTCGACGCACAACTCCAGGCCTGGGACAAGATCATCCCGACGCTGGAGGCGGATGCGTTCATGAAGCGGGTGCTCGATAGCCAGCGCCAATGGGTCGAACGCGTCGTCTACTACGAGCTTATGAATTCAGCCGACCTGACACTGGCATACGAACATTACTTCCCCGGCAAGCTGAAGCTCTAATTCGCGTCTCCGCTTCGGCAAATCCGGCGGTTTTGCGGACCGCCGGATTGTATCTGACGGAACCCAGTAAATGCTCCGTTACATTGCGTTCGCCGATGAACTTTCGGCATGGTTTGGAAAGGTGTTCGCCTGGAGCGTCGTCGTTATGACGCTCGGCGTGAGCTATGAGGTCGTCGTGCGATACCTGTTCAGCGCGCCGACTGCGTGGGCATTCGACCTCAGCTACATGCTCTACGGCACCATGTTCATGATGGCCGGCGCTTACACCTTGTCGCGAGACGGGCATGTGCGCGGCGATTTCATCTACCGGCTGTGGCGGCCGCGCGTGCAAGCGGCGGTCGAACTTGTCCTCTACTTCATTTTCTTCTTCCCAGGCGTCACGGCGCTGATTCTGGCCGGCTGGAAGTATGCCGCACGCAGCTTTCGCTATCTCGAAGTAAGCTCGAACAGCCCGGCCGGGATTCCGATCTTTCAGTTCAAGGCCGTCATCGTGGCGGCAGGCATCCTGCTCTTCGTGCAGGGGATTGCTCAGGTGTTCCGCTGCGTCGTCTGTCTGCGAACCGGAACATGGCCGCGCGCGGCTGAAGACGTGGAAGAGACCGAGAAGGTGCTGATGGAAGCCAAGACGCTCGATGTTCTGCATCACGGTTCGGAGGCAGTCGACCTCCCGTTCCTCCATCCCGACAATCAACCCGACCGCGACGGAGAAGACAGATGAGCGATCCTCAGGTCGCCGTCGCGATGCTGCTCATTCTGCTTCTGGCGATCTTCCTTGGCTTCCCGGTTGCGTTCACTTTGATGGCGCTCGGGGTCGCCTTTGGCTACTACGCTTATTTAAATCCGGGACGGATGTGGCGCGCCTACGAACGGGCGGTTGAGGATGGCGCCGACGGCTGGACGCTTACGGAGCATTGGATCGGCGGCTTCTTCAACAACCGCATTTTCGATCTGTTCGTGAATCAGACCTATTCTGTGATCTCGAACGACGTGCTGACCGCCATCCCGCTTTTCCTGTTCATGGGCTACATCGTCGAGCGGTCCAATATCATCGAGCGTCTTTTCGGCACCCTCTATATCGCCACCCGGCGCGTTCCCGGCTCCATGGCGGTCGCCGCCCTCATCACCTGCACCCTTTTCGCAACGGCCACAGGCATTGTCGGCGCGGTCGTGACACTGATGGGTCTGCTGGCGTTTCCCGCCATGCTGAAGGCGCGTTACGACGTCAGCTATGCCTCGGGAGTGATCTGCGCCGGCGGAACCCTCGGCATCCTCATTCCGCCGTCGATTCTGCTCATCGTCTATGGCGCGACGGCGGGTGTGTCGGTGGTCCGCATGTATGCGGCAGCCCTGCTTCCGGGACTGCTGCTTGCCGGCCTTTATCTGATCTATGTGGTGGCGAAGGCGGTGCTGCAGCCGCAGCTGGCGCCGAAGCCGACCCGAGACGAGGTAGGCCACTATTCGGTCCTGCAAATCAGCTGGATGCTGCTGACCTCCTTCGTCCCTCTGGCGGTCCTGATCCTTGCGGTGCTCGGCGCTATCCTGTTCGGCCTTGCCACGCCTTCGGAGGCTGCCGCCATCGGCGCGCTCGGCGGCGTCGTGCTGGCCGCCGCCTACCGGGCGCTGACGTGGCAACGCCTGAAGGAGTCCGTCTATTTGACGGCGCGAACGACCGCGATGGTGTGCTGGCTGTTCGTCGGCTCCGCGACCTTCGCCTCGGTCTTTGCCTATCTGGGAGGCCAGCAACTGATCAGCGATTTCGTCACCGGCCTCGACATGTCGCCGCTGATGTTTTTGATCGTCGCCCAGATCATCATCTTCATCCTGGGCTGGCCGCTGGAATGGACGGAGATTATCGTGATCTTCGTTCCGATCTTCCTGCCGCTATTGGCGCATTTCGAGATCGATCCGCTGTTTTTCGGCGTGCTCGTCGCAGTCAACCTTCAGACGGCCTTTTTGTCGCCGCCCATGGCGATGTCGGCCTACTACCTCAAGGGCATTTCGCCGCCGCATGTTCAGCTTTCGGATATTTTCCGCGGAATGATGCCCTATATGCTGATCGTTATCCTGTGCATGGTCATCATCTACGTCTTCCCGCAGATCGTGTACGGGCTGCCCAACCTGATCTACGGGGGCTGAGGCGCGATGCCGCGGCGAGTGGAGGACAATAGATGAATTTGAGCCGCTTCCTGGCCGTCTTGGCGTTTGTTGTCTTTCTGGCGTTTTTTGGCGTCGTAATCCGGTTCGTCCCGCATCCCGATCTAGGCGTTGCGGTCGGCATTGGCGTCCTCCTTGCGGGCTACGATCTATGGAGCCAGTTGAGGTCTCGCGCGAGGTAACAGCCGGGCTTTGGGCGGTCGCGGGAAAGCTGCAAGGCTGCAGCTTCGATGCGGGCAATGAGCCGAACCGTCCGCTCGGCCTGAGAAACATCAATTCAATCAAATCCTCGTGAATTGTACCGGACGCCCGGAACCGCAGACGCGTTCCCGGCATTGATTTTGCGGAGGAATCCGCGTCCAGAACAGGGAGCAGTGTTATGGCTTACCGTGATTATATCCATACGCCGGTGACGCCACGTGACATCCGATGGGGACTCCAGCAGGGGGCCGTCGCGGGTATTGTCGCAGGCATCGTCTTTGCGGCGTTCGAAATGGCGGCGAGTGCGTTCATGATGGGGGCGGAAGCGTTCTTCATGCCCCTGCGCATGATCGGCGCCATCGCGCTTGGACCGGAAGCCCTCGATCCCGGCTACCCGCTCTTGACGGCCGGCATCGCCGGCGTGGTCGTGCATTTGATCCTGGCCATCGCCTATGGGATCGTGTTCGGGGAGATTGCCGCAATGCTGCGAGGGCGAGCAGCCTTCATCGGTCTCGGCAGCATCTTTGGACTCGCCTTGTGGCTCGTCAATTTCTATGTGATCGCGCCGATCGCATTCCCCTGGTTCCTGCAAGCAAGCCCGGTCGTGCAGTTCATTGCCCACACATTCTTCTTCGGTACCGTCCTCGGCTGGTACCTGTGGAAGTCGCACGAGAGAAGCGGGCTCGAAGGACCGGCGGTTTAGCCTTGCCAGCACCGACCTGGCACAGTCGGATTGAAGCGGAAAGACAGCGGTGATCACCGGCGCTTCTTGGCATCGGGCGTGCGCTTCGCACGAGTGTGCGGAGGTCGCTTTGATCGCCCGCGACCCGACGCTGCTGCAGATGGTGGCGCATGGGCTCGGGCGTCACGCTCATCCCGGAAATAGCGGCAGGACCAGCCAGCGCCATTGCGCGATCTGGAGATCGTGCCCACTCCAGGAACCGATGCCGCAGCGCCATCTGCCTCGTCTGGCGGCGCAAGAAGATGCGGCACGACGAATGCGTCGAAGTGGCAAGATCATCCGCGCAATGGCTGAGGTGGTGTGCAATTAATCAGGTAGAGTAGAAGAGAAACTGAGCAGTCAATCGACGATACGTCGCGGGCCGTCCGTGAGCAGACGCTCGGCTTGTCCGATCATGTCGTCGATCACGCGTCCAGCCGACTCCACGCTTCGGATCACTCCGGCCACTTCCCCCATCAAAACGCCGGTGTTCTCGGCATCGCCAGCGTAAAAGGCGTCCCAATAGTCGCTGCTCTGGATGGCCAGCGTCGGCGCTTCAGTCAGCTGACCTTCGCGGCCATGCCAGGCGGCGACAAATCGAGTCCTCAGCACGCGCGCGACGAATTCGTCTGTCGGCCAACGATAGTTGCGGGCGATGTCGACAGTTGTGGTCTTGATCGTCGCATCGCCATCAGCGGCGATGATAGCCTCCTGGAATCCGCGCGGCGCAGCGGACTCTGCAGTCGCCATGAACCGCGTGCCGACCAGGACGCCGTCGGCGCCGAGCATCAATGCCGCGGCAAGCGCTCGACCGTCGCCAACGCCACCCGCCGCCACGAGAAGCGTCTGAGGCGCCTGTTTCGCGAGAAGATCGGCAATCTCGGGAACGAGTGTGAAGGTCGAGCGGGGACCGCTGTGGGCCGCCGGCTTCATTGCCCTGCGCCACAATTGCATCTGCGCCGACGTCGAGCGCCTCGCGGGCGTGCAACATCGACTGGACTTGGCAGATGAAAGGCACTCGCTTCTCTGATATGCGCGGCGAAGGGTGCTGGCGAGCCGAATGAAAGCATCAGCGCCGCGGGTTGCCGCTCCAGCACGCGGTCGAGCAGATACGGCCTGGTTGCCAGCGACCATGTAATAAACCCACATCCGACACGGGCGTTGACTGCGGCGGCAAACTCCTTGTCCAGCCAGGCTTCGTCGCCGTAGCCGCCGCCGATCAAACCGAGCCCGCCGGCATGCGACACCGCTGCTGCAAGCCGTCCGCCTGCCATCACGCCCATAGGAGCGAGGAGGATGGGATTCCTGATCGCAAAACGTTCGGTCAGTCGGGTTTTGAGTGGCACGGTTCGCGCTCGCCAAATCATCGAAGGGATACCGAAGATGCAGCATACGCGACGCACTGTAGCAGGATAGTGGTCCCGATTGAGACTCGAACCGGGAAATCAGACCGTTTTTAGTGGTAAGTGACTGATGGTCGCCGCAACGCAAAGCTGGCGGCTGGACGGCCGCACTGGGTGGCGAGCTGACACACTCTGGCAGCAATTTGGCAGCAAGACGCGATTGAGCATCAACCGCGTCGCGCCGCCTCGATCGCGGCGACGTCGATTTTCTTCATAGTCATCATGGCATCAAACGCGCGCTTTGCCTCGTCGCCGCCAGCCGCCATCGCGTCAGTCAGCACGCGCGGCGTGATTTGCCAGGAAATCCCCCATTTGTCTTTGCACCAGCCGCACACGCTCTCCTGGCCGCCATTGCCGACGATGGCATTCCAATAGCGGTCGGTCTCCTCCTGATCGTCGGTGGCGATCTGGAACGAGAAGGCTTCGTTGTGCTTGAACTCGGGACCTCCGTTGAGGCCGATACAAGGAAGGCCCGCGACTGTGAATTCGACCGTCAACACGTCGCCCTCTTTGCCGGCCGGGTAGTCACTGGGTGCACGGTGCACGGCACTCACCACGCTGTCGGGAAAGATCTCGGAGTAGAAGCGGGCGGCAGCCTCGGCGTCCTTATCGTACCAGAGGCAAATCGTATTCTTTGCCATTTGCGGGTTCCTTTCGCTTGAGGCCAAGATTTCGGCCTTGTTTCCCCATCCGCTCTCTTCCGAGATAGGTAGCCAACCGCTTTTCTCCACCCCGGAAGCGTCCGTCTCGCCCGCGCGAACGCAAAGAGCAGCTTACCCTAATGTCGCTGTCGCTTTGGCACGGGTTCCGGACGATAAGCGAAGGCCCGCCCCTGAAATGCGTCGCGAATGTCTGGAAAATCCACAAAGCAGACCAACTTTCCGACCAGACGACAGGGCCACGATCCGGCACCCGCAGACCTCGCCCACCGGCGCTCCAGTCCGACACGTCATGTTCACCTGCGGCTCGGAAAGGCACAGTGGTGCTATCCAGGCGTGTTCGCCTTGACGACCTTTTGGCATTCGGGCGTCAGCTCACTCATGTGATCGGCCAGGCATTTGATGATGTGGCCGCCGCCCGGCAACACGCCCTCGCAGATCTTCTGGTAATCTGCCTGGCAGGCCTCACGCTCGGCCGCCGTCTGCGCCAGCGCCACGGTGGTTGCCATCTGAGTTGCCAAGAAAAGCACGCTCAACGCAATCCGCATGACAAACTCCCCTCAAACATGTAGATTAGCTCACTTTTATATAATGCGATATACACCGGGAAGTATATAGAGGGGGGAAATGCTTTTACTATCGGGTAGAATTGCGCAGGCGGCAGGCTTGTTCGCCGCGACACTAGTATTGTCCGCTTGTAGCGAGGAAAACACATACGTACCGCCCCCTCCGCCCAAGGTCGACGTGGCGCTTCCATTGAAGCAGAGCGTGACCCCATATCTCGAGGCTACCGGCAGTGCCGCGGCGGTGAACACGACGCCCCTGGTTGCGCGCGTCTCGGGCTTCATCCAGGAAATCGATTACAAGGACGGCGACGAGGTCAAGGCCGGCGCCCGGCTGTTCCTGATCGAGCCCGATTCCTACCAGCTGGCGCTCGAGCAATCCGAGGCCGGGCAGGGTTCATCCGATGCCGCCGCCAAGCAGTCCGGTGCTGACCTAAAGCGGCAGCAGGAGCTGCTGTCCCAGAAAATCATCTCGCAATCGACCGCCGACCAGGCCGCCGCGGCAGCAGACGTCGACATCGCCAAGCAGAAGCAGAGCGCGGTCGACGTCAAGCAGGCTCAACTCAATCTGAGCTACACCGAGGTCAAGGCGCCGTTCGCGGGCACCGTCACCTCCCGCCAGGTATCGATGGGGCAGCTTGTCGGCGCCGGCAGCGCCACCACCCTGGCGACCATCGTTCAGACCGCACCCATCTACGTCAATTTCAATATCTCGGAGCAGGATGTGCTGCGCATTCGCACCGCCATGGCGAAGCGTGGAATGACCGCGCAGGATCTCAAGAAAATACCGGTCGAGGTCGGCTTGCAGAGCGAGACGGGTTATCCCCACGCGGGAACGCTGGACTACGCCGCGCCAGAGATTACCGCTGCCACCGGCACGCTAGCGGTCCGCGCAGTGCTCCCCAATGAAGGCCGGGAACTGCTGCCTGGCTATTTCGTGCGTGTGCGCGTGCCGTTGGGCGTAGAGCCGGACATGCTGCTCGTTCCCGACCGGGCGATCGGTAGCGACCAGAAGGGTCGCTACGTGCTCGTCGCCGGAAAGGACGACGTGGTCGAACAGCGTCCGGTTGAGATCGGCCAACTGGTCGGCGCGTTGCGTGTGATCACCAAGGGTATCGGGGCGGACGACCGCGTCCTGGTCTCCGGCCTGTTGACGGCAGTCCCTGGCCAGAAGATCGAACCGCAAGAAAAGAAACTGGAAGCAGTCGCCACGGACGGCGCAGCGCAATGATCTCCAAATTCTTCATCGAGCGGCCGGTCCTGGCGAACGTAATCGCCATCCTCATGGTCGTCATAGGCGTCATCTCGCTCTTTGCCCTGCCGGTGGCGCAGTATCCCGACGTGGTGCCGCCTACCGTTTCGGTGACGACGCGCTATCCGGGAGCGAGCGCGCGTGCGGTGATCGACACGGTGGCGTTGCCGATCGAGCAGCAGGTTAACGGCGTCGAGGGCATGATCTACATGCAGTCCTATGCTGCATCGGATGGCACCTACAATCTCACCGTCACGTTCGCGATCGGCACCGATCTCGACCAGGCGCAAGTGCGTGTGCAGAACCGTGTGTCCTCAGCCTTGGCGACGCTGCCGCAAGCGGTGCAGGTGCAAGGCGTCACCGTTCAGCAGAAGTCGACCTCGATCCTCGAGATCGTCACGCTGACTTCACCGAACGGGGAATATGACAGCCTTTATCTCGCCAACTACGCGACCATCCGGCTCAAGGATGAGCTCTCCCGAATACCGGGGGTCGGCAATGTCAATGTGTTCGGCGCCGGCCAGTATTCCATGCGTGTCTGGCTTGATCCCGAGAAGATGCAGGCGCGCGGCCTTACCACGCAGGACGTCGTCCAGGCGCTGGGGCAGCAGAGCGAGCAGGTCACCGCAGGCCAGGTCGGCGCGCCGCCGGCGCCCGACGGCCAGTCCTTCCAGTACACGATCGAAGTGTCCAGCCGCCTTGACGATCCCGGCCAGTTCGGCACCGTGATCGTCAAGACCGGCGCCAATGGCGACATGACGCGCGTGCGCGACGTCGGCCGAGTCGAGCTCGGCGCCCAGACCTATGGGCAGTTCTTCAATCTCGACGGCCAGCCGGCTGCGGGCATGGCCGTTTTCCTGTCGCCGGGCGCCAATGCGCTCGATGTGGCCGGCAAGGTCGAGGCCAGGATGAAGGACCTGTCACGCGAGTTTCCGCAAGGCCTGGCATACTCGATCCCCTTCAACACCACGATTTTCGTCAGCCAGGCGATCCACGAGGTCTACAAGACGCTGATCGAAGCCGCCGTCCTGGTGCTCATCGTCATCCTGCTTTTCCTGCAGGACTGGCGGGCGATGCTGGTGCCGGCAACGACCGTTCCGGTGACGATCATCGGGGCGTTCGCGGCGATGGCCGCGCTCGGCTTTTCGGTCAACCTGTCGACCCTGTTCGCCATCGTGCTTGCCATCGGCATCGTCGTCGACGACGCCATCGTCGTGGTCGAGGGCGCCACTCACAATATGGAGCGCGGCATGTCGGGCCACGACGCGGCCATTGCCGCCATGAACGCCCTCTTCGGGCCGATCATCGGCATCACCTTGGTGCTGATGGCGGTGTTCCTCCCGGCTGCGTTCCTGCCCGGCCTCACGGGGCAAATGTATGCGCAATTCGCACTGGTGATTGCGGCAACTGCCATAATCAGCGCCATCAACGCGGCAACGCTCAAACCGACGCAGTGTGCGACATGGCTAAGGCGGCCGGTGCCGCCGGACCAGCGCAATGTCTTCTTTCGCGGCTTCAACGCGGTCTACCAGCGCCTGGAGAACCGTTATGCCGGCCTGATCGGTGCCATGGTGCGTCACAGCACGGTGATGGGCATCATCGCGCTGCTGATCATCGGGGCGGCAGGCTATGGCATATCGCGCGTGGCCACCGGCTTCATCCCGATCGAGGACCAGGGCTACCTGCTTGCTTCGGTTCAACTGCCCGACGGCGCCGCACTTGGCCGTACACAGGAGACGCTGCAACAGGTTTCGAAGCTCGCCAAGGCCACGCCGGGCGTCGATCAGGTCGTGACCATCGCGGGCATCTCGGCACTCGACAATAACTCGACGCTGGCAAACGCCGGCGTTGCCTACATCATCCTCAAGGACTGGAGCTTGCGCGGCAAGGGCGAGGATCTTGCCTCGCTCTACGCAACGCTCAACAAGAATCTGTCCGACATGGGTGACGGAACTGTACTGGTGCTGCCTCCACCGCCGATCCAGGGCATCGGCAACGCCGCCGGCTTCACCATGCAGGTCGAGCTGCGTGACGGCAGTTTCGACCTCGCCAAGCTGCAAGGAGCAGTCGAGGCAATAACCAGGACCGCTCAGACGCAGTCAGGTATCCAGCGCGTATCGGCGCCGTTCCGGGCCAACGTCCCGCAATACACGGTCGAAATCGACCGCGAGAAGGTGCAAACCCTGGGGCTGAC
This sequence comes from Mesorhizobium sp. L48C026A00, assembly GCF_000502375.1. Lineage (NCBI taxonomy): Bacteria > Pseudomonadati > Pseudomonadota > Alphaproteobacteria > Hyphomicrobiales > Phyllobacteriaceae > Mesorhizobium > Mesorhizobium sp. L48C026A00. Next base: position 138,445 of record NZ_AYWU01000013.1, on the reverse strand, counting down.
CACGGACCAGGTCTTCCAGACGCTCGCCGGTTATCTGGGCTCGACTTATGTCAGTCAGTTCAACAAGTTCGGGCGGGTGTTCCAGATCTATGTGCAGGGCGATGCGCAATTTCGCCTGACGCCCGAGAATATCGCCCGCCTGAGCGTGCGCAACCAGAGCGGCGACATGATCCCGCTCGGGACATTGCTGACAGTCACGCCAAGCGTCGGCCCATCACTGATCAGCCTCTATAACCTCTATCCCTCGGCATCGATCATCGGTGTGCAGGCACATGGCTTCTCGTCGGGCGACGCGATCAAACTGATGGAAGGGGTTGCGGCCGACACATTGCCGCCCGGCACCGGCTTCGACTGGACGGCGCTGTCCTTCCAGGAAAAGCTTGTCGGCAGCCAGATCTATTTGGTGTTCGGCATGGCGCTGCTCTTGGTCTATCTGGTGCTGGCAGGCCAATATGAGAGCTGGCTGGCCCCGATCTCGATCTTGCTCGCCGCGCCGCTGTCGCTGGTGGGTCCGGTCCTGGTTCTCAACGGCCTCGGCATCGACAACAATCTCTACGTGCAGATTGGCCTGATCCTGCTGATCGCGCTATCCGCCAAGAACGCCATCCTGATCGTCGAGGTCGCGCGCGAATTGCGCGCCGCCGGCAGACCGATAGTCGAAGCGGCGATCGAGGCGGCACGAGCGCGCTTCCGGCCCATCCTGATGACGTCCTTCGCGTTTATCCTTGGTGTCGCGCCGCTGGTGTTGGCGACAGGCGCCGGGGCCAGCGCGCGCAAGTCGATCGGCATCACGGTCTTTTCCGGCATGATCGCCTCGACCTGTCTCGCCGTTCTCTTCGTACCGTCCTTCTTCGTCATCCTGCAACGGTTCGAGGAATGGCGCGCCGCGCGAAAGACGAGGCGTGAGTACACACCTACACTTCCCGGGTAGCAGTACGATCTTATCGCGGTCTGTCACTGGTGCTGGCTCGGGTCCGTCGTCGCAGATCTCAGCGGGGAGGCCGCGTTCGACCGGGTCATTGTGCCCGACATTGAGACAACGCCTCTGTTCTTCAAACGCGTAAGTACGAACGGGAGCCCGTTGCCCGCTCAGGCGGTCTTCGGCGTCACCAGCCCCAGTTCGTCAACCATCGCCTCGCGCATCAAAAACTTCTGCGGCTTGCCGGTCACCGTCATTGGCAATTCGGTGCGAAAGCGGATGTGGCGCGGGATCTTGTAATGGGCGATCTGGCCGGCGCAGAAGGCCTTGATCTCCTGCTCGGTGGCGATCTGGCTCGGCTTGAGCACAATCCAGGCGCAAAGCTCCTCGCCATATTTCGGGTCGGGAATGCCGAACACCTGCACTTCCTTGACCTTGGGATGGCGATAGAGGAACTCCTCGACCTCGCGCGGATAAACGTTCTCGCCGCCGCGGATGACCATATCCTTGACCCGGCCGACGATGTTGCAATAACCCTCGGCGTCGATGGTGGCGAGGTCGCCGGTGTGCATCCACCCGTCGGGATCGATCGCCTCGCGGGTTTTTTCCTCGTCGTCCCAATAGCCCTTCATCACCGAATAGCCGCGCGTGCAGAGTTCGCCCGGCGCGCCGACCGCAACGGTCGCGCCATCGGCATCGATCGCCTTGACCTCAACATGCGGGTGGACGCGGCCGACGGTCGAGACGCGCTTTTCCAGCGGGTCGGCGACGCTGCTCTGGAACGACACCGGGCTGGTCTCGGTCATGCCATAGGCGATTGTCACCTCCGCCATGTGCATCAGTGACACTACCTTCTTCATCACCTCGATCGGGCACGGCGAGCCGGCCATGATGCCGGTGCGCAGGCTGGTGAGATCGAAGGTGTCGAAATCCGGATGGTCGAGCAGGCCGACGAACATGGTCGGCACGCCATAGAGGCCGGTGCAGTGCTCGCCCGCCACCGCTCTCAGCGTGGCGCCGGCATCAAACCCCTCGCCCGGGAAAACCATTGTCGCGCCCTTGGTGACGCAGCCGATCGTGCCCATCGACATGCCGAAGCAGTGATAGAGCGGCACCGGGATGCACAGCCGGTCCTCGACGGTGAGCCTGATCGCCAAGGTGACGAAATTGCCGTTGTTGACGATGTTGTTGTGGGTCAGCGTCGCGCCCTTGGGCGCGCCTGTCGTGCCTGAGGTGAACTGGATGTTGATGGCATCGCCGGGTTTCAGCCCCTCGGAGATCCGGTCGAGGCTATCATGCTCGTCGCGCCCGCCCATCGCCAGCACGTCGGTGAAATTGAGCATGCCGGGGGAATGCTCCTCGCCCATGCGGATGACGATTTTTAGCGCCGGCAATTTTTTCGCATCGAGCTCGCCCGGTGTCGCCGTCGCGATCTCCGGCGCCAGCGTCTCGATCATGCCGAGATAGTCGGAGCTCTTGAATTTGACGGCCGTGACCAGCGCTCGGCAAGCGACCTTGTTCAGCGCATAGTCGAGTTCGGCCAGCCGATAAGCCGGGTTGATGTTGACCAGGATCAGGCCGATGCGGGCGGTGGCGAATTGCGTCACCAGCCACTCCCAGCGGTTCGGCGACCAGATGCCGACGCGGTCGCCTTTTGCCAGGCCGAGAGCCAGGAAGCCTGCGGCCAGCGCGTCCACCGTGTCTGAAAGTTCGCTCCAGGTGAAGCGCTTGTCCTGGTCGACGAAGACGGCGGCATCGAGCGTGCCGTATTTGCTGACTGTGTCCGAAAGCAGCGCCGGGATCGTTTGCTGCAGCAGCGGCACGGTGCGCTCGCCCGACACATGCGCCCTGCCGTCGACCGGCGCGACAAACGTGGCCCCATTGCCCGGGCGACGGCCGCGCAGGCTGGTGGCATTCTTCAACTCGTCGAGATTGATCGGCATCGCCGTCTCCTCCGCAGGCGACCCGAGTCTATCAGCCTGCCGGGGTGGTGGAAATCCCGTTGAGGGTACTGGAGCGCAATGCCTCCCCCTTGAGGGCAGAGTGCCTCGCGAAGCGAGGCGGGTGGGGTCGTCTCGCGTCGAGCACTGCCGCAACGACCCCACCCGTCCATCCGCCTTCGGCGGCTGTCCACCCTCCCCTCAAGGGGGAGGGAAGGCACCCATCTTCGCCGCGATGCCGCGCATGACAGCCTCGTCGGCCGCCGCACGCGGCTTCCGCGATGCAACCAGGCAGGCCTGCGAGCGCAGGATGACGCCGTCCGCCAAAATCTTCAGGTGATTGGCGCGCAGCGTCGAGCCTGACGTGGTGATGTCGACGACGACATCGGCCAAACCCGCCGCCGGCGCGCCTTCGGTGGCGCCGAGGCTCTCGACGATGCGATAGACCTGGATGCCGTGCTTTTGCGAAAAAAACTGCTGCGTCAGCCGCCAGTATTTTGTGGCTATCCTGAGCCGCCTGCCGTGGCGCTGGCGGAAATCGGCGGCGACATCGTCGAGGTCGGCCATCGTATCGACGTCGAGCCAGATGTCGGGCACCGCCACCACGACATCGGCATTGCCGAAACCGAGGCGGGCGACGATCTCAGCGCGCGCCGCCCAATCGGCGAGGCTTTCGCGCAACAGATCCTCGCCGGTGATGCCGAGGTCGACCGAGCCCTGGCCGATTTCGCCTGCGATTTCCGAGGCCGACAGGAACGCCACCTCGACCGCTTCCACGCCTTCGATGCGGGCGCGATACTTGCGCTCGTCGCCGGGCAGGCTGACGGCAAGCCCGGCCTTGGCCAGCACCTCCAGCGCCTGCTGCTTGAGCCGGCCCTTCGATGGAATCGCCAGCGTGATCATTGCGCCTTCTCCCGCAACGCTTCGATGCGGTCGAGCCAGACGGAAAAGCCGACGCCGGGGATCGGCGTTTTCGCGCCGAGCAACGTCAGCAGCCGGTCATAGCGGCCGCCGCCGGCCAGCGGCCGGTCACCGTTTTCCGCCGCGATCTCGAAGACCAGGCCCGTGTAGTAATCGAGCGGACGGCCAAAGGCGGCGTCGTAGCGGATTTTTGCCGTGGACAGGCCAAGCGCTTCGATCGCCTTGGCGCGAGCTGAAAAATTCTCCAGCGCCGCGCCCAGCGAAACGCCGGCGCCGGCTGCGAAGGTTTCGAGCGCTTTTGCCGCGCCGTCGAGCGTCACATCGATCGCCAGAAAATCCTTAAGCGCCGAAAATGCCTCGTTCGACAGCCTGACGCTGCGCAGCTCGGCCTTTTCGATCAAGCGCCGCGCAATCTCGGTCGGCGACCGTCCGGCCGACGCCGACAGACCCGCCTGTTCCATGCCGCCGGCGATGTGCGAGGAAAGCGCTTCCAGATTGCCGTCGAGGACAAGGGCTGCGACCGCGCCGGCAAGCTGGCCGTTGCGCGGCGGATTGGCGAGGTCGGCCAGCGCTGCCTCCAGCATCGCCGCCGAACCGAAGGCGCGGGCCAGCCGCATGCGCCAGCCGCGCGGCAGGCCGAGTGCGGCGAGCACCGCCTCGAAAACAGTCTGGTCGCCGAGCGTGATCGTTGGTTCCTGGCCCGGCAGCACCAGCGAAAGCAGCGCATGCGCATCGGCCAGCGATCGGGCATCGGCCTGTGCGATGTCGCCGTCGCCGAGATCCTCGATGCCGGCCTGGAAAAACTCGTTTCCGCCCTCGCGGCGCTGGCGAAACACCTCGCCGAGATAGGAATAGCGGCGCGGCGTGCCGGCTTGACTGGCAATGTGGTCGAGGCAGACCGGGATGGTGAACTCCGGCCGCAGGCAAAGCGTCTGTCCGGTCTCGCTTTCGGTGAGGAAAATACGCCGGCGCAAATCCTCGCCGGCCATATCGAGGAACGGGTCGGCCGGCTGCAGCACCGCCACCTCGACCGCATGCGTGTTGCGCGCGGCGAAGAGTTTTGTGATGTCTGATGCGATGGCGGGGTAGCGGGAGGTCATTGATCGGTTGGGTGCGAGGCACCCCCCTCTGGCCTGCCGGCCATCTCCCCCTCAAGGGGGGAGATTAGTCTCGTCGCAGCCTTCGCCCTATTTTCAAGGTTGAAAGGTAAGTGCCGGCGGTACGGCTGCCAATCTCCCCCCTTGAGGGGGAGATGGCCGGCAGGCCAGAGGGGGGTGTTCACGCGCCGCCCTTCGCACGGTCGGCCGCCTGTGCCGCCAGTATCTTTCTTACCTCGCCAACCAGATCGCTTTCCGCCACCGTCACCTGCGCCGGACGCGCGGAGCGCCATTCGGCGTTGTCCACAATCTCCGCCGACATCCGGGCGCCCTCGATCAGGTCCTTGATCTGCACCTCGCCTTTCGCCCGCTCGTCGCCGCCCTGGATGATGGCGACCGGGCTGCCGCGGCGGTCGGCATATTTGAGCTGCGCCTTCATGCCGGCGCCGCCGAGATACATTTCGGAGCGGATGCCGGCGGCGCGCAGCTCGGCCACCATTTTCTGGTAGCGGCCGAGACTTTCGGTGTCCTTGTCCATGGTGAGCACGACGACCGGCGCGATCACGTCTGATGTATCGAGCTTGCCGAGGTTCTTCAGCGCCGTCATCAGCCTGGAAACGCCGATGGAAAAGCCGGTCGCCGGCACCGGCTCGCCGCGAAAGCGCGAGACGAGGCCATCATAGCGCCCGCCACCGCCGACCGAGCCGAAGCGGACGATTTTTCCCTCTTCGTTGGGAATTTCGGCCAGCAGTTCGGCTTCATAGACCGGGCCGGTGTAATATTCGAGGCCGCGGACGACGGAGGGGTCTATGCGAATGCGGTCTGGACCATAGCCGGCAGCCAGGACAAGCGCTTCAATCTCTTTGAGTTCAGCAAATCCCGCTTCGGCGGTGGGGTTGGCCTCAAGTACCCTGTTCCATTTTCCTACATCGTTTTTGAGCCCAGCCTCGACGTGTTGGTTGTGAAGAACGACGGCGACAATGAACGCTGCTTGAACTTCGTCTAGCCCAGCCCCCTTTGTAAAATCCCCCTCGCCCTCTTTACCGCCGTCCCAGCGACCTTTGCCCAGCAAAAGCTTGACGCCTTCCGGTCCAAACTTGTCCAGCTTGTCGATCGCGCGCAGCACCTGCAACCGGCGCCCAGCATTCTCGTCGCCGCCAAGGCCGATCGCCTCCAGCACGCCGTCGAGCACCTTGCGATTGTTGACCCTAATGACGTAGTCGCCGCGCTTGATGCCGAGCGCTTCCATCACGTCGGCCATCATCATCGCCATTTCGGCGTCGGCCGCGACACCTGGCGTGCCGACCGTGTCGGCGTCGAACTGCATGAACTGGCGGAAGCGGCCAGGGCCGGGCTTTTCGTTGCGGAACACCCAGCCGGAGCGGTAGCTGCGATAGGGTTTCGGCAGGCGCTCAAAGTTTTCAGCGACAAAACGGGCCATCGGCGCGGTCAAATCGTAGCGCAGCGACAGCCACTGGTCGTCGTCGTCCTGGAAGGAGAACACACCCTCGTTCGGCCGATCCTGATCGGGCAGGAATTTGCCCAGCGCATCGGTGTATTCGATCAGCGGCTGGTCGACCGGCTCGAAGCCGTACAGCTCATAGACCGAGCGGATCGTCGCCATCATCTTCTCGACGGCACGGATATCCTCAGCGCCGCGATCGACAAGCCCGCGCGGCAGCCGCGCTTTCATCTTTTCCGATTTGTCGGCCATGGCATGGGTCTTTTCGCTAGGTAAAGCTGACTTGTTTCGAGTGGGCGTGTCCTAACCGATGGGGCTTGGCGCGGCAAGGGTTTGCTCCCTGCCTTCTCCCCGTGCGGGAGAAGGCAAGAAGCTGAAACAATTTCGCCATAAGCGCGGCATCGTGCCGACACAATCGCAGCCGATAAAGCGCGCCGAAACAAGGGGTTCGGGCCATGACCTTGGCGCGGAAATTCGACATCATCGACAGCAGCACCCGCGAACTGCCCGCCCAGTTGCGCCCGGCCGATCATCATGCACCGGGACCTGCAGCCCAAATGGCGGGACCGTTCGAGGTTGCCGCAGACAAGCGTACGGGGCCGACCATGCGCGATGCGCTGCTGACCAGCCTGCTCGTGATCTATCCGGCTTTTGCCACGATAGCGGCTATCGTTGCCGGGCTCTTTCTGGCGGGCGCCGGCGGCGCTTGAGTTTTTAAGCTCCCCCTTGCCTTCTCCCCGTGTGGGAGAAGGAAAAAGAAGGGAGCTACTTCGGCCTTTTGAACGCCTTGCGCTCCACCTCGACCTGCTCGCGGCAGACACAGCCTTCGAGATGGTCGTTGACCAGCCCCATGGCCTGCATGAAGGCGTAGACGGTCGTCGGGCCGACAAAGCTCCAGCCGCGTTTCTTCAGCTCCTTCGAAATCCGCACCGAGACTACCGTGGTCGGATTGGCGCGCAGATGGGCGAGATCGACGATTTCGGGCCGTTCGTCCGGGCCGGGTTCGAACTTCCAGAACCAGGCCGCCAGCGAGCCGGCCTCGTCGGCCAATTCACGCGCGCGCCTGGCGTTGTTGATGGTCGAGACGATCTTGCCGCGGTGGCGAATGATGCCGGCATTGCCGAGCAGGCGCTCGACATCCTGTTCGGTGAAGGCGGCGATCCTGTCGATATCGAAGCCGGCGAACGCCTCGCGAAAATTCTCGCGCTTGCGCAATATGGTCAGCCAGGACAGGCCCGACTGAAAGCCTTCGAGGCAGATCTTTTCGAACAGCCTGCGGTCGTCGTCGACCGGCCGGGCCCATTCGTGATCGTGGTAGTGCAAATAGTCCGGCAGATTGCCGTGCCAGAAGCAGCGCGCGATACCATCGGGTCCAGCGAGCAGGCCTGTCTTCTCATCCATGGCGGAATTCCATTTGTTAATGCGCCTCAGCGCTGCCTTTACCGCGGCTTTACCAGATTCCTGAACCGGCCGGTAACCACACCGAAAGCTTTACTGACAATGCAGCATTTTACGCATTCCGATTCACATTTCGGTTGCTGCTCCGCGCCCAATGTTCGCGACATCGGGGACGCTTGAGCGCCCCAGCATGTTCGACGATCAGGGTGCGTTCCGATGAAGACATTTTTGTTCCCGCTGCTCGGCGCCGCAGCTGTGCTGGCCACTGCCGCTACATCCTCCAGCGCCAACGACCGCTATGCCGACAGGCCGCCGGTGATGGTGAGCCCCGACCTTTCGGCGCCCTGGGTGCTGCAGCTTGGCCGCGCGCCAGGCATCGTCCGCCAGAACCGGCAAGAGATGCAAAAGCCGCAGCGCCGTTCTCAGCGGCAGGCGCAACCGGCTCAGCTGCACACAGCGGCGGTGCAGGCGCCGTCAAAGAAGCGCATTATCGCGCGCCCGCAGATCAACCCGATCTATCTGCCGCAGGAAGTCGCCTATGACGGCCCGGAGAAGCCGGGCACGATCGTTATCGATACGCGGGAGAATTTCCTCTATCTGGTCGAGAACAACGGCAAGGCGCGGCGCTATGGCGTCGGCACCGGCAAGCCGGGCTTCGAATGGGCCGGCAAGCACAAGATCTCGCAGAAGAAGGTCTGGCCCGAATGGCGACCGCCGGCGCAGATGATCTCGCGCGAGGCCGCCAACGGCCGTTATCTGCCGACCTATGTCGCCGGTGGCGTCGAGAACCCGCTCGGCGCGCGCGCGCTTTATCTCGGCTCGACGCTCTACCGCATCCATGGCACCAACCAGCCATGGACGATCGGCGGCGCGGTGTCGTCGGGCTGCATTCGCATGCGCAACGAGGACGTCGTCGATCTCTATGAGCGGGTCGATGTTGGCACGACGGTTGTGGTGATGTAATCTGCGGTTGATTTTGTTGCCGAGTCTGTCAAGAAGTCTCGGGATCATCAGAATACGGGGGACGGGCCGTGTGGGGATACGGTCGGTCACGAAAGGGCAGTGCGGCAATCCGCGCTGCCCTTTCTGTTTCCGGGACGCCATAGGATAGTTTGGCAGGGTCGGGTGGTACGTCGCGCCCGCGGCATGGCGGTTCGCATTCTCGCTGCCATTCTCCTCGGTATTTTGCTATGTCGGCTGCAACGCTTCCAGACAAAGGCCTAGCACAATGTCCCTGTCCGATGACAGCCGCTATCTCCGGGGCGGTCCGGTCGCCCGACGCATCATCGCCTCGGTGCGCGAGGATGCAGCGATCGCCACCGCCGAAGGCTTTCCGGCCAAACTGATATCGATCACCGTCGGCGACACGGCTGCAGTCGATGTCTATGTGCGCAACCAGCGCGCCAAGGCGGCACTGGCCGGTATCGGCTTCGAGGAAAGGCGGTTTGCCGCCGACATCACCGCCGGCGAACTCGAAGCGGCGATCCATGGCCTGAACGCCGATCCGCGCGTCACCGGCATCATCATCCAGCGGCCGGTGCCGGTGCATATCCCGATCAAGACGCTGCAAGCGGCGGTGCATCCGCTCAAGGACGTCGAGGGCATGCATCCGGCCTCGATCGGCAACATCGTCTACAACCAGCTCGACCTCGCACCCTGCACGGCCGCCGCTTCGGTCGAACTGCTCAGGGAAACCGGTCTCGATCTCAAGGGGCTCGAGGTCGTCATCGTCGGTCACTCCGAGATCGTCGGCAAGCCGATCGCCTTCCTGCTGATGAGCGAGGGCGCGACGGTGACGGTGTGCCACCACATGACGCGCTCGGTGGCCGCGCATGCGCGGCGTGCCGATGCTCTGTTCGTCGCCGTCGGCAAGCCGCGGCTGATCAAGGCCGACATGGTCAAGCCCGGTGCGGCCGTCATCGACATCGGCATCAATTCCGAGATCGGACCGGACGGGGAGAGCCGCATCGTCGGTGACGTCGACGCCGAGAGCGTCAAGCATGTGGCGTCCTGGATCACGCCGGTGCCGGGCGGCGTCGGCCCGATCACCGTGGCGATTCTTTTGCGCAACACGATGGTGGCGCTCAGCCGGCAGCGCGCGCGCTACCATGCGACCTATGGCGTGGTGGACAAGCTCGCAGCGGAATAAGCCGGCAGCGCCGGTGGATCACTCCGGCGCAACGGCTGCTCTGCTGTCCGGAACGCCCTTCGGCTGCGGCCCGCCATAGGCCCAGTCGAGCAGCTTTATCGTGTGCACCACCGGCAGTTTCGCGGCGGACGCAATCTGGGTGATGCAGCCGATGTTGCCGGTGGCGACGATTTCAGCACCGGTCGCCTCGATATTTCTCACCTTGCGGTCACGCAGTTGAGCCGAAATCTCCGATTGCAAAATGTTGTAAGTGCCGGCCGAGCCACAGCACAAATGCCCCTCGCGCGGCTCGCGCACGACGAAGCCGGCTTTGGCCAGAAGCTCCTTCGGCTGGCGGGTGATTTTCTGGCCGTGCTGCATCGAGCAGGCGGAGTGATAGGCGACGATGGTGCCGGGCTTGCGCACCGGCTCGGGCAGATCGATGCTTGCCAGATATTCGGTGATGTCCCTGGCCAGCGCCGACACCCGCGCCGCCTTGTCGGCATAGGCGGGATCGAGGCGCAGCATAAAACCATAATCCTTGATGGTGGTGCCGCAGCCCGACGCAGTGATGACGATGGCATCCAGCCCGCCTTGGTCGATGGCGCGCGTCCAGGCGTCGATATTGCGCCTGGCCGAGGCAAGGGCTGCCGCCTCGCGGCCCATGTGATGCACCAGCGCGCCGCAGCAGCCCTCGCCCTCGGGAACCACGACCTCGACGCCGAGCCGCGTCAGCAGCGCGATCGTCGTGTCGTTGATGGCGGGATCGAGCACGGACTGCGCGCAGCCGGTAAGGATGGCGACGCGGCCATTTTTGCTCGTGCCCTGCCCGGCATGAATGCCTGGTGAAGCCATTGGCGAGGCCGCAGCAACCGACGCCGGGGCGAGCTTGAGCATCGCACCCAGCGCCTTCAGCGCCGGGAGCTTTTCTAGCAATCCGGCGAATGGCTGGCCGAGCTTTGCCAGCTTGAGCGCAGCGCGAAACCGCGAGGGATAAGGCAGGACCAAGGCCAGCATGGCGAGCGTCAGCCGATCGGGCAGCGGCCGCTTGTAGGTTTCCTCGATATGGACGCGGGCGTGGTCGACCAGATGCATGTAGTTGACGCCCGACGGGCAGGTTGTCATGCAGGCGAGGCAGGACAGGCAACGGTCGATATGGGTGACGATCTGCTTGTCGGCCGGTCGGCCGTTCTCCAGCATGTCTTTGATCAGGTAGATCCGCCCGCGCGGCGAATCCAGTTCGTTGCCAAGCGTCACATAGGTCGGGCAGGTGGCCGTGCAGAAGCCGCAATGCACGCATTTGCGCAGGATCTTTTCCGATTCCGCGACATGCGGATCGGCAAGCTGGGCAGCTGAGAAATTGGTCTGCATCTCGTACCTCCTAAGCCATGCGGCCGGGGTTGAGGATCGCCTTCGGATCGAATTCGGCTTTGAGCCGCGCCGACAATGCTGCCAGGTGCGGCGCCTGCGGCTCGAACACCGGCACAGCGGCGCGATGCGAAGGGGCGGCGCGCACCAGCGTCGCATGGCCGCCGCCATACTGTCTCACCACTGCTCGCAGAAGATCGGCTTCGGGATCGCCATGCTCCATGCGCAGCCAGATCAGTCCGCCCTGCCAGTCATAAAAGGCATCGACGGCCGCCTGCATGCGCAGCGCCAGCACCATCTGGTGGCCTTGCGCCGGCGCCATCGACACGCGCCACACCGGCTTTTCCAGGCCGTCGGCAAACGGCGCACAATCGCGGATATCGCGCCAGACCGAATGCGAAGTCTCGCCCGAGATTTCCTCGAGCGGGCCGGCATTTCCGAGCAGATCTTTCAGCGCTGCGATGCGGTAGGCGACCGACGGGCCGAACCCCTCGACGCGCAGCAATGTCGCAGCGGTGCTGCCGAGACCGCCGCCAGCGACCCGTGCGGCAACGCGTTCGGGAAGATGGGCAGCACTCGACACTTCGGCGCTGGAACCGAGCGCCAGCGCCATAGCGGCCGCGGCATGATCGTCGAGCAGGCCGCGCACAGCCAGCGTGACTTCGGTCTCGGCAGCGGGCAGCACCTTGAAGGTGACGTCGGTAAGAACGGCAAGCGTGCCCCAGCTGTTGGCCATGAGCTTGGACAGGTCATAGCCGGTGACGTTCTTGACCACGCGGCCGCCCGATTTGAACGCCTCGCCACGCCCCGAAACCGCTGCAATGCCAAGAATATGGTCGCGCGCCGCCCCCGCCTTCAGCCGGCGCGGACCGCAAAGGTTCGCGGCCAGTACGCCGCCGATCGTGCCTTTTCCCTTTTCGCCGCCGAGCAGCGGGCCATAATCCAGTGGTTCGAAAGCGAGTTGCTGGCCGTTTTCGGCAAGTAATTTTTCGATCTCGGCGAGCGGCGTGCCGGCCTTTCCTGACAGCACCAGTTCAGCCGGCTCGTAGAGCGTCACGCCTGACAGTTTCGACAGGTCGAGCGTGTGCTCGGTCTGCAGCGGACGGCCGATGCCACGCTTGGAGCCATGGCCGAGGATTTCGAGCGGCGTTTCTTCCGCCGCCGCCCAGGCGACAGTGGCGAGAGTTTCGGCGGTGGTGGCGGCGGTGAAGGTGGTCATCGCTGTCCTGGGCGCACATCGGCCGCAGACCCCCTCTCCGTCTCGGGCTTTGCCCGAGCCGCCTCTGCCCCGCTTTGCGGGGTCGAGGAACCGCCATTCCGCGACGCTACCATCAAAACCTCGGAATATCCGGAAACGCCGTCTGGCCGCGATGCACGTGCATGCGTCCGAGTTCAGCGCAGCGGCGAAGCTGCGGAAACACCTTGCCCGGGTTGAGCAGATGGTTGGGGTCGAATGCGCATTTGACCCGCATCTGCTGGTCGAGGTCGATCTGGTTGAACATTTCCGGCATCAGGTCGCGCTTCTCGACGCCGACGCCGTGCTCGCCGGTCAGCACGCCGCCGACCTTGACGCAAAGCCGCAGGATGTCGGCGCCGAAACTTTCCGCCTTGTCGAGCTCGCCCGGCACGTTGGCGTCGTAGAGGATCAGCGGATGCAGATTGCCGTCGCCGGCATGGAATACATTGGCGACGCCGAGCCCGTATTTTTCGGAGAGTTCCCGCATGCCGTGCAGGACGCGCGGCAGTTCCTTGCGCGGGATGGTGCCGTCCATGCAGTAATAGTCCGGCGAGATGCGGCCGACCGCCGGAAAGGCCGCCTTGCGGCCGGCCCAGAAACTCAGCCGCTCCTGCTCCGATTGCGAGATGCGGCATGTGGTCGAGCCGTTCCTATAGGCGATTGCCTCAACCAGGCCGATCAGATGATCGACCTCGACGCCCGGCCCGTCGAGTTCGACGATCAGCAGCGCCTCGACATCCAGGGGATAGCCGGCATGGACGAAATCCTCGGCAGCATGGATCGCCGGGCGGTCCATCATCTCCATGCCGCCCGGGATGATGCCGGCGCCGATGATGTCGGCGACGCATTGGCCGCCCTGCTCGCTGGTCGGGAAGCCGATCAGCAGCGCGCGCGCCGTCTCCGGCTTCTTCAGGATGCGCACGGTAACCTCGGTGACGACGCCGAGCAGCCCTTCGGAACCGGTCATCACCCCGAGCAGGTCGTAGCCTTCCGCGTCGAGATGCTTGCCACCGAGCCGCACCACCTCGCCGTTCATCAGCACCATCTCGATCCCGAGCACATTGTTGGCGGTGAGGCCGTATTTGAGGCAATGCACGCCGCCGGAATTCTCCGCGACATTGCCGCCAATCGAGCAGGCGATCTGGGAAGATGGATCGGGGGCGTAATAAAAGCCCTCCTGCTCGACGGCGGTGGTGATCCCGAGATTGGTGACGCCCGGCTGGGCGACGACGGTGCGGTTGGGAAAATCGATCTCGAGGATGCGGTTGAAGCGGCTCATCACCAACAGCACGGCGTCTTCCAGCGGCAGCGCGCCGCCTGACAGCGAGGTGCCGGAACCGCGCGGCACGACGCGGATGTTGCGGTCGTTGCAATATTTCAGCACGCGCGAGACCTGCGCCACCGTTTCTGGCAGCACCACGACCAGCGGCAACTGCCGATAGGCGGTGAGGCCGTCGCTCTCGAAGGCGCGCATCGAATTGGCCGCGTCGACGACGCCCTCGCCGGGCACGATGATGCGCATATCGGCGACGATCTCGTCGCGCCGGCGCATCGTGGCGTCGTCTGGCTTCGGCATCAGCAGGCCGGACATCGACAGTTCCTTCGATCGACTGGTAAAAATCTTTTACCAGCGGCAGGCGCTTGTTGCAAATCCTGCTTTGGCCGAAAGGGAAGCCGATACCGGGACGATCTTGCGCGGGTCGGCGAGAGGGAAGCGCTGACTTTCTCCCCCCTCGAGGGGGAGATGGCGGCCAGAGGGGGCGTCTCACGTAAATCGCCGACGTCGTGTCCGGCCGCGAAACGGGGTTGGCGCTCCATGCGAGACGACCCCTCTGTCGCCTTCGGCGACATCTCCCCTCAAGGTGGGAGATTGCCTGCCTACTCGCCTGCCGGCTTGGCGGGTTCGGAGTGCAGGCGGCGCACTCGGCGCACGCCCCACCAGACCAGCAGGATGGCGAGCGGCACCGAGGCGGCGGTGACGACCTCGGGCGCGACGGCATGGCCGAAGATCGAGGCGCCCTTGGCGAGATAGCCGATGAGCCCGACGACGTAGTAGGAGACGGCGGCGACCGAGAGACCCTCCACCGTCTGCTGCAGCCGCAATTGCAGGCGGGCGCGGTTGTTCATCGACGCCAGCAGGTCGCGGTTCTGCTTCTCGACCTCGACGTCGACCCAGGTGCGCAGCAGCGTGGTGGCGCGGGTGAGCTTGGTCGACAGATTGGCCTGACGCTCTTCGACCGAACGGCAGGTGCGCATGGCTGGGGCGACGCGGCGCTGCAGGAAGCCGCCCCAGGTGTCGTAGCCGGGCACCGCCTCTTCCTCCAGCGCCTCCAGCCGTTCGCGGACGATGCCGTCATAGGCGCGGCTGGCGCCGAAGCGATAGAGGCTTGAGGCTGCATCGGCCTCCAGTTCGGCGGCAAGCTCGGTCAGATCGGCAAGCAGCGTCTGGTTGTCGCGGGTTTCGGCGACCTTCATTTCCAGTGTGGTCTGCGCCAGCCTGTCTTCGATGCGGCGGGCGCGACCGGACAGCATCAGCGCCAGCGGCAGGCCAAGCATGGCCAGCGTGCGGTAGGTTTCGAGATCCTCAGCCGCTGCGCCAGCGCGCCGGTCCGTGCCGGCGTCAGGCCGCGGTCGAGCACCAGCATGCGGGTCATGCCGTCACCGTCCTGGCGGAAATCGGTGACAATGGCGGCGTTGCCGCGCTCGACCAGCGAATAGCACAGGCTGGTCGGGTCGAAGCCGGCGATCAGCCTTTCGCTCGCCTGCGTCCATTTGCGGATTTCGAGCCTGATGCCGGAAATCACCGTTCCCGGCGGCGAAAAGCCGTTGCCGAAAGGCGAACCTTCCTGGCGCTGGCCGCTCTCGGAGAGCGGTCCTTCCCACAGATAGGTGGAGAATTCCGTATGCCGCTCCCAGCGCAGCGAGCCCTTGCCCCACTTCATCGCGTGGTGGCGGGCATGAGGGTCAGGCGCAGCGATGCCGAGGCGCCGCGACAGTTCGGAAAGCACCGCCTGGTCGACGCCGGAGCCGGCTTCGGTCATGAACGAAAGCTGCACCAGCACGCGCGGTTTCTCGACCAGCGGATGCGGACGAGCGTGAACCTCGCCGAGCGCGCCAGGCCGTCCCTCATGCGCGGGAAAGCCCATGACGCTGCCTTCGACGCGCGGCTGGAATTCGAGATTGGACGGGTCATCTGCCACGGCTGGTCCCCCGGGCCTGGTGCACTCGCGTCCCTCTAGAGCCAATTGCCGGGGCACGCAAACGACAAATTAGCCGAAAGCGATAGGCCGGGACGACGTCGGACCCGGCCAAGTGGGCGAACTGGATAAATAATTTGACCAGTTGCCGACACAGGCTTTATCCTGCGCGACACCGGTACAATCCCCCAGGCCATCCCCGTTGAGCGACATTTTCTCCAGGATCGAGCATTCCCGCACCGCCGACGAGGTGGTGCAGCAGATCGAGAGTCTGATACTCGAAGGTGTTCTGCGCACCGGCGACAGGCTGCCGGGCGAGCGCGAGCTGGCGCGCCGGTTCGAGGTGTCGCGGCCGATCCTGCGCGATGCGCTGAAGGCGCTGGAGGGGCGCGGGCTTTTGACGACCCGGCCCGGCGGCGGCACCCATGTCGCCGATGTCATCGGCCAGCTGTTCACCAAGCCGGTGACGGACCTGATCTCCATGCATCGCAAGGCGGCGACCGACTATCTGGAATACCGCCGCGAGATCGAGGCGGTGGCGGCCGAGTACGCGGCGCGGCGCGCCACGTCAGACGACCTGGCGCTGCTCGACCGCATCATGGCGCGCATGGACGAGGCGCACCGGACCGGCAATTTCGACGACGAGGCGGAAATCGACGTCGAGTTCCACCACGCGATCTGCGAATGCGCGCACAACATCATCCTGTTGCACACGCTGCGCTCGTGCTACCGGCTGCTGTCGGAGGGCGTGTTCCAGAACCGGCTCCTGGTGTTCAACGTGCCGGGCGCGCGCGAAGCGCTGCTTTCGCAGCACCGGGCGATCTACGCGGCGGTCAAGGCCGGCGATCCGGCGGCCGCACGGCAGGCGGCGATGGACCACATCAGCCATGTCGAACGCACCATGGCCGAGGCCGAGCGCAGCGGCGACTGGCAACGCGTGTCGCGGCTGAGGCTGATGCAGCGCTCCGAAGCCGGCGACAGCGAGCCGGCACGGAAACGCTCGTGAGCGCCGGCAAGAATTGCGACGAATTAGCGAACCATCAGCGGGAAGCCCATGAGCATGATCCTCACCATCGCCGATCTCAAGGACCTGGCGCGCCGCCGCGTGCCGAAGATGTTCTTCGACTATGCCGATTCCGGTGGATGGACCGAAAGCACCTACCGGGCCAATGAGGAGGATTTCCAAAAGATCAAGTTCCGCCAGCGCGTGCTGGTCGACATGAGCAACCGCTCGCTGGAATCGACCATGATCGGCGATAAGGTGGCGATGCCGGTGGCGCTGGCGCCGACCGGCATGACCGGCATGCAGCACCCCGACGGCGAGATGCTGGCGGCGCAGGCGGCGGAGGAATTCGGCGTGCCGTTCACGCTGTCGACGATGAGCATCTGCTCGATCGAGGATGTCGCGTCGGTGACCAGGAAGCCGTTCTGGTTCCAGCTCTATGTGCTGCGCGACAAGGATTTCGTCCTCAGTCTCATCGACAGGGCGAAGGCGGCGAAGTGCTCGGCGCTGGTGCTGACGCTCGACCTGCAGATCCTCGGCCAGCGCCACAAGGACATCCGCAACGGGCTGTCGGCGCCGCCGCGCTTCACGCCGAAGCATGTCTGGCAGGTGGCGACCAGGCCGGGCTGGTGCCTTGGCATGGCCGGCACCAAGCGCCGGACTTTTCGCAACATCGTCGGCCACGCCAAGGGCGTCGGCGACCTCACCTCGCTGTCGTCGTGGACGACGGAGCAATTCGATCCGCATCTGTCGTGGAAGGACGTCGCCTGGATCAAAGAGCGCTGGGGCGGCAAGCTGATCCTGAAGGGCATCCTCGACAAGGAGGACGCGCTGATGGCGGCCAAGACCGGCGCGGACGCGATCATCGTCTCCAATCATGGCGGACGCCAGCTCGACGGCGCGCCGTCGTCGATTTCGGTGCTGGAAGAAATCGCCGACGCGGTCGGCGACACGATCGAAGTGCATATGGATGGCGGCATCCGCTCTGGCCAGGACGTGTTGAAGGCGCTGTGTCTCGGCGCCAAGGGCACCTATATCGGCCGGCCTTTCCTCTACGGCCTCGGCGCGCTCGGCAAGGATGGTGTCACCAAAGCCTTGGAAATCATCCGCAAGGAGATGGACATAACGCTGGCACTGTGCGGAAAGCGTCTGGTGACTGACATGGGCAAGGATCAGCTTCGGCGTTAGACTCCCGTGGCGGCATGATCACGGAGATGGAAGCATTGACTGCCCTCGGCATCCACTTTCTCGACGCGCGCGGACCGGAAGGCATGCGCATCTATGCGGTCGGCGACGTGCATGGCCGGCTCGACCTGCTCGCCGCCATGTACCGCCGGATTGCGGCCGAGATCAGCCAGGCGCGGCCGGTCGACTGGCGTGTCGTCCATCTCGGCGACTATGTCGACCGCGGCCCGGACTCCAAGGGCGTCATCGATTTCCTGATCGAAGTGCGAAAACGCGACCCGCGCCACCTGATGCTCGCCGGCAACCACGACATCGGCTTCCTCGACTTCCTCGACACTCCCGATGCGGACGGGCTTTTCATGCGCTACGGCGGCATCCAGACCGCGCAATCCTATGGCGTAGCGCTCAATGAAGGTGGCGGCGCGTGGTTCGGCAGGTCCGAGGCGGCACTGCGGCAAGGCCATGCAGCACTTGTCGAGGCCGTGCCGAAAAGCCATGTCGAGTTCCTGCAGTCGCTGCCGTTCTCACTGACCTTCGGCGACTTCTTCTTCTGCCATGCCGGCATCCGGCCGGGCATTGCGCTGGAAAGTCAGAGTGCGCAGGACCTGATCTGGATTCGCGATGTCTTCCACACTCATTCCGGCCTGCATCCAAAAATCGTGGTGCATGGCCACACGCCGGTGCCGGAGGCCGAGGTGATGGTCAACCGCGTCAATATCGACACGCTCGCCTACCAGACGGGAAACCTCAGCGCGCTCGTCGTCGACGGAGCCGACAAGCGTATCCTGGTGGTGTCAGGCGAGAGGGGTTAAAGCGCTTAGCGAAGCGCGGCGGTGACGCCGTAGCCGTCGACGGCGTTGTGGTTGTTGGCTGCGTCGCCGGCATAGGTGCCGAGGCCGCACAAGAAGATGGCCGACAACATGACAAAGGACAGAAGCGCTGCTTTCACGGACGTCATCTCTTGTTGAGCTTCCTGCACCTGTGCACGGGGTGGGTTACGAATGGGTTGAAACGGAAAAGCGTCTCAAAGTTTCGACGATTTCGCTGCTTTTAGGCATGTTCTGTATCGGCGATGTGTCGCGCGGGTGACCCAAAAGGTTCATCGCGTTGCACGGATGATGCAGAGCGCGTGCCTTCTAGGGTGGCGGGCGGTCACAAGCCAAGCACGAAACATGCTGTCCACAGCGGATTTTTGCCGGCGTGCCAAATATGCAACGTCGGTACTGACTGATCAGATCGTCGCCACCCAGGCGCGGGCGATGGCCAGCCCGGCGGCGTCGGCAGCCGCTCCGTGGCGGGCCATTTCGTACTCGAGCCGATCGCTCCAGTCCGGGTGCCGCTCGGCAATGAGCGATGCGAAGGATGCGCTCCAGTCGCGGACCATCGGCCCGTCCGCCTCGAAATGGAACTGAAAGCCATAGACGGCACGGCCGATGCGAAACGCCTGGTTCTCGGCGACTTCGTTGCCGGCGAGCCGCACGGCATTTTCGGGCAAGACAAAGGTGTCGTCGTGCCATTCGAAGATCGGGAAATTTTCGGGCAGCGCTGCGAGCACCGGATCGGCCGTCGCCGCCGGCGTGAGCGAGACCTTGTGCCAGCCGAATTCCGAGGCGCCGCCGATCCGGTTCTCGCCGCCGAAGGCGCGCGCCACCAGTTGGCTGCCAAGGCAGATACCGAGCACGGCGCGATCCTTGCCGGCGAAATCGCGCGTCAGGTCGAGCAATTCAGGAAAATACGGGCAGATCTCGTCGTCCAGCGCATTCTGGGCGCCGCCGAGCACGACCATGGCGTCGTGCGCAGCGCTGTCCTGCGGCAGCATCTCGCCACCATAGGGCCGGCGCAGATCGATATCGGCGCCTGCCTCGACAAGCGCTGCGCCGATCTGGCCAAGGCCCTCGCTGTCGAAATTCTGGACCACCAGCACCCGCATCGAAAACCTGCTGACATGAAAACGATGCGACGAGCGATATCATGCCGCCGTCATTCCGGCCAAGATACGTATTCGGGGAGAAAGCTATGCCACTGCAGAATCGGGTCGACCCGTTCGGCGTCATCCACGCCGTGCCGGAGCGCGGCCTGTTCATGGGCAATCGCGGCATCATCCATGACCCCGAAACGAAGACGCTGCTGAAAAAGCGCTGGGCGCTGCAGGCCTGGATCATCTGCGTATGCGGATTCCGCGATGTGCGGCGCGAGCCGATGGGCCGCAACAGGCAAAGCGACGACCAATCGGTGGGCAAGGCCGGCTGGACCGAATTGTTTTTCCTGGACGAGGTGACCGCACTCTCGGCCGGGCATCGGCCCTGCTTCTTCTGCCGGCGCGAGCGGGCCAGGGACTTCGTCCGGCGCTTCGGCATGGCCTTCGGCATTGCCGCGCCGCGCGCACCGCAGGTCGACAAGCGGCTGCATAGGGAGCGGCCGGCGTCGGGTGGGCAGGCACCGGTCGTATCCGTAGAAGAGCTTGCCGGGTTGCCGGACGGCGCCATGGTTGCGGACGGCGGCAATGCCTATGCGATGCGCGGCGGCAAGGCGCTGCGCTGGTCGTTCGCAGGCTATGGTGATCGTGTGGGGGGCGATCCGGTGGACGGCGATCCCGTGGGGTTCGGCGGTTTTGCCGACCGTCCAATCCGCCTGCTCACGCCGGCGACCACCGTTGCCGTGCTGAGGCAAGGCTATTTGCCAGTGTGGCATCCGTCGGCCGAGACTTGACGCCAAGAGCCGGCTCGCCCATTCCTCGGCGATGCGCGCCAATTACAAGATGCAGCGGCTGTTCGTGCCGGACGACCTCGGACCGGATATCGAGTTCGAGGCGAGCCCGCAGCAGGGCCATTACCTGATGCATGTGCTGCGGCTCGGCGAGGGCGCCGAAATCCTGTTGTTCAACGGCCGCGACGGCGAATGGTCGGCTTCTATCGCCGCCAGGTCCAAAAAGACGGTGCGGCTGAAGGTGCTGGCATTGCAGCGGCCGCAGCCGCCGCTGCCCGATCTCGTCTACTGCTTTGCGCCGCTTAAGCAGGGTCGGCTCGACTATCTGGTGCAGAAGGCGGTCGAGATGGGCGCCGGCGTCCTGCAGCCGGTCATTACCCAGCACACGCAGGTGGCAAAGCCCGGCATCGAACGGCTGCGCGCCAATGTCGTCGAGGCCGCCGAACAATGCGGCATCCTTGCGGTGCCGGAAGTGCGCGAAGCGGAAAAAATCGAGCGCCTGCTGGCCGGCTGGGACAAAGAGCGGCGGTTGATCTTCTGCGACGAGGATGCTTCCACCAACAATCCGCTGCCGGCGCTGCAGGCGGTGCGGGAGAAGAAGCTCGGGCTGCTGGTCGGCCCCGAGGGCGGATTTTCCGACGAGGAACGAAGGATGCTGCGGGAGCTGCCTTTCGTAACCGCGATTCCTCTCGGTCCGCGCATCCTGCGCGCCGATACGGCTGCTGTGGCGGCGCTGGCGGTGATACAGGCGACAATCGGAGACTGGTGAGGCACTTCCCTTCTCCCCTTGTGGGCCTTGTGGGAGAAGGAAGAAGCAGCCAATCAATTCCAGTTACCCTGTGGCTCAGGATTTTTCGCTTGATCGCCTACTGACATTTCGTCCATCTAGCGCCGGCGGTCGTCCGACCACCTACAGCGCCGCGCGTCCTTTCGGACGCGCAAAGGACGCTGTAGCACTTGATTGGGCACATGATCCTTTCCGAAAATCGAAGCCGATTTTCGGGGTCATGTGCTAGAGGACTTGTAATGGCGCGCGACACAACCGATTTCCGGCCGATCGAAGGCGTCGACGAGCTTGTCGAGCACCTGGCTGAAGGCAACAAGCCGCGCGACAAATGGCGCATCGGCACCGAACACGAGAAATTTCCATTCTATGTCGACGGCAATGCGCCGGTGCCCTATGGCGGCGAGCACGGCATCCGCGCCATTCTTGAGGGCATGCAGGAAAAACTCGGCTGGGATCCGATCATGGATGCCGGCCGCATCATCGGCCTGGTCGAGCCGACCGGCCGGGGCGCGATTTCGCTGGAGCCCGGCGGCCAATTCGAACTGTCCGGCGCGCCGCTGGAAACGATCCACCAGACCTGCCGCGAGGGCAATGCGCATCTGGCGCAGGTGCGCGAGATCGCCGAGCCGATGGGCATCCGCTTCCTCGGGCTCGGCGGCAGCCCGAAATGGTCGCTGGCCGAGACGCCAAAAATGCCAAAGTCGCGCTACGAGATCATGACCCGCTACATGCCCAAGGTCGGCACCAAGGGCCTCGACATGATGTACCGCACCTGCACCATCCAGGTGAATCTCGACTTCGAGAGCGAGGCCGACATGCGCCGCAAGATGCAGGTGTCGCTGAAGCTGCAGCCGCTGTCGACGGCGCTGTTCGCCAACTCGCCGTTCACTGAGGGCCGGCCCAACGGATTTCAGAGCTGGCGCGGCGACATCTGGCGCGACACCGACAATCAGCGCTCGGGACTGCTCGACTTCTGCTTCTCGCCCGATTTCGGCTTCGCCGACTATGTCGAATGGGCGCTCGACGTGCCGATGTACTTCGTCATCCGCGACGGCCACTACCACGACATGACGCACGTCTCCTTCCGCCAGTTCATGGCAGGTGCGGCCCGCAACGAGATTTCTGACGGGCTGCCGACGATGGGCGATTGGGCGAACCATTTGTCGACGCTGTTCCCCGACGTGCGACTAAAGCGTTTCCTTGAAATGCGCGGCGCCGATGGCGGACCATGGCGGCGCATCTGCGCGCTGCCGGCTTTTTGGGTCGGGCTGCTCTACGACGCGGCGGCGCTCGACGCGGCCGAGGCGCTGACCTCAAGCTGGAGCTATGAAGAGGTGCTGGCGATGCGCAACGCCGTGCCGGAACAGGGCATTTCGGCGCCGTTCCGCAATACGACACTGCGCGAGATCGCCCGCGACGTGCTCGTCATCTCGCGCATGGGGCTGAAGAACCGCGGCCGCAAGAACCGCGACGGCTACGACGAAACGTCGTTCCTCAGCACCCTGGACGAAGTCATCGCGCGCGGCACCACCAGCGCCGAGGAACTGCTCTCCGCCTATCATACGCGCTGGGGCGGCTCGATCGAGCCGGTGTTCATGGAGTATGCGTATTAGCCGTTTGCTATCGGCTTGGCTGACAGTTCGGGAAACGCGCTTTCCGAAATCGATTCCGATTTTCGGGCCGATGCGGTAGGCTCTTCTACGAGGATTTTCCCGAGGAGAAAACCAATGGCTTCCTTGTTCGACATTCTGGCGCAGGCGCAGAACGGTAACGGCATGCAGGCCCTGGCCCAACAGTTCGGCCTTTCGCAGCAGCAAGCGCAATCGGCGGTCGAGGCGCTGCTGCCGGCCTTTTCACAGGGGCTGAAGCGCAGCACCTCCGACCCGTACGGGCTCGGCGCGTTCATGACGGCAATGGCCAGCGGCCAGCACGCCAAATATTTCGAGGACGCAGGCCGGGCCTTCTCGCCGCAGGGCGTCGATGAAGGCAACGGCATTCTTGGCCATCTGTTCGGCTCGAAAGACCTGTCCCGCGCCGTTGCCAGCCAGGCAGCGCAGGCGAGCGGCGTCAGCCAGCAGATCTTGCAGCAGATGTTGCCGGTCGTGGCTTCGATGATGATGGGTGGCCTGTTCAAGCAGACCACAAATCAGATGCAGGCAGCAGGCGGATTCGGCGGCGGCAGCAATCCGCTCGGCGAGATCATCGAGCAGATGATGCGGCAGGCCGGTGGCGGCGCACCGGCACCGCAACAGCGCCAGGCGCCGCAGCCCGGCCCGATGGACAATCCGTTCGGCAAGGTGCTGCAGGACATGTTCGGTGGTGCGCAGCAGCCGCAGGGTCAGCCGCGGCAGGCGCCCAATCCCTACGGCGACAATCCGCTCGGCAAGGTGCTGCAGGACATGTTCGGCGGCGGCGCGCAGCAGCCGCAGCCGCGTCAGGCGCCGCAGCAGCGCGAAACGCCGCAGCCGCAGACCAATCCGAGCGGCAGGCCACGCAATCCGTTCGACGATTTGTTCGGCAAGATGTTCGAGGCAGGTGCGCAGCAGCGTGACGACTACCAGAAGGGCATGGAGTCGATCTTCGATCAGTTCAAGCGAGGCATGGACCGGCGGTAGCGTGAAGCTGGCCTTCGGCTGATTTCAAAAAGAAAAATGCCCGATCCTTGGGAGGACCGGGCAGTGCGCAGGCGGGCCGGCGGGGAAACCGGCAGGGAGTGGGAGCCTGCGAAATCCAAGCACCGCGCGCCCTAAGGGCACGCAACCATCGATCAGGTCACTTTGCGGGCAATATCCTCGATCGTGTCTGTGCGATCGGCTGCGATAATGCGAAGCCTCTCGGTTGGATCGCGGCCAAACGGCACGTCGATGGCGACGTGGAGATCGGCTCGCGTCAAGCCGATGTCGGCAAGTTCGGCGTCCGACATCTCGCCAAGGCGATAGAAGGCGCGGCGGTTTTTCCAGGCGCGATAGACGCTGGAGATGGTGTTGACCACGCGCGTCGCAATAGCCGGACGCGACGTGATGCGCGAAGTCTCGGTGGCGAAATCAAACGTAGCCATGTCAGTCTCCTTCATTCGAACGGACGAGGACGCGCGATCGGCGCTGGCAACAGCGGCCGTTCCGGTCCCGATTCACATGCTGTCATGTGGACAGTCGTAAATTTGCCATCGTTCGATTGATTAATCCAACGAATGTTTCTAATCTTTAACATCAACACTAGTGATGGATGGGACCGATGAAAGCGCCACTCGATCTCGATCAATTGCAGACCTTCGTCTCGATCGTCGACACCGGCAGCTTCACCCGCGCGGCGGAAGCGGTGCATCGGACCCAGTCGGCGGTGTCCATGCAGATGCGCCGGCTGGAGGAGCGGATCGGCAAGCCGCTGTTCGAAAAGGACGGGCGCACCAACAGGCTGACCGAGGAAGGCGACAGGCTGCTCTCCTACGCAAGACGGTTGCTGTTCCTCAATCGGGAAACGCTGGCCGCCTTCGACGACCGGCGGCTCGAAGGCACGATCCGAATCGGCACGCCGGACGACTATGCCGATCGCTTCCTGCCCGAGATCATGGCCCGCTTCGCCCGTTCCAACCCACGTGTCGAACTGACCGTGATCTGCGAGCCGACGCCGGGGCTGGTCGAGCATATCAAGCGTGGCAATCTCGATCTGGCACTGGTGACGCATAGTGACGCGCACGGCCAGTCGGAAGTGGTGCGGCGCGAACCGCTGCTGTGGGTGACTTCGGCCAACCATGCGACGCATGAACAGGACGTTCTGCCGATGGCCTTCGGCCGGCCGAACTGCATCTGGCGGCGGGCCGCGGTCGACGTGCTCGACCGGCAGAACCGCGACTACCGCATCCTGTTCACCAGCTTCTCGGCGACCGTCATCACCGCCGCGGTGCTTTCCGGCCTGGCGATATCGGTGCTGCCGGAATGCGCGCTGCGCCCCGGCATGCGGGTGCTGGGCGACGCCGACGGATTCGGCGCCCTGCCCGATTGCCGCATCGGCATCATGCGCGGCCAGACGTCGCGGCCGGAGATCGTCGACGCGCTGGCCCGTCACATTTCGGAAAGCCTCGACAATATTTCCGTGCCGCTCGGCGAAGAGACGGGAAGCTTCGACTTCGCAGCCTTTTCGAAGATGAAGCGGGGCAAGCCGAACCAGATCGTGCCGGGCTGGTAAGGATCAGGCGGAAACTGCTGCCGGCGTGCTGTCCTTGCCAGGCAAAAGGCCGGCCAGCCGCAGCAATTGCGCCGGCTCCAGCGGCAGCGACAGCAGATGGCCCTGAAACTCTCGGCAGCCCATGGCGACGAGCAGCGCCTTTTGCTCCTCGGTCTCCACGCCTTCCGCGGTGACGCCGACGTTAAGAGCGTCGGCAAGATCGACAAGCGCCCTGACGATCGCCGCTGAACTCTCGTCGCGGCCGAGGAGGTTCACGAAGGAGCGGTCGATCTTGAGCTTGTCGATAGCGTGGCGGCGCAGATAGTTCAGCGACGAATAGCCGGTGCCGAAATCGTCGAGCACTATGGCGATCCCCGACCGGCGCAAGGCAGCCAGAGCCGTCCTGGTCGTATCGTTGTTGTCCAACAGCACGCCCTCGGTGATCTCGAGCTGCAGGCGCCCTGGCGCCAATCCGGTCTCGGCGAGAACCGCCGCAAGCTGCTCGGCGAAACCGGCGTCGCGCAGTTGCAGCGGCGACACGTTGACGGCCACCCAAGGCAATTCGGTGCCGACAGCGAAGCGGCAAGCCTCTTGCAGCACCCATTTGCCAAGCTGGCCGATCATGCCACGTTCTTCGGCGATGGCGATGAATTGTGCCGGCGGCAAGCCACCGTGGACCTCATGTCCCCAGCGGATCAGCGCCTCGGCACCGAGGATCGTGCTGCCGTCCGCCGCAAAGATCGGCTGATACGCCAGCTTGATCCCGGTTCCGCCATTCAGGGCATGGCGAAGCTCGCTCTCAACCTGGCGCTTGCGCAACAGCAGGTCGTCCATGTCGCCGGCAAAGACCTGGTAGCGGCCGCGGCCGTTCTTCTTGGCTTCATAAAGCGCGATATCGGCCTTGCGCAGCAAGTCGTCCGCATCGGCATCCGGACCGGTCGACAATGCTATGCCGATGCTGGCGCTGACAAAAACCTGGTCGTCGGCCAGCTTGAACGGCTCCTGCAGCTTTTGAAGCAGACCCTCCGAAACATCCTCGGCGCCTCGGATGTCGTCAACATCAATCAGGATCATGGCGAACTCATCACCGCCGAGCCGTGCCACCGTGTCGACCTCCCGGATTGCCTGCTGGAGCCTCGCGGCGGTCTGGCGGACAAGCTCGTCGCCGGCAGGATGGCCAAGCGTGTCGTTGACATGCTTGAAACGGTCGAGGTCGAGATAAAGAAGCGCCACTTTGGCTGTTTCGTGACTGGCCGTGAGCAAAGCGCGCCGGAGCCGGTCCTCGAACAGCGCCCGGTTGGGAAGGCCGGTGAGCGTGTCGTGGAAGGCGAGATACTGCGCCTCGGCCTGACTGGTCTGCAGCGCCGACGATGCACGGCGGAGGCGGCGCAGCAGGAATGCCAGGACACCTGCCGCGAGCAGCGCGCCACCGATCAGGGCCGGCCCTGCCTCGCGCACAAGCGCGCTGCCGGGCCGCTCCTGATCCCAGCCGGCATAAGCCAGGATGACGCCGTGTGAGTCGACCAGCGGAATGGCAGCCCCGCCGACCGGCTGCGACAACGGCAGCAGGCGGGCGCCCNCCCGCCAACAGATATTGCCCGGCGATCTTGGCCAGCAGCGCGTCGGTGATGAAGTCCACCGAGATATGAAGGTATTCGCTGCCAGGCGTCTGGATGACGCGGTCGGAACTCGGCACCAGCGGCATGATGCTGAGGATGGCAGGTTTTCCGTCAAGCTCCACCAGATCCCCTGCGGCCAATTTGACCGGACCGCCGGCCAGGTCTTCTTTCGCCGGCTCGCGGATCAACCGGCGCACCCTTTCGACCGTGGGCAACAGAACCGGTTCATCCTCGCTGTAACGCGCCGGCGCCAGCACGTTTCCATCACGCATCGCATGGACCGGACGATCGGCGGCATCCAGTACATAGACCCGATCATGCCCATAGTAGGAATACATCCAGACGCTGATGTTATCGATCATCCAGTCCACGTTGCCGGCCTTGGCATTGATGACGGAATCGTCCCAGACTGCGATGCTTTCCTGCTCGCGATCCACCGCCGCCATCCGGTCCCGCATGCCGTTGGCGAAAAGGATTTTCTGCCGCTCGAGGGAGACGCTATCCGCCTGCACAGTGGCGTAAAAGCCAAAGCCGACGACCATGGCAAGCGCGAAAATGGCAAGCGCCATCACCGTCAGCGTGACCTGGAACGTTAATGGGCTGCGTTGAAGACAACGGCTCATGCGTCCTGGCCACTCTCTTTTCCGCACAGTCATCAGATCGGGTTAAGATCGAGTTATGACATCGGCTACGAGCGACGGCCTTGACGCCGGCCAACAACCGCCCCCCAATCGGCCAATGAGCGACGCTGCATCCGAATCACGTACCAACGCCACCGAATACACGGTCAGCGAGATTTCCGGCGCGCTGAAGCGCACGGTCGAGGACGTCTTCGGCAATGTGCGGGTGCGCGGCGAAATATCAGGCTATCGCGGACCGCATTCCTCGGGCCATGCCTATTTCTGCCTCAAGGACGACCGCGCACGGCTCGACGCCGTGGTCTGGAAGACCACGATGGGCCGGCTGAAGTTCCGCCCGGAAGAAGGCATGGAGGTGATCGCCACCGGCCGGCTCACCACCTATCCCGGAAAATCCACCTACCAGATCGTCATCGACAATCTGGAGCCCGCCGGCGCCGGGGCGCTGATGGCACTGCTGGAAGAGCGCAAGCGCCGGCTGCAGTCCGAAGGCCTGTTCGATGCCGGCCGCAAGCGCTTGCTGCCGTTCATGCCGCGCGTCATCGGCGTCGTCACCTCGCCGACAGGCTCTGTCATTCGCGACATCATCCACCGGATCAAGGACCGGTTTCCGCTGCATGTGCTGGTCTGGCCGGTGCGAGTGCAGGGCGAAACGGCCGGCGCCGAAGTGACCGCCGCCGTCAACGGCTTCAACGGACTGGCGCAGGATGGCGTCATCCCGCAGCCCGACCTGCTGATCGTGGCGCGCGGCGGCGGCAGCCTCGAGGATCTTTGGGGGTTCAATGACGAGGCGCTGGCCCGCGCCGTCGCCGCCTCGCGCATTCCGGTGATTTCCGCCGTCGGCCATGAAACGGACTGGACGCTGATCGACTTGGCGGCGGATGTGCGGGCGCCGACACCGACGGGTGCCGCCGAAATCGCCGTGCCCGTACGCGCCGACCTCGAAGTGACGCTTGCCGGCCTTGGTGCGCGGCTCAAGGCCGCGGTGTCGCGCAATTTCGAGCGCAAGCGCCAGGCGGTGCGTGCCGCCACCCGGGCGCTGCCCTCGCCCGACCAGTTGCTGGCATTGCCGCGCCGGCGTTTCGACGAGGCGACGAGCCGGCTTGGCCGAGCGCTGTCCGTCAGCGTCCAGCGCAAGCGAGCCAGGCTTCAGGCGCAGCGGCTGACGCCGGCCACCCTGTCGCGACGCATGAACGAGGCCCGCACACTNGCATGAACGAGGCCCGCACACTGGCCGGCCGCGACCTTGGCCGCGCGCAAGCGGCGTTCTTCGCCATCGTGCGCGAGCGGCGAACGCGGTTTTCGCGCACCGCGGCGCGGCTGTCGCCGGCGCCGCTCGCAAGGCGGCAGAAATTGCAGGCAGATGCCCTGACGGCGCTGTCGCGGCGGCAGGACCGGGTGATTTCGGTGCGGCTCGAGCGTTTGCGCGGGAAACTGACCCAGGCCGACCGGCTGCTGGCGACGCTGTCGCACAAGGCGGTGCTGGCGCGCGGCTTCGCCCTGGTGAAAGATGCCGACGGCGCAGTGATCAATCAAGCGGCGGAAGTGGCGCCGGGGATGGCACTTTCGCTGGAGTTCGCCGACGGAACCGCCGATGCGGTTGCGACCAGCGGCGCGGCACGGCCGAAAACTGTTGCAAAGCCGGCCGCCAAAGCCAAGGAGCCTGGCAGCCAAGGCTCGCTGTTTTGAGTGCCGATGATTTCCGGCAATCCACATCACCAGACGACGCCTTCCGGCAGGCCGCGTGCGCGAGCCTTCGGCATTCGTTTTGACGGAACGCCCGGACCGTTCAACGCCATCACCGATGTGGCTGGCGTTGCGGTCGGTTATTCGACGCTGATTTCGGGCGAAGGTGCGCTGGTGGTCGGCGAGGGGCCGGTGCGCACCGGCGTGACCGCCATCCTGCCCAGACCGCGCGCCGAACTGGCCACGCCGGTGTTTGCCGGCATTTTCGGCCAGAACGGCAATGGCGAATTGACCGGCTCGCACATCATCGAGGAAACCGGTGCCTTCAATTTTCCGATCACCATCACCAACACGCATTCCTGCGGCGTTTCACGCGACGGCACGCTGCGCTGGATGCAGCGCGTGCTGCCGGCCGCGCTCGACAGCGGCTGGGGCCTGCCGGTGGCGGCGGAGACCTATGACGGCTTCCTGAACGACATCAATGGCCACCATCTCGGGTTTGAGCATGTCGCCGCGGCCCTCGATGGCGCGACCAGCGGATCGATCGAGGAAGGCAGCGTCGGCGGCGGCACCGGCATGATCGCCTTCGGTTTCAAGGCAGGCTCCGGCACGGCATCGCGCCTCGTCGAATGGTACGGCCGGCGCTACACGGTCGGCGCGTTCGTGCAGGCGAATTTCGGCACGCGGAGCAATTTTACCATTCGCGGCCTGCGCGCCGGGCCCGATCTCGTGGCACCGGCGATCCACGAAAGCACGCCGCGCGCCGAGAAGGGCTCGATCATCGGGATCGTCGCCACCGATGCGCCGTTGCTGCCGCATCAGATGAAGCGCTTGGCACGCCGGGTGCCGCTCGGCGTCGCCATGACCGGCGGCTTCGGCTATCACAGCTCGGGCGATATTTTCCTGGCCTTTTCGACCGCCAACCGCGAGGCGGCGATGGCGCCGTCAGGCCGCATCGCCAGCGCCGACTTTATCCCGGATACCGACATCGACCCGTTCTTCGACGCCGTGATCGGGAGTGTGGAGGAAGCTATCCTCAATGCGCTGGCCGCCAATGACGACATGACCGGGCGCGACGGCAATTTCGCGCCGGCGCTGCCAAAGGCATGGCTCAAGAGCAAATTCGGGGCTAGGCAGAGAAAGTAGAACTGTGTGGCGTGTCACGCATCGCACAGGTGAATAGACGCCTTTTGCCGGGTCGGTCGGCAGGTCACTCGGCAGGCCTGTCCGAATTCTTTTCGTCCTGGTCGGCCTCAGCCGCCTCTTCCAGCCTCGACGCGATAAGTTCCTGAATGTCGCCGACCTCTTCCTGGATATCCTCCAGCGGTATGCCGGCCTCAGCAGCCTTCGCCGCGCATTCCTTGGCGAGGGTCTCGGCCTGCTCCTCGATCCTGTCCAGCGAGGACTGGCAGTGGACCTTTTCGCCGATCCACTCCTGCAAGAACTCGATCGCGTGTTCGCTCATGCTGCTGTTCCCTGGCGGCTGCGCCGGTTGGTAATCATAAACGCCGGCATCCCCGAAAAGATGCACGCTCCTATTCCAACCGAGTCGCCGTCACCCGGCAAGCCGATCTTGCCCAAGCTCCACAGGGCTGACGGAAATCGAAGGTTCAAGGAGCACATTCTAATTCTGAAGGAGATTCTATTTTCCTGAGCAGACTGGCACCGTTGGCTGGGATCAGGTCCCGGATCGCGCCATTGTTTCTACTTGTTATTTTCCGGCAAACCAGTCAATTTGTATGACAATAGGTATCACATTACGCGGCACGTTTGCGGCGCCATTCGCTGCGCAACCCTAGGATACGCGGCCAAAGCCGCCGCTATATAGTGACATCCTCAGGAAATGTCGACTCTGCTCGCCGACCTGCTTCTTTCCGCCGCGCCGAGCGTATCTGGATGGCATTTTGTCATCGTTGGGGCGAGCATGTTTCGCCGGAAATCGGGCGGGCGCATTGAGATGCTGAGCAGCTTGGCGCGGTAGCCGTGCCGGCGATCCTGCCGCAGTCGCTTCTCGCCGGAGAATTGCCGGCTTGGCCGGCTCGCCACTCGGGAAGCTCATTCCCTCGGGACGTGCATTGCTTCAGCAATCGAAAGTATCGGCCTAAAGCGCGTCGCGTCTGAAGGGTTTTCATGCGACACGCTTTAGGTTCTTGTTTTTATGCATGTCGTTGTCCCAAAACCGCTGCGCACCCTCGGTCAAGCCCGAGGGCAAGCTTTTGGGCGACATGCATTAGCCGCCAACCATGAGCTTGACGACTTCGTCATGATTAGTCTCCGAAATCTTGCGCTCGCCGGCCTGGATGCCGCGGCGCAGCACGACGATACGGTCGGAAACGGCGAAAATGTCCTGCAGATTGTGCGAGATGAAGATCACTCCCCGGCCTTGCGCCTTGAGCTGGTGGATGAGCGAGATGACCTTGCGCTGCTCCGGCACCCCGAGGGCCGCGGTCGGTTCGTCCATGATCAGGATCTGCGCATCCCAGTAGACGGCCCGGCCGATGGCAACGGCCTGCCGTTGACCGCCGGAGAAATTGCTGACCGGGGCGTCGAGCCGGCTGACATGGAAGTCCAGCCGCCCCATCGTCTGCTTGGCGGCGACGGCCATCGCCTTGCGGTCGAGCACCGGCAAGAAACCGAAAGCCTTGCGCATGGGTTCACGGCCGAGGAAGATATTGGCGCCGATGGATAAATTGTCGGCGAGAGCGAGATCCTGGTAAATGGTCTCGATGCCTTTTTCGCGCGCCTCCTGCGGCGTCGCGAAGGTGACCGGCTGCCCCCTCAGCAGAATTTCACCGCCGGTCGGCTGAAAGACGCCCGATATCGCCTTGATCAGCGTCGTCTTGCCGGCGCCGTTGTCGCCGGCCAGCGCCACCACTTCGCCCGGCCGCACGGCCATGGAGAAATCGTTCAGCGCCTGCACCGCACCGAAATGCTTGGAAAGGTGTCGGACTTCGAGAAGGGGGGTGGTTGGTTCGGAACTATTCATCCTGGCGAGCTCCACTGAACCGGCGCTGCGCCTGGTCGATAAGGACGGAGATAATGATGACGAGGCCGACGGAACTGCCAGAACGGCTCGACATTGACGAAAACCAGCCCGTATTGAATGACCGCGATGACCAAGGCGCCGGCGACCGTCCCGAAGATGGTGCCTGAGCCACCGAACAGGCTGGCGCCGCCGATTACCACGGCTGCCACGCTGTCCAGCAGCAAGGGCTCGCCGGCCTGGGCGGCGCCCGCGGTGAAGCGCGCTGCATAGAGCGCGCCCCGGAGGCCGGCGCACATCGCCGAAAGCACGTAGAGGCGCAGGATGTGGCCCCTGATGTCGATGCCGGCGCGGCGCGCCGCCTGCACATTGGCGCCGATGGCGTAGTTATGCTGGCCGAACCGGGTCTGGCTCAGGATGTAGTGCATCACCACGACAAAGACGGCGGCAATGATGACGAGATAAGGCACCCCGTAGAACCTGCCGTTGCCAAGCAGCGCGAACCAGGAATTCTGGACCGGCACCGTCGTGCCGCCGGCCAGCAGGAACGCAGCGCCGCGCGCCACGCCAAACATGCCAAGCGTGCCGATAAAAGGGGGAATTCTGAGGCGCGAGATCAGCAAGCCATTGATGACGCCAGGCACGCCGGCGACGATCACGGCCGCCAGAATGCCCAACATCATGGCCAGAGGCACCGGCATGGCGACGCCAGCCATATTCGTAGCGTGGGCGGCGACGACGGCCGCGAGACCCATGATGAAACCCAGCGAGAGGTCGATGCCTCCCGAAATGATGACGAAGGTCTGCCCGGTCGCCAGCAGCAACGGCGCCACGGCGAATATCGCAATGGACTGCACGTTGAACGGGTTGAGCACGAAGGTCGCGCCGAAGGAGAGCCTCGACCAGACCTCGAAACAGATGATCAGGCCCGCAAGGAACAGCCAGGCGCGCCCTTCGGCGATGCGTGCGAGCCAGCTCCTGGCCGGATCACCGTGATCCGCCTGAGGAGCGACATGCGTTTCGGTTGGTGATGTTGAAGTCATGGATGGTTCCGATCCGCAGAGCGGCCTCCGACAAACAGGGTCAAAGCGACCCGGCGCAGGTGTCCTTCCGGCAGGCCGGAAGGAGACTGGCTGGACTTATTCGGAATAGAGGTATTTCGAGATGTTCGGGTCGGCGATGTTGGCCTTGTCCATGATCGTAAAGCCGGTGCCGATCGCAACCGGGATCGACTGGCCGGTCAGATGGGCATAGGCCGACACGACGCCGAAATAGCCGATTTCCGCGGGATGCTGGGCAATCGCGACGTCGACAAGGCCAGAGTTGATGTTGTCGGCAATGCTGGTCGGCGCGTCGAACGCCACGACCTTGACGGTGCCGGTCTGCCCGGCCTGCTGGACGCCATTCGCCGCGCCAAGCGCCGAGAACAGGTTTGCGCCGAACACCCCGACGAGATCGGGATTGCGCGCGAACACAGCCTGCAGCTGCGAGGCGGCCTTGTTGGCGTCATTGTCGTTGAACTGGGTTTCGAGAACGGTGATGCCGGGATGGTTGGCCGCCATCTCCTTCTTGAAGCCCTCTTCACGCTGGTCGGTGGTCGAAATGCCGGGCTTGACGTTCGAAACGTAGACCTTGCCCTTGTCGCCTATGGCCTTGGCCAATGCCCGCGCGGCGATCTCGCCGCCCAGAATGTTGTCGGAGGCAATATAGGACAGTGGGAAATCCGCCTCGCCGGCGCCGGTCTGGTAGACGCCGCTGCCGATGAAGGTGTCGACGGTGATCACCGGAATGCCGGCGTCATGGGCCTTGCGCAGGGGTTCGACCAATTGAACCTTGTCGGTCGGCGCGATCAGGATGGCATCCGGCTTCTTGGCGATGACCGCGTCAAGCACGGGGACTTGCGTTACCGGATTGAAATCCGGGGCGCCCTGGAAAACCAGGGTCACACCAAGGGCATCGGCTGCCGCCTGGGCTCCCTTGCGCATGGTGATGTAAAAGCCGTCGGTGGTAAGACCCGGAATGAGCGCAATGGTGTATTTTTTGTCCTGCGCCAATGCGGGCGTGACCAGCGCCGCTGCGCAGATGGCGAGAGCCGCCAGAGCGGCAACAATCTTCTTCATAACATCCTCCTCCTAATGTTGGCAGATTTTGCCGTTGCGAGTCGTCCCGGCTCTGTGAAGTGCTGGCGGCGAGAAGCGGGTTTCGCCTGCTTGCTGTTATGGGGCAGCCTCCTCCCAAGCGCCCCAGTCATTAAATCGACCGTCGAAACCGACCACCCTGCTGCGCAGTCCCGTTACGAGCCTCCGCAAGGTGCAGGAAACTGCGCCGCTCGGCGCGCATGCTTGCCTAGCTGCTATGTTGTAACACTTTGCTGAAAGTAATTGCAACCGCACATTTCCGGGTCGAAACGCTTTCAAACCGGACACCATCTGTCTGCTCCGCAGAGCCCCTCCCGCAGACTATTGGCCCAACGCCTTGACGACACAACTGATGATTTCGCGGCGATGATTTCGCGGCTGCGGGTTGGGTGTCGATCGGTCTGGAATCGATCAGCCGTGCCGATGTCACGTATCGGCGTGCCCAGCATTATCGGGGCAAGAGAGCCTCGAGAATGGCCTGGGCCGTCTTCGTGTCCGTCACCAGAGCATTGATGAGCCTGGCGCGGACGGCACCTATGATCGCCTTCGCCTTCTCCGGCGAGGCGGCAACGCCGATCACCAGCGGGACGGCTCGAAGCTGGGCCGGCGACATTGCGATCATCCGGCCCTCCCCCTCCCACGGGATGAGCTTGCCTTCGGCGTCGAAGTAGTGGCGGATGACGTCTCCCGCCGCATGAAACAAGGCCTGTTCGCTCAGCGTGGCCGCGCTCGCCTCGGGCGGATTGATGGCATGGGGCAGGCCGATGCCGACGATCGCAACGTCGGTCCGGTCCCAAAGCGCGACGCTGTCGCGGATGGCCGCATCGCCGAGGAAGACCTCACGCAATTCGGACGACGGCAGATAGGGCGCATGGATGAAATGCGGCGTCCCGCCCAGCTCTTCTGCGGCCAGCCGCACAAACTCGTTGATCTGAAAATGCGCCGCCTGCTGCTGCATGCCGCCGGTGGCAGCGACGGTAAGAACGCCGGGAATGCGCGGCAGGCCTGCCTGGATCACCTCGCGAATGGCTCGCCCCCAGCCGATGGCGACGACCTTGCCGGCAGTCAGTCCCGCTTGCTTGAGCAAGGCGCCGAGCGGCGCAGCGAGCGCCGCCAGCGCACCGGCTGACGGCGTTTCGATGACCGCCGCGTCACGCAGCCCGAGTGCCTCAACCAGTTGCGTGGTGATGCCTTCGGGGGTTGCAAGATCGAGAACTTCGATCCGCACGATGCCCTCCGCTCTCGCCCGCTGCAGGAGGCGCGATATTGTCGCGGTGGAGACGCCAAGCCGCCGCGCGATATCGACCTGCGACATGTCCGCCTCATAGTGCAGTTTGGCGACCGTATGCAGCATCGTCCGCGATGCGGCTGCATCTTGTGCGGGAGGTGCAGACAGCTTGCAATTCCTTTCAGCAATGTGTTACAGACCCATCGACCGATGGGAGTTATCGCGCAAATCCGGCTGACTCGCAACGTGGGCTGGTTTCCACGGCAGATTGCGGCCAAGGCCGAATTTCTCGGTCCGATAGCGCAGCAAAGCGGCAAAACCTCCTGTCGGGAGGCAGGTAAAACTGAACCTTTCTTGTTTCCACTGATCTGCGCCCCGGTGAATGGGCGCCAACATCGGACAGAAGACCCATGACAAAGATGACGACCGCAGAGTTGCGCGGCTACCAGCAGATATGCGGCAAGGACGGGGCGATGATGGCCATCGCCTGTGACCAGCGCGGCGGCATGCGAAGCTTGCTTGCGGCGGACCCTGAAGAACAGGCCAAGATCACCGACGACATGCTGGGCGACACCAAGTCGGACATCACGCGATACCTCGCCAGCCAGGCATCCTGCGTGCTGCTCGACCCGCTCTGCGCGGTGCCGCGGGTTGTCGATGACGGGGTGCTGAGCCGCGATACGGCTCTGCTCATCGGCCTCGACGCTTCGGGCTTCGACGTCTCGCCTGCCGGCTACCGCCTGTCGCGTCTCGTTCCCGGCATCGGCGCGCGCCGCGTGCGCGAGCTCGGCGGCACCGGCGGCAAGATCATGGTCTATCTCAGGCCCGACAGGCCTGAGGCGAACGAGCATAATGTCGCCATTCTGCGCCAATGCATCGCCGATTTCGCGCAAGAGGACCTCCTGCTCGTCGTCGAGTTCCTGACCTATCAGCTCGAAGCGGAAAGCCTTGAAGAGTATACGGCCAAGATCCCCTGGCTCGTCGAAGAGGGCACCCGTATTTCGCTGGAATGCGGGGCAAAGGTGCTCAAGCTTCCTTATCCCGGAACGCCGGAAGCCTGCGCCAGGATCAGCAGCATGGCCGGCGAGGTGCCTTGGGCGGTCCTCTCCGCCGGCGTCAACCACACAACCTTCCTGGGCCAGGTCGAGATCGCGATGCGGAACGGCGCGTCAGGCGTCATCGCCGGCCGGTCGCTGTGGAAGGACTGCATCTCGCTCGACCGTGACATTCAGCGTGAAAGGCTCAGGACTATCGCGGTGTCGAGATTGCGCGAGCTTCAGGCGGTGATCGGAAACTACCGGCAGCAAGCCGCTTAGCAGATGACCCCGAACCGAAGGTCCGCGGATGCAAAATCGAAGTCGATCTTCGAAAAGGATCATACGCAAATCAAAGTACTATAGCGTCCTGTGCGCACCAGGATGCGCGGCGCTGTAGCTATCCGACGTTCACACCAGGCACGCACGGGACGTCATGCCTCTGACCATGATCCCGAAAAGTGGGGACCGGTTTTCGGAGAAGATCATGGTCAAACAGCAAGATAGAGCCCCATTTCGATTTAGTCGAAATGGAACAGGCTCTGGTTCGATGGCCATAGGAATCGATATCGGCGGCACCAATCTGCGCGCCGCCCGTGTTTCCGGCACGGGCGAAATCCTCGAGCGCATTTCCGAGAAAAGCGCGCCGGACCCCGAGCTCGTGCTCTCCCGGATCGCCGAAATGGTGCGCCGGCTCGATTGTCCCGAAGTTGCGGCCATCGGCATCGGCGTCCCCGGCCGCGTCGATGCGCGGCTTGGCGCGGTCTTGTCAGGGGGCTATGTCAACCTCGCCTCGGTCTCCCCTGCGCAACGACTGGAAAGCCTGGCGGGCAAGCCCGTGGTGATCGACAATGACTGCAACATGGCACTGGTCGCGGAAATGGCCCTCGGCGCTGCCAGAGGCCATGAAAGCATCGTCATGTTCACGATCGGGACCGGCATTGGCGGTGCCGTGGTCCAGGACCGGCGGATCGTCCGCGGCAAAGGGACGGCGGGGCAGCTCGGCCATATCACCGTCGACCTATCAGGCGAAGCGTGCATCTGCGGCCGGCGCGGCTGCGTTGAAACCACCAGCTCAGGCACGGCGCTTGGCCGTCACATCGCGCGGGCAGGCCTCGGTCCGGACGTTTCGGTCGATCAGCTTTCTGCCCGGGATGCGGGCGGCGATCCCTTGGCGCGCGGTATACTGGAAGCCTGGGCCGGGCCGCTGCGTGCGGCAATCGATACGACCGTGGCCATGTTCGACCCCGACCTGGTGCTGCTCGGCGGCGGACTTGGCCTGGCGGCCCATCGGGCGCTTGCCAGGGCTCCTGCCCTGGCGCCCTGGTACCAATGCCCGGTGGAAGCGGCGCAACTGGGTGACGACGCCGGGGTCATCGGCGCCGGTCTGCAAGCGCTCGCCGAGCAACCGGCAGTTGCACAATCAGAAGTTGGAGAAGCCTCGCCAGTATCCTTGCCGACCGCCCGGCTCGATCGCACCAGGCGCGCCGTGTCCGGCCGGCGCGCCGTGCTCGTCAACGGCATCCCCGCCAGCGGCAAAAGCACGGTCTCGCGCGGCATCGCCGCGCACATGGGCTGGCCATTGCTGGCACTCGATACGATCAAGAACCCGTTCCTGGAAGTGCTCGGCGGCGGCGATCGCGAATTCAACCGTATACTCGGCCGCGCCAGTTACCAGGCCATCTGGTCGGTCGTCGGCGAGGCCCCGGCGGGCGCCATATTTGTCATCGACGCCTGGTTCGGCTTCCAACCGCGCCAGGTGCTCGAGGATCACCTGCGCAGCGCCGGCGTCGAGCAGACCGCCGAGATCTGGTGCCATGCGCCCGGCGAGGTTCTGGCCGAGCGCTATCGCGCACGGCTCGACCAGCGTCCCGCCGGCCATCCCGGCGCGGCCTACATCCCCGAACTGATCGAACTGGCCAAGCGCGCCGAGCCGCTGCGGCGCGGACCGCTGCTTGACGTCGACACGACCAGACCGATCGCTTTCGACGCCATCACGCAATGGCTGCAGGCGACGATTGCGGCTGACAGGTAGGCAGCGCGGCCCCTAAGCACGTCGCGTGAACGGATGCATGCGACGCGCCTTAAGTTATTCCCGAGCGTCAGGATGCTGCCGATCCATGTTCTCTATCACCGCACAAATGAGGAGGATTCATACAAAGGCCTCGCAGAAGGCTGATACAAGCTGAGTAGTTAACCCGTCCTTCAGTGGGCTTGCATAAGCTTACGTTGCGAATCGGCATGGGAAGCGAACCGACTGGTCTATGGCCCTAAAGAAAGAAAACGCGCTGGAGGCCAGAATCCTTCAGGATCAGCTTGCTGATCTGAAGGCCGGTCTCTTCGTATCGATGCCGATAAGCACTATGCTATCAGGCCTGATTTTGACGGTGCAGGCCTTTTCTGGCGGAGGCTTTGCCGCCGCAATCTGGTTCCTGGTTATCAATGCGATAAATGCCGCCCGCCTCGGACTCGCCCGTTATCAGCTAAACGAGACGGGGGATCAGGGCGATTTAACAGGGATTTCGCAGCGGCTTCGCTGGTTTGGCA
This sequence comes from Mesorhizobium sp. L48C026A00, assembly GCF_000502375.1. NCBI lineage: Bacteria > Pseudomonadati > Pseudomonadota > Alphaproteobacteria > Hyphomicrobiales > Phyllobacteriaceae > Mesorhizobium > Mesorhizobium sp. L48C026A00. Next base: position 99,060 of record NZ_AYWU01000013.1, on the reverse strand, counting down.
TCCTTGCTCTTCTGTCAGGGTTTGCCTGGTCCTTTCTTGCCGTCCTTACCGTTGGCTACACAACGCCGCAAGCGCCGCTGCATCTGATTATTCTGGCGGGCATCTCAGCTGGTGCGGTTACATACGGCAGTTCATATGCCGCGGCCGCGATCAACTTCATTACGCCGCCGCTTGTGATCGCGATGGGTTGCCTGTTGGCGAAAGGCAACTTTGAAGATTACATTCTGGCCTTTGCCGTTCTGCTCTTCGTGGGCGGCTTGGTTCGAGGCTCGTTTGTAGGGCAAGCCCGCTTCCGCGAAGCAAGCCGCCTGAGACATGAGGCCGAGCGGCTTGCGGCGGAAATGGAGCGCAATTCCAGGGAGGACCACCTAACGGCCCTTCTCAACAGACGGGGCCTCGAACACGCGATCAATCAGCTCGAGAATACGGACGGCCCGTTCGTTGCAATGCTGATTGATCTGGACGGCTTCAAATCTGTCAACGATACCTACGGTCACAGGACCGGTGATGAACTGCTCATCATGATCGCCCGCCGCATCGAGCAGGCAGCGCCGGCAGGCTCAACGCTCGCCCGTATCGGCGGCGATGAGTTCGTGCTGTTTTTTCCCTCATTCAGGAGTTCGCTTTCTCCCAGTACCCTCGCATCCAATATCATAGCCAAAGTCGCCAGCCCCTATCGTGAGGTCGCGTCCGTCCGGATCGGTGCATCGATCGGAATATACCTGGCTGAAAGGCCGGGGCTGACGGAAATGTTGCTGCGGGCGGATGTCGCCCTCTACACGGCCAAGCGTCGTGGCAGGAACGAATTTCGCCTGTTCGATGCCGAACTCGACAGGGAATTGCAACGTCGCNTACACGGCCAAGCGTCGTGGCAGGAACGAATTTCGCCTGTTCGATGCCGAACTCGACAGGGAATTGCAACGTCGCCAGTCCATCGAACGCGACCTTCATTCAGCGATAGAGGCGAGAAGGGTGGCACCTTGGTTCCAGCCCATCGTGAGACTCGATACCGAGGCCGTGATCGGTTTTGAAGCCTTGCTGAGGTGGTCCCATCCGATCCATGGTTCCATCTCTCCACCCGAAATCATGACAGCCGCACGCGAAACCGGAATGCTTCAACTGTTAACGCAAACGGTATTCTCCGACTGTTGTGCTCTTATCGACGGCTTGGTGAAAGCTGACCGTCGAGATGTTCGTGTGGCAATGAATGTTTCACCGCGCGAATTGGAAGCCGGCGATATCGACGACATGGTTCTGAATGGTCTGGCGGCAAAAGACCTTCCGGCAACGATGTTCGAAATCGAGATTACCGAAGAATCTCCAGTGGACCCGGAAAGACTGGATGAAAAGCTCGGACGGCTTTCACATGCCGGAATTTCCATCGCGCTCGATGACTTCGGCACCGGCTTTTCCACGTTGGCGTCGCTCAAGGACAGTCGGATACGCAAGGTGAAAATAGACCAAGGCTTCATCCGCGGCTTGGCCAAGTCTCGGGAGGACCGGCTGCTTGTCAAAACGGTGATCGATCTTGGTCGGGCGCTCGGGATCGATGTCATGGCCGAGGGCGTCGAAACAGAGGCGGACCGGCAAATTCTGTACAAGCTCGGCTGCAGAACTGCTCAGGGCTTCCTATTCTCCAAGGCGGTGCCGCTAAGCCAGGCGCTTGAGGTGACACTAAAAGAGCACGCCACGGAGTTGTGAGGGCACACGCCACCAATGAAACCGCTGCGTGATCTCTGATCATGGGTGGTCAGGGGCGAGCGGTACGCTGGCTGTGCTGTCGCTCGCCGAACACGGCCTTGGTGATCGTGGCGTGCACGCCAAAATTTCCGTCGGCGACTTGCGTAATGCCGAAGTCGGCGGCAAGCGACATGATGCTCAACACCTCGTCCTCCGTGAGATCGTATGTCTGCATGATGAATCGGCGCGTCTGGCGTAAGGCGTTGCGCAGCGCCAACTCGATGGTGGATGTCTTGTAGACGTCCGACTGCGCGTTGCTGCCGAGGTCCCTGAGGTAGTTGGGATGGCTAAAACTCTGTATCACCCAGCTGTGCTCGGTTTCGATGAGCGGCGAGTTGAGACCGCGCAGGAAAGCCGGGCACACTTCGCCCGCCTTGTGCAGCTTGATGATGATGTCGCCGGTCAGCGAACACTCAAGACCCGTGCCGTTGATCTCGCCGTCCGCCTGCGCGAAATGCCCATCGCCGAGCGAGAGCAGTGCGCCCTGAACCGCAACGGGCAAATAAAGCTTCGCGCCGGCTCCGATCCTCCAATTGTCGATATTGCCGCCGAAATAGCCCGGCGGGATGGAATCGACCAGGTCGGCCTCGCGCGGAGCCACCGCGATGCACCCGAAATGCAGGCGCGCCGGTATGCGCACGCCGCTACCACTCAAGTCGCGATGCGAAACCTTGCTGTGGTCGACGGGTATGCCAGGATAGTCGATCGTCGCGTGGACAACGCCGAAGGGGTCGGTCTGCGGCTGCCATTCGTAGCTGTACAGCGGCCGCGCTGCGGCCGGGCACCGCATGTCGATCTCGAAGATAGTCACCGTTTCGCGTTTGGCATCCCGGTCCAGAAGGTCGTGATACTGATACCCCCACCACGCCGATACGTTCGATGCGAAGGCCTTGCCGGGAAAGGCAGCGCTCGGCCGTGGCCGAATTTCGACGAACTCGATCTCGAGCACGTCGCCGGGCTCGGCGCCGCGCACATAGATCGGGCCAGTCATGATGTGAACGCCGAACCCCTCGCCAGCGCCGCGCCCGAAGATGGAAGCGTTTGCCGGACCGGCCCCGCGACGGTCGACGCGCTTGTGTTCGGGTGACCAATCGAACACGCTTTCAGCCCCGCTGTCACCCGCCACCATCCGCTGCCAGTCGTCGCCCGCGTGCTGAGTGAGTGTCTCAACGGTGACTGAATCGCCCGGATCGACGCGCAACACCGGCGGCAGCGAGCGGCTGAAAAAGCCCCAATGCACGGTCTCCGCTGTTGCTGGCAAATGTCAATGGTCCGTGCGTTCGCGGGCTCTTGCCGTTGGTGGGCGATCCACAGCGGCCCGCAGCATCGGGGCCGGCCGCGCCGCCGCCGACTTGCGGCCGTCCGGTTTGCCGCGCAGCGGATAAGCTTCCTCCGTCTGCGACCTAGCGCGCCTCACCTGCCTGGGACTCATTCCAAACGTCGCGCCGAAAGTGCGGCTGAAATGCGATTGATCGCGAAAGCCCCAGCGCTGTCCGATCGCGGCCACGCTTTCATGTGCATGGTTGGGATCCGCCAGGTCGATGCGGCAATGTTCGAGGCGCTGCTGGCGCACATATTCGGAGAAGCTTTCGCCGCGCCCCTCGAACAGTTTTTGCGCGTAGCGTATGGAAAGCCCTTCCAGTCTCGCGATCAGGGCCAAGGCCAGATCCGGGTCCGACAGCCGGGCGTCAATCGTCGCCGCGACGCGCCTGAAATGCGCCGTTTGCACCCCGGTCAGGCTGCCAGCGGGCTCGCGTACCTCGCCAAGCAGGGCGCTTGCCACGAGTTCCGTCAAAGCCACTTCGGCGGCTGTCAGATCGGCCGCACCGGAAGTCTCGAGATTGGAGCCCAGCGTTCGCAATGCGGATTTCGCAACCGCAGCGACGACGGTGCTGCCTAGCACCTTCGGCAAGCGGATGCCGCTGCGGCCCAGCCGTGCTCCCAGCGGACCGGCGGCCGCCTGAAGTATGAACGCGCGGAAGTCACTGCGAAAGGTCATAGACCAGTCGTCGGCCGTGCCGAGCACCATCATGTCGCCGTCAGCGAGATCGAACGCCTGGTGCGGGGCGACAAGACGCCCGCGCCCAGCAACGATGAGAGCGAATAGAATCCCGTGGTCCCGGCGCATCGGCACGATGCGCTGGGGTGTACCAGAGACGTCGGCGAGGCGCGTGGTGGCGTTCGCTGCCCGCAGGTGCATGGTGCCTCTCGGGATCGGCTGGTCGTCGACAGACGCGGAAAGCGAAAGCTCCTCAAACCAGTCGAGCCACGCCTTGTCGCGGTGTTCGAGGGGCAGATGGTCGATCGATCGCAGAGCCGCAACCATAAGAGAAGAGGGTCCTTGTTGCATACTGCAGCGGCCTTTCCGGGGCGCGTTACGTCCATCAGGCGACCCGCCCGCCGAGATTCACTTTAGCGCGACGCCGGCGACAGTATTTGTGCGCATGCGAACAATCTCTTGACTTTACCCTGTCACCAGGCGGAGCTCAAGCTCGCCGGTCTTGCCGGCGTGAGCGTAAGCCATTGAATTGACCCGTATTTATTAAGGCAACAGCGCGATGCATTGATTTCGCGGCCGGCTGGCTGGATTGCGGATGGCGCGCGTGATGCATAAAATCGCGCACATTCCTTCCAACAAAAACAAGGAGACTGTTCATGTGCAAAGGCGATGATATCAGCTGTCCGCATTTCGAGCTTCACTATAACAAGTTGAAGCAAGATCTAAATGCCGAGCGACGCGGCTTTCTGAAGGGGGGCCTGTTCGCGGCCAGCGGTCTGGCCACGCTGGGCGCCGGTGGCATCTCGCTGGTCACACCCGCACTGGCGCAGGCCACGTCATCGAAGCTGCCTGCACAACGCGCCTATCATTATTTGCCGGCCAACGCCGAGACCGTGCATTGGGGCTACTTCAGCAAATCACTGAAGCCGCGCATCGAGGTCAATTCCGGCGACATCGTCACGATCGAGTCGCTCACCCACCATGCGGGCGATGACCTGGAGCGCATGGTTGACGGCGACGAGGGTGCAGAGAGCGTCTATCTCTGGACGAAAGAGAAGAAGGGCGTCGACCGCCGCGGTGCCGGCCCTACCGACCCGGCCAAGTACAAGAAAGGTTCTGGTGAGGGGCAGGGCGTGCACATCATGACCGGCCCGGTCTATGTCCGCAACGCGGAGCCGGGCGACATATTAGAGGTGCGGATTCTCGATTGCGGGCCGCGTCCCTCTGGCAATCCCAAGTTCAGCGGCAAATCATATGGCTCCAACGCGGCGGCCAATTGGGGCTTCCACTACAATGACCTGCTTGACGGCACCAAGCGCGAGGTCGTCACCATCTACGAGGTCGACGTTGCCGGCGGCAAAAGCTGGGCCGAAGCGGTCTACAATTTCCAATGGGTGCCGCAGACTGACCCGTTTGGCGTCAGGCATGACACGATCGACTATCCCGGGGTTCCGGTCGACCACAGCCTGACCAAACGAAACTACGATGTGCTGAAGGGCGTGAGACTGCCCATTCGCCCGCATTTTGGCACGATCGGACTGGCACCGAAAGAAGCGGACGTCGTAGACACCATCCCGCCGAGCTACACCGGCGGCAACATCGATAACTGGCGCATCGGCAAGGGCGCCACGATGTATTATCCGGTCTCCGTCGACGGCGCGCTGCTCTCGGTCGGTGATCCCCATGCCAGCCAAGGCGACAGCGAATTATGCGGGACGGCGATCGAATGCTCGCTCACCGGCACGTTCCAGCTCATCTTGCACAAGAAAGCGGACCTAGCCGGCACACCGCTCGAGGAGCTCAATTACCCCATGCTCGAGACGCAAACGGACTGGCTGGTGCATGGGTTTTCCTACGCCAACTATCTTGAGGAACTGGGACCGAGCGCTCAGAGCGACATCTATTCGAAGTCGTCTGTCGACAGAGCGCTGCGCGATGCGTTCCGGAAGATGCGCCACTTCCTCATGACAACCAAAGGATTGACAGAGGACGAGGCGATTTCCCTGATGTCGATCGGAGTAGACTTCGGCATCACCCAGGTCGTCGATGGAAACTGGGGGGTGCATGCGGTGGTGAAGAAGGACATCTTCGCCGCACGTGTCGCCTGAGATGGTGGGTAACTAAATCTCGCATCACTTCGCCGTTACTCGGAAGCTCGACAAAGGCTAAAGCGCGTCGCGTTTGAAGGAATTCATGCGACGCGCTTTACGCTGCGCACCCTCGGGTCAGGCCCGAGGGCATGCTTTTGCGCAACATGTATCAGGAATCCGAACCAAGCGGGGCACCGACCGGTCCCTCCGTAAGAACGGACATCTGTAGCCAAGAGAAGCGGCCGAAACCGAAGAAGGCGACCGTGCACCAATGGTACCGTTGGCTGGGATCGAACCAGCGACCTCCGGATCCACAATCCGGCGCTCTAACCATCTGAGCTACAACGGCACGTTCGCCTGAGCGGGATGGAACGTTCATCCTCTGAGACCCGCTCTGTCGTTCGGCGATGCGTCCATACGGGCTATCGGAGTTTAATTCAAGGCTTTTGGCCGCGCATGGCCCGGAAAATCAGAATCGATTTCGCTGGGGATCATGCGCAAAATCCCAGGGTTCCGCAGCGTGCTTTGCGCGTCCAGGAAGGCGCCCGGCGCTGTAGGCAAAGGGTGCTCCGGCACCGACATCATATTCGCCGGGCAAAGAAAAAGGCCGGCGGGAGGAGGTGCCGGCCTTTTCCTGTTCCGAGCCAGCGGGAGGAGGTGCTGGCTGGTCATCCCGGAGAGCAGAGGGAGGAGGTTCCACCCGCCGGGTATTCGCTTGGACCACTATATCTCACATAATCCTGTTCGAAGAAATGCGACCTTTTGTTGCATCTTCGAACTATGCGCAAATATTAGGCGATCTTAACTTCCTTCATCGCCTTCTCGAAGGCGGTCTTGAGCGGCTTGGAGACGTCCTCGGCCGCCTTGGAGGCGACGGTCTGGAAATCTTTTGCCTGCTCGACAGTCATCTCGACCTGCTTGCGCAGGAATGCGGTCTGCAGTTCGACGACTTCCGACAGCGACTTGGCGCCGATCAGAGCTTCGAAATGCGACAAGCCGGCTTCAGTATTGGCGCGCAGAGCGGCAATGGTCTTGAGCGACAGGTCGTTGGAAACGGTCTTGGCGGTCTCAAAGGTGGACTCAAGGGCCTTCTGGGTCTCTTCGGCGCCGGTCTTCAGCTTGGCATAGGCCTCTTTCGACTGCTCGACGCCCTTTTCGGCGAAAGCACGGATCTGGTCGGTGGCCTTGGAAGCGTCGAAGCTCGGGAATTCAACGTTTTCGATAGTATCAGCGGTCTTGGTCCTGGACAATTTTCCATCCTTTGCAGGGGTAGCGGCTTCGATAGGAAAGCCGTCTCGTTCATGTATGATGGCAATATAAAGGCAAATCTTGTGCATTGCAATATCTTTGTTGCAGCGCACCATAAATTTTCTCTCCCAGCGTTAACCACGCGCCCAGAGATTCCGGCGGTTGCACGCTATGGCTTGTGGACCTTCGCCCCGTCGGCTTTTATTAACAAAGCGTTAACTGCAAACTGCCCGCTTCGTAAGGGTTCCCAAAGCGCATGCCGTCTGAAAACTACTCCTTCCTCGACGTCGCCGTGCTCGACGCGGTCCGCCAGCGCTTTGCCGCCGGCGACGCGATCGCTCTTTTGTCGGCAGACCTCGAACAGGTGATCTGGGCCAACGGACCAGGGGCAGCGGTGTTCGGCTACCCCGACATCGAGGCGATCATCGGCGCCTCGGCCGGCTTGCCGCCGATCGCCAGGCGCCAGATCATGGCGACAAGCGGTTTTCCACAGATCGGCCGCGACCGCGCCATCACGGTGCGGCTGGCAACCGGGCTGACCAGCCGCGCGGTTGGCTTTCTGGCCAGCGCGGTGACAATGCCTGACGGCGAAAACGCCATCATGCTGGCGGTGCCGGCGACGCAGACCGGCTCGCGCAGCGCCGCCGAGCTTGCCGCTCGGGCCATCGGCGGCTTTACCGAAGACGGTCATTTCATCGCCTTCGTCGATGCCAACGGCAACATAGAGGCCGCTTCCGATGGTTTTTCGGCACTCGGCATCCTGCCCGAAACGCTGACAGCGCTTGTCGCCGATGTTGCGAACGAGAGCGGTCGCGTCGTCAAACGCCTCGTTCCTGGCGGCACCGCTTCCTACCCGGCCGGCCTTGCCCGGCTGACTGACGAGCGGCACCTGCTGGTGGTGATCGACGAGAACCAGCTGGACTCCGAAGCAGCCCCTGCTGGCGTGCTCAGCGCAGGGGCGGCGGCCGATGCCGCAGTCCCGCCAAAAGCACAACAGGACAACCCGCCGGCAACAGTCGCGAAAACGGCTGCGGCAGTGCAGACAGTTGCGGCAGCCGACGAAGACACTTCGCTGTCGGCGGAGCATGATGTTCCCGATTCCAGTGGGCCCGATTCCACTGGGCTCGATTCGACCGGATCTCATTCAACTGCGCCTGATTCAACCGAGCAGGGTCCGGAAGCGGCCGGCGGGATACCTCCACAGCATGACCATTGGTATTTCAGCGCCAGCGAGGAGGAGGCGCAAAAGCCGGGACCGGATGCATCCGGTCCTGTCGAGGCGGATGCTTCGGCGGAAAGCTTCGCACAAAATGCCGTCAGGGCCGCCTCCCCGGTCAAAAATGCCATCCCCTCGATCGACCGCGCGGCGGCGCCCCTGCGTTTCGTCTGGCGCACCGACGCCGAGGGCAGATTCAGTGCGCTGTCGCCGGAATTCGCGGAACTCGTCGGCAAGCCTGCCGCCGATGTGATCGGCCGGCGCTTCAGGGACGTCGCGGCCACCTTCGACCTCGATGCGAGCGGCGACATCGCCGGCCTGCTCGACCGACGCGATACCTGGTCCGGCCGCTCGGTGCTGTGGCCGGTCGCCGGCACCGATTTCAAGATACCCGTCGACCTGGCGGCGCTGCCCGTCTACGGCCGCAGCCGTGCCTTCGAAGGCTTTCGCGGTTTCGGCGTTGCTCGCACCGGCGATGCGGTGGTCGATCCGGAAGCGATCGGCATGGCGCTTGTCGCCAATGCCGACGTCCCCGTGGCCGTCGAGCCGGAAGTCGCCAAAACGCCTGACGAAACCGACCCGTTCCAAGGCGAGGTGCCGGCGCTGACCATCGTGCCGAAGCCGGAGCGGCGCTTAGCCGACAAGGTGATCCGGTTGGCGGAGCACAGGCAGCCGGCCAACGACAAAGGCCTGTCGACGCTGGAACGCAGTGCATTCCGTGAGATCGGCGAGCGGCTCAAGAAGGACAATCCCCCGACCGAACAGCCCGCTGCCGCAATTGCGGCAGAGCCGGCTGCGGCGGAACCGACCGAAACCGATGTCGAAGACGAGAAGGATGTCGCAAGGCTCGACGGTGAGGAGCCGCAAGCAACCGTGTCCGACCTCTCAGGCTCGCTGCTCGACTATGCCGACCGGGACCATGTCGCCGACGATGGCGACGGTGCGCCGGTCTCCGAGCCGGGCAAACCGGCGCAGGAGATCGCTGAGCCCACCGACGCCGCCAGTCGATCGATCGCCGAAGACGCCGACAGCATGACGGCCGCCGATTTCCGCGATGCAGAAGACAGCGAGGACTGGGCGCGGCCTGATGACGGCGAAACCGGTTCGCCAACCGATGGCATCGGCGATGCCGGCGACGTCGAGCCGGCGACGGTCGAGCGGCCGCGCCTGCCGGTGCCGCCGCTCAAGCTCGAAGGGTTCGTGCCGTCGGCTTTTTCGACCGCGGACGACAACAAGGCTCCGGACATTTCGATCCTCGGCAAGCTGCCGGTGCCGCTGCTGATCCATTCCGGCGACGATCTTCACTATGCGAACGAGGAATTCCTCAGCCTGACCGGCTATGACACGCTCGACCAGTTGGAGGATGCCGGTGGCCTCGACGCGCTGTTTGCCGATCCTTACGACGGCAGCGCCTCCGATGGAACCGACCACGCGCTGCGGTTGAAGACGCGTGACAGTCAGGAGTTCCCGATCGAGGCCATTTTGAGCTCGGTGCCATGGCGTGGCGGCAAGGCGCTGATGCTGGTCGTGCGCCGTTCCGGCGACGACGAGGCAGCAGGTGCCGCCGACGACCAGACGCAGCCGGACACTTCGGAGCTCAAGGCGCGCATTGCCGAGATGCGCACCATCATCGACACCGCGACCGACGGCGTCGTGCTGATCGGCCGAGACGGAACGATCCGCTCGATCAGCCGACCGGCGGAGGCGCTGTTCGGTTTCGACAGCGACGAGGTGACCGGAAAAGCCTTCGTCTCGCTGTTCGCGATCGAAAGCCAGCGCGCCGCGCGAGACTATCTCGACGGATTGTCCGAGCCCGGCGTGGCGAGCGTGCTCAACGACGGCCGCGAGGTGATCGGACGCGAGGCGCAGGGGCGCTTCATTCCGCTGTTCATGACCATCGGCAGGCTGCCCAACGACAGCGGTTTCTGCGCGGTGGTGCGCGACATCACCCAGTGGAAGCGGGCCGAAGAGGATCTGACCCAGGCGCGCGCCGTGGCCGAGCGCGCTTCCTCGCAGAAGACCGACTTCCTCGCCCGCATCAGCCACGAAATCCGCACGCCGCTCAACGCCATCATCGGCTTCTCCGAACTGATGGTCGACGAGAAATTCGGACCGGTCGCCAATGACCGCTACCGCGACTATCTGCGCGACATCAACCGGTCGGGCAACCATGTGCTCGACCTGGTCAACGATCTGCTCGATATTTCGAAAATCGAGGCCGGCCAGCAGGAGATGGCCTATGAGGCAGTGTCGCTCAACGACACGCTGGCCGAGACGGTGGCGATGATGCAGCCGCAAGCCAACCGCGAACGCGTCATCATCCGCTCCAGCTTCGCCTCCCGGCTGCCGGAAGTGGTGGCCGATCTGCGCAGCGTGCGCCAGATCGCGCTGAACATCCTGTCGAATGCCATCCGCTACACGCAGGCCGGCGGCCAGGTGATCGTATCGACAGCCTACGAGAACTCCGGCGACGTGGTGATGCGCGTGCGCGACACCGGAATCGGCATGAGCCAGTCCGAGATCGAGCAGGCGCTCAAGCCGTTCAAGCAGCTCAACGCGCTTAAGCGCGGGCGCGGCGACGGCACCGGTCTCGGGCTGCCGCTGACCAAGGCCATGGTCGAGGCGAACCGGGCCCGGTTCACCATCAACTCGACACCCGGCGAGGGCACCCTGGTCGAAGTCGCCTTCCCGTCGACCCGCGTGCTGGCGGATTAGGGCAGCGGATCTTCAGTCGTCCGTGTCGCCGCGCTATCTCTTTGTTTGCATCGGATTTTCCCAAACCGGTGTCCACTTTGGCTCATGCTCGGCACACAAAAGAAAGGCGTCCAACAGGACGCCTTGAATGATCGATTGCTGTACATCGGGGGCTTGAGCGAATTCAGATCCTCTTGGGATTTAGAGGAACGGGATTTCTCCCTCAAGTTACGCACGACTATCGATGTCGGCCCTTAACAAAACCTTACCGGCACCGCGAAAAATTTACCGATGTGTACCACTCATGAAATCTAGGTAAATTCGAGCGAGATATTTCGTTAACCATGCTCGGCTCCGTTTGAACGCGTGACGGATCGCATGTCCTGGACCTCGAGAAACTAATCGGCCAGCTGCGGCAGGTCGCGGAACAGCTCGAGCGCTTCGGGATTGGCCAGCGCCTCCTTGTTCTTGACGGCGCGGCCATGCACCACGTCGCGCACCGCAAGCTCGGTGATCTTGCCCGATTTGGTGCGTGGAATGTCGGCGACGGCGACGATTTTAGCCGGCACGTGGCGCGGGCTCGCGCCGCTGCGGATTTTCGCGCGGATGCGTTTTTCCAGCTCGGCGTCGAGTTCAACGCCGGCCGCCAGCCGCACGAACAGCACGACCCGCACATCATTGTCGAAATCCTGGCCGATGCACAGCGCTTCCAGGATTTCCGGCATTTGCTCGACCTGATTGTAGATTTCCGCCGTGCCGATCCGCACACCGCCCGGGTTGAGCGTCGCGTCGGAACGGCCGTGGATGATCAGGCCGCCATGGGCGGTCCATTCGGCGAAGTCGCCGTGGCACCAGACATTGTCGAAGCGCTCGAAATAGGCGGCGTGGTATTTCTTGCCTTCGGGATCGTTCCAGAAGCCGATCGGCATCGCCGGGAACGCCTTGGTGCAGACGAGCTCACCCTTTTCCTGCCTGAGCGGCTGGCCGTCGTCGTCCCAGACATCGACGGCGAGGCCGAGGCCGGGTCCCTGGATCTCTCCGATCCATACCGGTTGGGTCGGCACGCCGAGCACGAAGCAGGAGACGATGTCGGTGCCGCCAGAGATGGAGGCGAGATGCACGTCTTTCTTGATGCCGTCATAGACGAAGCGGAAATCTTCCGGCGACAGTGGTGAGCCGGTGGAGGAGATCGTGCGCACGCTGGAAAGATCGTGCGTGTTGATCGGCCTGAGGCCGGCCTTGCGCGCGGAATCGATGAATTTGGCCGAGGTGCCGAAATAGGTCATCTTCTCTGCGTCGGCGAAGTCGAACAGCACGTTGCCGTCAGGGTAAAAGGGCGACCCGTCATAAAGCAGAAGGGTTGCGCCCGACGCCAGGCCGGAGACCAGCCAGTTCCACATCATCCAGCCGCAGGTGGTGAAATAAAAGAAGCGGTCGCCGTCGAGCAGGCCGGCGTGGAGCCGTTCTTCCTTGACATGCTGGATCAGCGTTCCGCCGGCCGAATGGACAATGCATTTGGGAATGCCGGTCGTTCCGGAAGAAAACAGGATGTAGAGCGGATGCGCGAACGGCAACCGTTCGAAGGTGACCGACTTGGCAGCGAAGGATGAGAACGCCTCGTCCAGCGCAGTCGCCTTCTCGATGATCGCCGCCACATCGATCGACGTGCCGAGATAGTCGACGATCAGGATCTTGCGGACGGTGACGAGCTTTGCCGCAACGGCGGCGATCTTGTCGGCAACCTCGATCGCCTTGCCATTGTACCAGTAACCGTCAGGCGCGATGAAGACGACAGGCTCGATCTGCCCGAACCGGTCCAGAACGCCCTGCTCGCCGAAATCGGGAGAGCAGGACGACCACACGGCCCCGATCGAGGCTGCCGCCAGCATTGCCGCGACCGTCTCCGGCATATTGGGCATCATGGCAGCGATGCGGTCGCCCTTTTTCACCCCGAGCGACAGGAAAAGCTGCTGCAGCCGCGAGGTCAGCGCATGCAACTCGTTCCAGGAGAGCCGGCGCTCGACCTTGTCCTCGCCGCGAAAGACGATGGCGTCACCGAGCCCGGTTTTTTTCAACAGGTTCTCGGCGAAGTTAAGCTTGGCGTCGGGAAAGAAGGCGGCGCCGGGCATCTTCTCGCCATCGACGAGCACGTGCTCGCCGCCACTGATTCCCCCGCTGGCGCCCTTGTCGCCAACGATGCCGCAAAAGTCCCAGACCAGGCTCCAGAACGCCTCGCGATCGTCGATCGACCAACGATGAAGATCGCCGTAGGAGGGAAAAAACCCGCCGGTTGCGGCCGCCGCGGCCTGCATGAAGGCGGTCATCGGCGCCGCGTCGATCTGGTCTTTGGTCGGTATCCAGAGCGGTGCGTCGCCAGCCATGATCGTTCCTCCTTAAAGCACGTTACGCTTGAAGAGATTCACGCGACGCGCTTTAGACTTTTGTTATTATCATGTCGTTATCCAAAAACGTTGCGCATTTTGGCGACATGCATTGGCATCGCTTATGCATATCGCAGCGCAGCAGAGCAAGATTTTGTTCGGCCGGGCGGCGCGGATGTGCGCAAATGCCATCGCTGGGCCATAAAGACTTGAAATGCGTCAGCCCTAAGTCGTAGGTAAACGACTGGGGTTACACCCGTCGGGCGATTTTTTGTCGGAACGGAAGCATACGGGGCGACATGCCATCACCTTTGATCCGGCGCGGAATATGGGCGATCGGCGCTGCCGTGCTCGTCATCGCGCTGGCCGTTGCCGCCCTGCCGCTCGTCGCCTCGACCCGTATCGTGCGCGACCGCATCGCCTGGGAAATGAGTGCGTGGAGCGGTTTCAGGGTCACCATCGACGGCGCGCCACGGATCGAAGTCTGGCCGAATTTCCGTGCCATCCTGGCCGACGTGACGCTTTCGCAATGGACAGAGACCGACGCGCCGCCGGTGATCGAGGCTGAACGGGTCGAGGTCAATCTCTCCGCCATGGCGGCGTTGCGTGGCAATGTGGTGTTCTCGACGGCGCGGCTGATCCGGCCGACGATCAGGGTTCAACGCGCAGCACATGGACTTTTCCTGCCCGCCCTGCCTTCGGGCGGGCGCATCACCCGTTCCATCGACGTCGCTCGCGCCGTTGTCAGCGCCAATCCAGCCAAGCCGGACCTCAGCAAGCTGCCGGCTGATCCGTTCGGCACCGTGGAGTTCAGGAACGGCCGCGTGGTGACTTCCGTCGATGGCAAGGACGCTGAGATACTGAGCAGCCTGAGCGGCCAGGCGAACTGGGCCGCAATGAACAGCAATGCGACGCTGTCGGCGACCGGGATCTGGCGCGGCGAAAGCGTCGCCGTGGATGCCGCATCGTCAAACCCGCTGGTGCTGTTTGGCGGAGGTGCGGCGCCGATGACGCTTTCCTTCAAGGCGGCCCCTGCCAGTTTTTCGTTCGACGGCGTGGCCAGCATGTCCGAGAACGCCTATTTCGACGGCCAGGCAAAATTTGCCGCACCCTCGCTCAGGCGCGCGCTCGAATGGTCGCGGGCCGGCATCGCGCCGGGCGCAGCAATTGGCTCGGTTTCCGTTTCCAGCAAGCTCACGGCGACCTCCGGCCGCATTAAATTCGAAAACACCGAGATCGCCCTGGACGACAATCCGGGAATGGGTGCGCTGGATTTCTCCTTTGGCGAGGCGCGCCCGGTGATCGCCGGTACGCTCGCCTTCGAGACGCTCGACCTGCGGTCGTTTCTCTCCGCCTTCGCACCCCTGGCGCCCGCGAACGGCGCTGGCCCCGGCGAAATCGACATAAGCGTCGCCGACCGCATCGATCTCGATCTCAGACTGTCGGCAGCGCAGGCCACCGCAGGCGCCATCCAGCTTGCCGACGTCGCCGCCGCTGCCCAGGTCAAGAACGGTCTTGCCGTCTTCGATATTTCCGATGCATCGGCCTTTGGCGGCAACATCCAGAGCAGCCTTCGTTTTGACCGCAAGCCGGAAGGCACGCAGGTCGAGATCAGGCTGCTCGCCTCCGACATCGACGGCGGGGCTTTTGGCACCGCAGCCGGAATGACGCGACTGGTGCCGATCGGCACGGGAACCGTTTCGGTCATCCTCAAGGGGCCGGGCAGAACCTGGGATTCCATTTTCGAAAATGCCGACGGCTCGGTTTCGGCGAAATTCGGCCAAGGCGCGTTGAGCCGGTTCAACCTGCCGGCGTTTCTCAAACACAATGAACAGGGCGGGTTCTTCGCGCTCGACGATGTCTCTGACGGAACACTGCCGATCGACGGGGCCGAACTCAAGGCGAGCATTTCAAACGGTGTGGCGAAGATCGACAAGGCCGAAGCGAATTCGGCGAAGTACAAGATCTGGCTTTCCGGCATCGCCTCCTATGCCGGGCGCGGACTGGCGCTGTCCGGCGGCATCATTCAGGCGGACCAGCCAGCCACGCAGACAAATAGCCAAGGTCCCAACCAGTCTTCATTCTTCATCGGCGGAACGTGGAGCACACCGTTCATTTCGCCGATAAGCCGCGGGGTATCCGGCGAGTAAGCAACGAAGCTGCTGCGGTCGTCGTCAGAAGTACTTCCTGCCGGCTTTGCTGGCGCCGCCCCTTTCGTCACCCCCGCTGAGCGGCCTGCTCATCGCGTTGGCGCTGGACCGCGCGCCGCTTGTTGGCGAGCGAAGCGATGATGACGCCAACCGCCACAACCGCGATCAGGATGGTGCAGGCGGCGTTGATCTCCGGCGTCACACCGAGACGAACCTGGCTGTAGATCTTCATCGGCAGCGTGGTGGCGCCAGGCCCTGAAGTGAAGCTGGCAATGACCAGATCGTCGAGCGACAGTGTGAACGCCAGCATCCAGCCGGACACGATCGCCGGCATGATGACCGGCAGCGTGATCTGGAAGAAGGTCTTCACCGGCGGCGCGCCAAGATCCATCGCGGCTTCTTCCAGCGAGCGGTCGAACGTGATCAGGCGCGACTGCACGACGACGGCGACGAAGCACATGGTCAGGGTGATGTGGGCAAGCGTGACGGTGACAAAACCGCGGTCGAGACCGACGGCGACAAAGAGCAGCAGCAGCGACAGGCCGGTAATGACTTCCGGCATGACCAGCGGCGCAAAGACCATGCCGGAAAACAGTGTCCGGCCCTTGAAGCGTGTGTAGCGCGTCAAGGTGAGAGCCGCCAGCGTGCCGAGCACGGTCGCCACGGTGGCCGAGATGACGGCGACGCGGGCCGTTACCCAAGTGGCGTCCATGAGGCCCTGGTTGTGGAACAGCGAGACGTACCATTTGGTCGAGAAGCCGCCCCAGACGGTGACCAGTTTCGATTCGTTGAATGAGAAGACGACGAGCAGGACGATCGGCAGGTAAAGAAATGCAAAGCCGAGCACGATCGAAGTGATGTTGAAGCGGCTCCAGGTCGGGTTCATCTGTCCTGCTCCTGGGCGCGGGCCTGGGCCCGCTGGAAGAGCATGATCGGCACGATCAGCAGCAACAGCAGGATGACGGCGACGGCCGAAGACACCGGCCAGTCGCGATTGGCGAAGAACTCGTTCCACAGCGTCTTGCCGATCATCAGCGTCTGTGAGCCGCCGAGCAGGTCGGGAATGACGAACTCGCCGACCGCGGGGATGAACACCAGCAGGCAGCCGGCGATGACGCCGGGCAGCGACAGCGGAAAGGTGATCTTCCAGAAGGCACTGGTCGGTGGGCAGCCGAGATCCTTGGCTGCCTCGATCAGCGAATAATCCATCTTTTCCAGCGACGAATAGAGCGGCAGCACCATGAACGGCAGGTAGGAATAGACGATGCCGATGAAGATCGCCGTATAGGTGTTGAGGATGATCAGCGGCTGGCTGATGACGCCGGTGGCGAGCAGCAGCTGATTGAGCAGCCCCTCAGGCTTGAGGATGCCGATCCAGGCGTAGACCCGGATCAGGAACGAGGTCCAGAACGGCAGGATCACCAGCATCAGCAAAGTCGGGCGCAGCATCGCCGGGGCGCGCGCCATGCCGTAGGCGATCGGGTAGCCGACAAGCAATGTCAGCACCGTCGAGATGGCGGCGACGATGACGCTGGTCACATAGGCGTTGACGTAGAGCGCGTCCTGGGTCAGCCACGTGTAGTTGTCGATGCTGAGCTCATTCAGCTGGGCGAAGAAAACGGCAAGGCCGTCGCCGAAGCCGAGCACCGGCGTGTAGGGCGGTATGGCGATCGCGGTCTGCGACAGCGAGATCTTGAAGACGATGACGAACGGAATGAGGAAGAAGAAGACCAGCCAGAGATACGGAATGAGGATGACAAGACGGCCAACGAAGGCCTCTCCCGTTCTGGCCAGGGCGGATTTTCCGGCAGCGGTGGCTCGAGAGCTTGTTGCGGCGGTGACAGCGGCATTCGACATGGCCGCCCCCCTATCGCGTCAGCACGACGCCGGCATCCGGCCGGAAAGACACCCAGGCACGGTCGTTCCAACTCAGCGGATCCTCGGTGATGCGGGCCGCGTTCATCGTGCTCGCTCGCACCACCTGGCCATCGTCCAGCCTGACGTGATAGACGGTCATGTCGCCGAGATAGGCGATATCGTAGACCTCACCCTCGATGGCGTTGACAGCGCCGGCCGGTCTCGTCGACGATATCTTTATCTTCTCCGGCCTGATGGCGAAGGCGACGGCCGCGCCAGTTGCGGCATCGCCGGCATTCTCGGTCCGGATGGTGATGCCGTTGCCGGCATCGATGCTTGCAGCACCCGCCTCGCCATGCGCAATCTTGCCTTCGAACATGTTGACGTTGCCGACAAAGCCGGCGACGAAACGGGAACCCGGCGCCTCGTATACTTCGGCCGGCGTTGCCACCTGCATCACCTCGCCCTTGTCGATGATGGCGATGCGGTCGGCCATGGTCATCGCCTCTTCCTGGTCGTGGGTGACGACAACGAAGGTGAGGCCGAGTGACTGCTGCAGATCCATCAGCTCGAACTGTGTTTCCTCGCGCAGCTTCTTGTCCAGCGCGCCCAGCGGCTCGTCGAGCAGCAGCACTTTCGGCCGCTTGGCGACCGAACGGGCAAGCGCGACGCGCTGGCGCTGGCCGCCGGACAATTGGTGCGGCTTGCGCTTGGCGAACTGCTCGAGCTTGACCAGCTTCAGCATCTCTCCAACGCGCGCCGCGATCCCGGGCTTCGGCATGCCGTCCTGCTTGAGGCCGAAGGCGATGTTGTTTTCGACCGTCATATGCGGGAACAGCGCATAGGACTGGAACATCATGTTGACCGGCCGCCGGTACGGCGGGATGCCGTGCAGATCCTGGCCGTCAAGCAGGATGCGGCCGGCGGTCGGCTCCTCGAAGCCGGCGAGCATCCGCAAAAGCGTCGATTTTCCACAGCCCGACGCTCCGAGCAGGGCAAAGAACTCGCGCTCGAAGATCGTCAGCGACAAATTGTTGACGGCGGTGAAGTCACCAAACTTCTTGGTCACTTTGTCGAACTGGATATATGGCTTGGCGTTAGGATCGTTCCACGGCGCGAAATCCCTGCGGATGCTGCCAAGCGATTTCATGTCCACTCCGTCCTGCGTTCTATCCCCAAAAGGACTTGACCCCGGCAGCACCTGCCGGGGTCGTTGATGTCGCTTACTGCCCGGTGACGATCCTGGTCCAGGTGCGGGTGACGACGCGCTGGGTCTTGGAATCGTAGGGAGCGATGGTGAACAACTTCGCCAGCGTCGCCTCGTCCGGGTAGATCGCCGGATCCTCAAGTATCTCCTTGTTGATGAACTGCTGCGACGCCTTGTTGCCGTTGGCGTAGAAGACGTAGTTGCTCGCCTTGGCGATGACTTCCGGCTTCATTATGTAGTTCAGGAATTCATGAGCTTCGGCGAGATGCGGCGCGTCGGCCGGGATCGCCATCTGGTCGAACCACATTTCGGCGCCTTCCTTCGGCACGGAATAGGCGATCTCAACGCCCTGGTTTGCTTCCGTCGCACGGTCGCGCGCCTGGAACACGTCGCCCGACCAGCCGACGGCCAGGCAGATGTCGCCATTGGCCAGCGCGTTGATATATTCCGACGAGTGGAACTTGCGGATGTAAGGCCTGATCTTCAGCATCACTTCTTCGGCCTTGGCGAAATCGTCCAGCGACGTGGTCTCAGGATCGATGCCCAGATATTTGAACGCGTTCGGCAGGATGTCGCTCGGAGAATCGAGGACATAGACGCCGCAATCCTTCAGCTTGGCCAGCTTTTCCGGGTTGAAGAACACGTCCCAGCTGTCGATCTTGTCGGTGCCGAGCGCTTCCTGCGCTTTCTTGACGTTATAGCCGAGGCCGACCGTGCCCCACATGTAGTTGATCGAATATTCGTTGCCGGGATCGTACTTGGTCGTGCGCTCCGAAACGACGTCCCACATGTTGGAAATGTTGGGCAGCTTCGACTTGTCGAGCTTCTGGAACACCCCTGCCTGGATCTGGCGTGCGAGGAAATTGGCGGTCGGCACGACAACGTCGTAGCCGCTGCCGCCGGCAAGCAGTTTCGTCTCAAGCAGCTCGTTGGAATCGAACGTGTCGTAGGTGACCTTGATGCCCGTTTCCTTGGTGAAGTCTTCGATGATCGAGCTGTCGATGTAATCCGACCAGTTATAAACGTTGACGACGCGGTCCTGGGCATGAGCGCCGAGGGTGAAAAGCGCCAGAAATGCCGAGGTCGCCGAAAGCCAGAATGCTTTGCGGATCATGCGTCTCTCCTTTGATGAGTGTTCCATCGCCAGCACGTCGCGGGGCTGCGCGGCTGGGCGTTTGCTTCAGATTATTGAGCTTTCCGACAAGCGACAAGCGCGAACCGCCAACACGACAGCAGTTCGATGCGCAACGGCCGAGCCCCCGGTTCCTTTGTCGTGATCCAGGTGGCATGCCGGCGCCGTCAAAGGCTCTCGCCACGGCGCGGGCAGGAATACGACGATGTTGTCCGGTCTCGGTCGGGCCGGAGGGGAGACTTGGCAAGATGAGCCTGTCTTGTTGTTGCCGTATTTGCAGCCTGCCCGCGCGGCCGCGCCATTGTCAATGGCTCATCTCGCTTTGGCGCGTGCGCTGCATCAATTAGGCGACGGCATGCCGGTGACACCCGGCCGCACGGGTCGCGCCTGACGCTTGAATTCGAGCCCGATATGGACCAGCAGCGCCGTGACCACGACCGTGCCGCCAAGGATGGTGCGTCCCGACGGCACCTCGGAATGGATGAGCCAGACCCAGATCGGGCCGAGGATCGGCTCGAAAGTGCCGAGCAGTGCTGCGACAGCAGCCGGAACGAGCCGGGCGCCGGTGGCGAAAAAGGCAAGGCCGAGACCGAGATTGACCACGCCGAATGCAAACAGGAAACCCATGTCGCTGCTGGAAACGCCGAATTGCGATGCCTGCGACGCCGCGAATGCGGCGGCAATCATCGTGCCGAGGCAGGTCGCCGGCGTCATGCGCACATGGGCAAAGCGTCGCGTGATGACCGTGGCGATCGAAAACATCACGGCGATAAGCAGCGCCAGGCCGTCACCGATGGGCGACACCGCGCCATCGAGCGATTCCGATACCATGATGGCAACGCCGGCAATGACGGCGGCAATCGCCACCCAGGTCGCCAACGCCACCCGTTCGCGAAACAGCACCCAGGCAAACAGCGCCGCCAGGAGCGGCACGCCGGCCTGCATCAAAAGGATGTTGGCGACAGTGGTGTAGGCAAGCGCCACGACGAATGAGGTCGATGCGGTGGCGAAGCAGAACGCCACGGCAAGGCCGGGCAGGCCCATGCCGCGGAACAACCTCACCGTGCCGTGCCAGCCGTCGCGCCAGACCATGAAGCAGATCAGGAAGGCGGCGGCCCAGACCGAGCGCCAGAACACCACCGTCCAGCTGTCTCCGGCGTCGATGAAACGGGCGATGGCGCCACCGAAACTCCACATCAGCGCCGACAGGAAAATCAGCAGGAAGCCGACACGCTCGTCACGCGGCGAGACGACAGGCGAAACGGCTAACGGTGATGATGATATATCGCTCATGATTGCGACTGTCGGCGATTTCGAGGCAACACGATGCACAGCGGACGACAGAAACGTGCCACATTCGCCTAGCGCAAAGGCAGCGGCGGAGCGTGGTCCACCGGGCAGCGATGGTTGTGGCAAAGACGGCAGTCGCCTGCCGGGACCTCACTGGAAATCGAAGGCGCTTAGTCCGGTCACCATCTCGTCGAGGCCGAGCGGGCGCGTCACCGGCGGCTCGGCGCGCGCGAGGCAGCCGATGCGTTCGCACAGCCGGCAAGCCGGGCCAACCGGCGTGGCCGGACTTGTGCCCTGTCCGGCTTTTCCGGCCGCAGCGGCAGCCGGCCCCGGCAGTGCCGCGCCGTAGACGATCTCGTCACGAAAGCCGATGTCGCAGCCGAGCAGAAGTGCGGTACGGCGCGGGCGCTCCGCAAACGAGCCTTGCGGCCCCTCGAGCGTGCGGGCGACGCAGAGGAATTCGGCGCCGTCGGGCATTTCCACCGCCTCGACGAAGATCTGGCCGGGCTGGGTAAAGGCGGCATGCACGGGAAGCTTTGGACAGCCGCCGCCGAAGCGGCTCTGCGGAAAACCCTGGCTGCCAGCCTTGCGGAAGCGGTTGCCGGCGTTGTCGACCTCGAGCATGAAGAAGGGCACGCCCGGCGTGCCCGGCCGCTGCAGCGTGGTCAACCGGTTCGCCGCCTGCTCGAAGGAGACGCCGAAGCGCGAGCGCAGCACGTCGATGTCGTAACGCGCGCGTGTGGCGGCTGCGTGAAAGGATTGATAGGGCATCATCAGCGCGTGGGCAGCGTAGCGGCCAAGCTCGAAGCGGGCGAGCCGGCGGGCCTCATCCGTGGTCAGCTTCAGCGCCTGGATCTCGCTTGCCACGGCGACCGTCATGCGGATCAGGCAGGCCTCCATCGCCACCTCGCGCAACTGGTCGAACGGCGACAGGCGCTCGGACAGGAACAGACGCTGCGAATGGCGGTCGTAGCGGCGGCGCCAGTTCGGCATGGTGGCGACCGGCAGCACCTTGACGACGATGCCGTATTCGCGCTTCAGCCAGGCCTTCAGCGCAGCGAGCAGGTCGTCGCCGGGATCGAGCACCGAAATGAATGCCTCGGCCTCCTCTTCCAGCGCGGCAAAATGGTTCGGACGGCGCTCGAAAATCTCGTGCACCTCGTCGATCGGCAGGCGGGCGCCGGACAGCGCCGTCGCTTTGCCCTCACGCGCCAGGAGTTCGTTGAGGTCGGAAAGGCGCTCGGCCTGCTCGCGATAAGCGCGAAACAGTTTTATCACCGCGGCGGAAGCGTTGGGCGCCGCCTCGGCAAGCTCGATCAGCTCCTGGTCGCCAGGCAATTCGCCGACCAGCAGCGGATCTGAAAACACTTCCTTCAAGGCGGTGACCGACCCCCTCGCCTCGCCCTGCAATTCATGCGGGTCGACCTTGTAGACAGATGCCAGCTTGAGGATCAGCTGAACCGTCAGCGGCCGCTGGTTGCGCTCGATGAGATTGAGGTAGGACGGCGAGATGCCAAGACCTTCGGCCATCGCCGTCTGGGTCAGGCCCTTGGCGCTGCGGATGCGGCGGATGCGCGGCCCGGCGAAGATCTTTTGATCGGCCACTCGGCTGTCCTTGACAGAATTTACATGACTCCCGCGCGGCGCTGCCATGCCGGCCTTTTACAATCATGACAGATTTACAGCGCCTGACTGTCAAACGC
Source organism: Mesorhizobium sp. L48C026A00 (assembly GCF_000502375.1). Lineage (NCBI taxonomy): Bacteria > Pseudomonadati > Pseudomonadota > Alphaproteobacteria > Hyphomicrobiales > Phyllobacteriaceae > Mesorhizobium > Mesorhizobium sp. L48C026A00. The sequence goes on along the minus strand of NZ_AYWU01000013.1, from coordinate 76,353 downwards.
AACACAGGTTTTCCCTTATTTTCCAGCCAATCCTCTGGTTTTCCTCGCCTGGCCCGCGCCAAAATGTAAATGCTGTCATACCAAAACGGCGCAGAAATTTTCATGAGGCGGCGTTTCTATCCCAACAACGATCTGTCGGAGCGAACAATGACTGATTTTTACAACCTCGTCCCCTCGGCGCCGGAAGGCCGCTTCGACGGCATCGAGCGGCCCTACTCGCCGGACGACGTGAAGCGGCTGCGCGGTTCGGTCCAGATCCGGCAGAGCCTCGCCGAAATGGGCGCCAACCGGCTCTGGAAGCTCATCCACGAAGAGGATTTCGTCAACGCGCTCGGCGCCATGTCGGGCAACCAGGCGATGCAGCAGGTCCGGGCCGGGCTGAAGGCGATCTACCTGTCCGGATGGCAGGTCGCGGCCGACGCCAACACCGCATCCGCCATGTATCCGGACCAGTCGCTTTATCCCGCCAATGCGGCGCCCGAACTGGTCAAGCGCATCAACCGCACCCTGCAGCGCGCCGACCAGATCGAGACCTCTGAAGGCAAGGGGCTTTCGGTTGACACCTGGTTCGCGCCTGTTGTCGCCGATGCGGAAGCCGGCTTCGGCGGACCGCTCAATGCCTTCGAGATCATGAAGGCCTTCATCGAGGCGGGTGCCGCCGGCGTCCACTACGAGGACCAACTGGCGTCGGAGAAGAAGTGCGGCCATCTCGGCGGCAAGGTGCTGATCCCGACCGCCGCACACATCCGCAACCTCAACGCCGCGCGGCTTGCCGCCGATGTCATGGGCACGCCGACGCTGGTCGTCGCGCGCACCGACGCGGAAGCGGCAAAGCTGCTCACCTCCGACATCGACGAGCGCGACCAGCCCTTCGTCGACTATGGCGCCGGCCGTACGGTGGAGGGCTTCTATCAAGTGAGGAACGGCATCGAGCCCTGCATCGCACGGGCCGTTGCCTACGCGCCCCACGCCGACCTGATCTGGTGCGAAACCTCCAAGCCCGATCTGGCTCAGGCCAAGAAGTTCGCCGAGGGCGTTCACAGGCACCATCCTGGCAAGCTTCTCGCCTATAATTGCTCGCCGTCGTTCAACTGGAAGAAGAACCTCGACGATGCCACCATCGCCAGGTTCCAGAAGGAACTCGGCGCCATGGGCTACAAGTTCCAGTTCATCACGCTGGCCGGTTTTCACCAGCTCAATTTCGGCATGTTCGAACTCGCCCGCGGCTACAAGGCGCGTCAGATGGCGGCTTATTCCGAACTGCAGGAGGCTGAATTCGCGGCGGAAGCCCACGGCTACACCGCGACCAAGCACCAGCGCGAAGTCGGCACCGGCTATTTCGACGCCGTGTCGATGGCGATCAGCGGTGGCCGGTCTTCGACCACGGCCATGCATGAATCGACCGAGCACGCCCAGTTCAAACCGGCGGCGGAATAGCACGAACGCAACAAAATAGAGGCAACGCCCCAAAAGGGGTAAAAAATACGCAAGGAGAAGACCAATGGCATCGATAAGCCGCGTCAAGGAACGGGCCGAAGAACAGGCCACCACCATGACCGTCGACCAGCAGGCGACCATCCGCATGCTGGCAAACGACCTGCACAGGCTCAACCAGTCGGTGATGAAGGCGGTCGAGGCCGGTGTGTCGGTAGAACTCGTGCGCTCGGCACGGCACCATGGCGGCGACGGCAACTGGGGCGACCTGCTGATCCCGGTCATCGTCACGCAGCGGAGCGGCGGCTGATCGCAATCCGACGAAATCCTGCTGGCGGATTCGGCATCACCTGCGCAGTTCTCTGCGCAGGTGATTTGCACTTGCACAACCAGTTTGCATGCACGGCCAGAAAAGAACTTGCTTTAAATTTTAACCTTTCTTGCGATGTTCTCGACGCCGGCCATTTCAGCTTGACATAGGCAGCGATCTCACGGCAATTGTTTCGAAAGTACAACCCTGCATTGAAACAACGAGTGCCCGCCCTGCTCATGCGCCCCTTGAATCGCACTGTGAACCAGTTGAGTTTGATGAGCCGGAATGTGGACCCCGAAATGCTCACCGACTTCACCCGCGTGCTCGTCGTCGGAAAATCGCCGGTCAACCGGGTGGTGGTTTCGAAAATCGTCGAACGGTCCGGGCTCAAACCGATCTCGGAATCGCCCGAAACGGCAGCAACGACGCTGCGCTCGCTCATTCCCGGAGCGATCGTCCTCGATGGCGGAGCCGACAACAAGGACTGCGACGCACTGATGTCTGATATCGATGCGCTGCGACGCATCTCGGGCAGGTCGCGTCCCTCGGTGATCCTGCTCTCGACCAAAAGCGGCACACCGGAGAGCCTCGGCCTGTCGAGCGTCGTCGATGCGGTGGTCGTCAAGCCGATCACGACCGAACGGCTGCAGCCGGTGATCGACCATTTGATCGGGCTCGGACGCAGCTAGCCGGCGTCCGATCCGGCTCCTTCCTCGCTTCTTGCGATCGGATCTGAATCTCTTATGTCAGGATGTGACCGCCTGACAGCGAACCCAGTCCGATGTCCTTTTGCAATTGCGACGCATCTGGGATAGCACCTTCGAACAAATCCGCAGGCATGTTCCGACTTCGCGACATGGCTGTCGATATTGGCGGATCATGACATGTCCTCAGAACAGACCATCGCCGCGCTTTGCAGGGAACTCGGACTGCGCATCACCGGTCCGCGCCGCGTCATCATGCGCGTTCTATCCGAATCCAGCGACCATCCGGATGTGGTGGAACTCCATCGCCGTGTTGTCGCCATCGAGCCGACGATCGCGCTCGCCACTGTCTATCGCACCGTCAGCCTTCTGCGCGAAAAGGGCATTCTGGAGCGGCACACCTTTGGCGACCGGCGCGCCAGATACGAAACCGTCCCCCGCGAGCATCACGATCATCTCATCAACATCGAGACGGGAGATGTCATCGAGTTCCAGTCGGCGGAGATCGAGCGGCTCCAGGAGGAAATCGCTCGACAGCACGGATTCACGATCATCAGCCACAGACTGGAGATCTACGTGAAGCCGATCCAGAAACAGCGTCGCTCTCGTCAAACCAGAGAATGACCGCCAGTTCTAAAGCGCGTCGCGTCCGAAGGGATTCACGCGACGCGCTTAAGTTCTTGTTTTATGCATGTCGTTATCCCAAAACCGCTGCGCACTCCCGGGTCAGGCCCGAGGGCATGCTTTTGGGCGACATGCATTAGCCCTCCTCGCCGAGCTCCATTCGGCCCGCTTTGAGTGTGGTGACGACGAAGGCAGCAATGAAGGCGGCAGACAGCATGAGAACGATGGTCGGCGCCGGTGCGCTGTCGATGAAGAAGGACAGATAGACGCCTAGGAACGATGCGGCGACCGCAATCGCCACCGACAGGATCAGCATGGCGCTGAACTTCCTTGTCAGCAGGAAGGCGATGGCGCCAGGCGCGATCAGCATGGCGATGGCCATGATAATGCCGACCGCCTTCAGCGCGCCGACGATGGTGAGCGAGATCAGGCAAAGCAGGCCGTAATGGAGCAGGTTGACCCGAAGACCAACCGCGCGAGCCTGAGCCGGGTCGAAGGCGTGCAGCAGGAAGTCGCGCCACTTGATGCCGATGATGCCGGCCGTGATCGCAGCAATGAGCCCCGTTTCGACGATGTCGCGCAGGCCGATGCCCAGAACGTCGCCGAACAATATGTGGTCGAGATGCACGTCGGACTGAATTTTTACGTAGAGCACCAGGCCGAAGCCGAACATGCCGGAGAAGACGATACCCATTACCGTGTCCTGCTTGATGCGGCTGTTGTCCTTGAGGAAGCCGGTGGCGAGAGCGCAGACCATCCCGGCGGCGAAGGCGCCGATCGAATAGGGGAATCCGAGGATGTAAGCGATGACCACGCCGGGAAAGACGGCGTGGCTGATGGCGTCGCCCATCAGCGACCAGCCCTTGAGAACGAGAAAGCAGGAGAGCAGCGCCGTCGGCACAGCGACCAGCACCGAAGCAATCAGCGCATTGACCATGAAGCCGAACTGGAAGGGGGCAAGCAGTGTATCGAGGATGCTCATAGGCTGGCCTCCAAGGCGCTCGCCGCGCGGCGGCGGGCTGCCAGCATTCCATGCTTGGGAGCGAAGAAGAAGGCGGCGAGAAAGATCAGCGTCTGCAACACGACGATGATGCCCCCGGTGGCGCCGTCGAGGAAATAGCTGGCATAGGCGCCGGTGAAACTCGTGACCGCGCCGATGACAACCGCGATGACCAGCAGGCGCGGAAAGCGGTCCGTCAGAAGATAAGCGGTCGCGCCGGGCGTCACCACCATGCAGATGACGAGAAAGGCGCCGACGGTCTGGAGCGCGGCGACCGTGGAGGCCGAAAGCAGCATGAAGAACATGATCTTGAGCGAGCTCGGGTTGAGGCCGATCGAGCGGGCATGGCTCTCGTCGAAGAAGACCACCATCAGATCCTTCCATTTCACCAGCAGGACGGCGAGCGAGACGAAGCCTATGATGGCGAGTTGAAGCGTGTCTTCCGGCGTGATGGCCAGGATGTTGCCGAGCACGATCGTCTGGATATTCACCGAGGTCGGCGACAGCGACACCATGAACAAGCCGAGGCCGAAGAAGGAGGAGAAGATCAGGCCGATGATGGCGTCTTCCTTCAGCTTGGTGCGCTGGTTGAGGAAGAGCATCGCCGCAGCGGCGAGCCCGCCGGAGAAGAAGGCGCCGATCGAGAAGGGAAGGCCCAGCATATAGGCGCCGGCGACGCCCGGCACGATCGAATGCGAGAGCGCGTCACCGATCAGCGACCAGCCTTTCAGCATCAGATAGCAGGACAGGAAGGCGCAGACACCTCCGACCAGGGCGGACACCCACATGGCATTGAGCATATATTCGTAGCCGAACGGCTCGAGCAGGACACTCATTCGTCCGGTTCCCGCATCTTGTGCTGCATGGCTCCGTTCTCTCCGTAGAAGACCAGTGGCTGCTCGTCGTCGGTGATGACGGCAAGGCGGCGCCTGTCGTCGTCCTCATGCAGCCCGGCGCCGCCCAGCACGAAATGACGCAAGACGCCGCCGAAAGCCTTTTCCAGGTTCGCCTGCGTGAAGGTCTGGCCTGTCGGCCCGTAGGCAAGGACCGTGTTCCGGAGCAGCACGGCACGGTCGCAGAACTCCGGCACGCTACCCAGATTATGCGTCGAGACCAGCATCACCCGGCCTTCGTCCCGGAGCGCGCGCAGCAGTTCGATGATAGCGTCCTCGGTCCTGACGTCGACGCCAGTGAAGGGCTCGTCGAGCAGGATGACGCGCCCGTCCTGCGCCAGCGCCCGAGCGAGAAAGACGCGCTTCTTCTGCCCGCCCGAAAGCTCGCCGATCTGGCGCTTGCGGAAATCGCTCATGCCGACACGCGCAAGCGCCGATGTAACCGCCTCGCGATCAGCAGCCTTCGGAATGCGCATCATGCCCATATGGCCGTAACGCCCCATCATGACGACGTCCTCGACCAGTACTGGAAAGTCCCAGTCGACCTCCTCGGCCTGCGGCACATAGGCGACGACGTTCTTCCTCAGCGCGGCCGCGGCCGGCCGTCCGAGAACAAGAATCTCTCCCTTTGCCAGCCGCACGAAGCCCATGATGGCTTTGAACAGCGTCGACTTGCCCGAGCCGTTGACACCGACAAGTGCCGTGATCGTGCCTGTCGGAATTTCAAAGCTCGCATCGCGCAGCGCCGTGAGGCCGTTGCGGTAGGTGACGGTCGCGCCGCGCACGGCGAGACCGCCTCCCGCATCCTCGGACGCGGCGGCAAGAGGCGGAACGGCTTCGTTCATTGCGACAGCCCTGCGGCGAGGCCTTTCTGAATTGTATCCGATGTCACACGCAGCAGGTCGATATAGGTCGGCACCGGGCCGTCCGCCTCGCTGAGGGAATCGACGTAGAGCACGCCACCGTAATGGACCCCCGTCTCGCGCGCGACCTGCCGGGCCGGCTTGTCCGACACGGTGCTTTCACTGAAGACGGCGACGATCTTGTTGTCCCTGACGGCGTCGATCACCTTGCGAACCTGCTGCGGGGTGCCTTGCTGGTCAGCGTTGATCGGCCACAAATAAAGCTCCTTCAGCGCGAAATCGCGTGCGAGGTAGGAGAAAGCGCCTTCGCTCGACACCAGCCAGCGCCTGTCCTGCGGGATCGAGGCAAGCTTATCGCGGATCGGCGCGACGGCCGCCTCTATCTTTGCCTTGTAGGCTTCCGCATTGGCCTTGTAGGTCTCGGCATGCGCCGGATCGTGCTCGACGAAGGCGTCGCGGATGTTGTCGACGTAGATCAGCGCGTTTGTCGGCGACATCCAGGCATGCGGATTCGGTTTGCCGGTATAGGGTCCCTCGGCGATGCTCATCGGTTGGACGCCCTCGGAGACGATGGCGCCGGGCACGTCGCTGAGGTTCTGGAAGAATTTTTCGAACCAGACTTCGAGGTTGAGCCCGTTCCACAGAATGAGCTTTGCGCCCTGAGCCCGCTGAATGTCGCCCGGCGTCGGCGCGTAATTGTGGATCTCCGCCCCCGGCTTGGTGATCGATTCCACGATCGCTGCGTCGCCCGCCACGTTCTTCGCCATGTCGGCGATGACGGTGAAGGTCGTCACGGCCTTGAATTTTTCCTGCGCTTTCGCTGGGCTTGAAGCCACTGCCGCAGCGAAAACCGCAGCCATCAACCCGACGGCAACCCATCGCCCGTATCTCTCGATCATCAAAATCTCCTGTCGCGATTACTCGCATGCCGCGCGGGCGCTGTAACGCCGCGCTTGTCGCATATTCTGCAATTGCGACTGATTTGCAAGTAGAAAACGATTTTACAGCATCGATTGTTCAAGAGCCGCGCGATGGAGGGGGGCCGCGCGATGGAGGGTCAGCGACAGCACGGCTCTTTGGCGGAGCGAACAACAAGGATTGCGACGCGCTATGTCCGGCATCGATACGCCTGCCGCGCACGTCCGGTTCGACGCCGAGACATGCGATCAGCCGGCTTTCCCGATGCTTTCGACCAGCCGGGGCAATTCCGAGAGATCGGCTATCTGGCGGAAGCGAGGCGCGGTGACCGGCGGCTCGACATGTTCCAGCGCCCAGGTCAGCTCATGCGGCACGTGGATGCCCCAACTGCCGGCCTCGATGGCCGGCACCACGTCCGACTTGAGCGAATTGCCGACCATCATGCTTTTTTCGGCTCCATCACCGTGGCGGCTGAAGATGCTGGTATAAGTGGCGGGGCTCTTGTCGCTGACGATCTCGACGGCATCGAACAGGTCACCGAGGCCCGATTGAGCCAGCTTGCGTTCCTGGTCGAAAAGGTCGCCCTTGGTGATCAGCACCAGGCGATAGGCATCCGCCAGTTTTTCAACGGTTTCGCGCGCATGAGGCAGCGCCTCGATCGGATGGCCAAGCATCTCGCGGCCCGCGGCGAGAATTTCGGCGATGACCGAGGCCGGCGCGCGGCCGTCGGTAATCTCGATCGCCGTTTCGATCATAGACAGCGTAAACCCCTTGATGCCGAAGCCGTAAACGGCGAGATTGCGCTTCTCGGCCTCCAGCAATCTTGCCGAGATGTGCTCCTCCTCGGCATGATCGGCGAGCAGCGCGGCAAAGTGCCTTTCGGTGATGCGGAAGAACTGCTCGTTCTGCCAGAGCGTGTCGTCGGCATCGAAGCCGATCGTGGTCAATTCATGATTGTTCCGCATTCGACGCCTTCAAACGAGATCATTGAGCTTGCGTCGAACCTAAGCTGCCCGGAGCGATTTTCAACTGGCGGGCGAAGGCAGGGCCGCTCCCCTTCCCTTCCATCACCGGCCCCGGCTATACTCCCAAATCCGCAACCCAATCTGGTGAATGATGCCGCCTGCAAAAAAGGAAGTCCGTCCGTCGAACCGCGGAGGACGTATCCGCACGCCTGCCTTCGTGAAAAATCAACGTGGTGTGAAAAACTGGAAGGAAGTCGGCGCCTGGCTGGCGTGGCGCGGCATCGAGGATATCGAATGCATCACGCCCGACCAGGCCGGCGTTGCGCGCGGCAAGATGATGCCGTCGAAGAAATTCACCTCCAACACCTCGCTGGCGCTGCCTTCGGCGGTGTTCATGACGACGATCTCCGGCGGCTACCCCGAGAACGGCAACGGCTTCAACTATCCGGAAGACGACGGCGACCTCAAGCTGATGCCGGACCTTTCGACGCTGACCGTGGTGCCGTGGGAAGAGGACCCGACGGCGGCGGTCATCTGCGACCTCGTCCACCAGGACGGCCGCTCGGTCGAGTTCACGCCGCGCAACGTGCTGAAGCGTGTGCTTGCCGCTTACGACAAGCGCGGGCTGAAGCCGGTGGTAGCGCCCGAGATCGAGTTCTACCTGGTGCGCAAGAATCCCGATCCGGACTACCCACTGACCCCGCCGGTCGGGCGTTCGGGACGGGCGATCGGCGGTGGCGCCGGCTATTCGATCGCCGGCGTCAACGAGTTCGACGAACTGATCGACGACATCTACCATTTCTCCGAAAGCCAGGGCCTGGAAATCGACACGCTGATCCACGAGGAAGGCGCCGGCCAGCTCGAGATCAATCTGCGCCACGGCGATCCGATCGAACTGGCCGACCAGGTGTTCATGTTCAAGCGCACCATCCGCGAGGCGGCGCTGAAGCATGAGATCTATGCCACCTTCATGGCCAAGCCGATCCAGGGGCAGCCCGGGTCGGCCATGCATATCCACCAATCGATCATCGACAAGAAGACCGGCAGGAACGTCTTTTCTGCCGAGGACGGCTCGGAAACCGAAGCCTTTTTCCATTTCCTCGGCGGCATGCAGAAACATGTGCCGAACGCGCTGGTGATGTTTGCGCCCTACGTCAATTCCTATCGCCGGCTGACGCAGTCGGCTTCGGCGCCGGTCAACAACAAATGGGGCTACGACAACCGCACCACCGCCTTCCGCGTCCCGCGCTCCGACCCGGCAGCCAGGCGCGTCGAGAACCGCATCCCCTCCTCCGACGCCAATCCCTATCTGGCGATGGCCGCATCGCTCGCCTGCGGGCTGATCGGCATGACCAACAAGATCAAGGCCGAACCGCCGGTTCTCACCACCGCCAACGCGGCCGAGATCGACCTGCCGCGCAGCCTGCTCGAGGCGGTCGACCTGTTCGAAGCCGACGAGGAACTCTGCGCGCTGCTCGGCAAGTCGTTTGCCGCCACCTATGCGGCGATCAAGCGAGCGGAATTCGAGACCTTCATGGAAGTGATCAGCCCGTGGGAGCGGGAGTATCTGTTGTTGAATGTGTGAGTGGCTACTGCGTCGAGTTGAATGGTGAATGGTGAATGGTGAATGGTGAATGGTTGAACTGAACGACATCGTCGCCGATGGCAAGCGAGCCGCTTTGTCGTCCATTCACCATTTACCATTCACTATTCACCACCGCCGAAAGGCGGTGCAATCCTGACTGACCAATCCCCAATCTCCCCCGGCCGCTCCTGGTATGAGGACACGGCCGAGCCGCGGCCCGAATACAAGGCGCTCGACGGTGACCTGAGGTGCGAGGTCGTCGTCGTTGGCGGCGGTTTTACCGGCCTGTCGGCGGCGGTGCACCTCGCCAGGGCCGGCAGCAATGTCGTGCTGATCGACGCGCATCGTTTCGGCGACGGCGCATCGGGCCGCAATGGCGGCCAGCTCGGCACCGGTCAGCGCGCCTGGGCCGAGGAGCTCGAATCGGAATACGGCTTTTCCCGGGCCAAGGCGCTGTTCGACCTCGCCGAAGAGGCCAAGGCGCATCTCCTCGAATTCGCCGCTGTCAACAAGATCGAGATCGACTACATGCCCGGCCAGATGTCGGTGGCGCACAAGCAGCGCTATGTCGACGACTACAAGGCGCATGCCGAGATCATGGCGAACCGCTTCGGCTATCCGCACATCAGCTTCATGGACGCCAGGGAGACGGCGGAGCGGTTGGGCTCGGCGCGCTATTTCGGCGGCACCCGCGACACCGGCACCGGGCACATCCATCCGCTGAAGCTGGTGATCGGCACGGCAAAAGTGGCGGCGCAGGCGGGCGCGCAGCTGTTCGAGCAGACGCCGGCGACCGCCATCGCGTCCGTTGGCGGCAAGGTCAGGGTCACGACGCCGAAAGGCACGATATCAGCCGAGAAATGTCTGATTGGCGTCAACGCCCATGGCGGCACGCTCGAGCCGATCAGCGCCGCGCATATCATGCCGATCGGCTCCTTCATCGGCGCGACGGTGCCGCTTGGGGCTTCAAACGTGTTGCCGGGCGGTGAGGCGGTCGACGATTCCCGCTTCGTCGTCCGCTATTTCCGCAAATCGACGGATGGGCGGCTGCTGTTCGGCGGGCGCGAGATCTACGCGGTCAACGATCCGAAAGACATCCATGTCCACATCCGCCGGCAGATCGCCGAGCTTTACCCTGATCTCAGGGATGTCGAGATCACCCATGGCTGGGGCGGCTATGTCGGCATCACGATGCCGAGAAAACCGTTCGTCCGCGAGGTGATGCCCAATGTGATCTCGGTCGGCGGCTATTCCGGCCACGGCGTCATGCTGTCCAACTTTTTCGGCAAGCTCTATGCCGAAACCGTCGCCGGCAACCGGGACCGGCTGAGGCTGATCGAGGACCTGAACATCCCGGCCTTTCCCGGTGGCCGGCGCTTGCGCGCGCCTCTGCTGTTTCTTGCGCTCAACTGGTATGCCTTGAGGGACCGCATATAACCACAGGTTGTAAAATCCCTTGCAAGTTGCAGAATCGATGGTAAACGTGCAGAATCCGCCCGGCAAGGGCGCAGTGATGCCACAATCGCCGGCAAAGGATGCCGGTTCTGGGCAGTCGAAGGGGGATTTTGCGGGCCTGCCCGCGTTGGATTGGGACCGATGCCGACCAGATGCCGGTTTCCCGGCACAGGTCGTAAGAACGTTGGCCCGCAAATGGAGGTTGTAAGAGTGAGAGAGCCCTTCAGTTTCGGCGCGCCGGAACGACGGCGCTTTGCGATGCAGTTTGGCTACGACATGCAGCCCAGGTTCTGGCGGCAAATCCGGTCGAACCTGCATCTGGTCATCGCCGCGTTTGGCACAGCAGCGCTGCTTGGCGTGGCAGCGGTGGCGCTATGGCTGGCATTGCCGGCCACCGAGAGACAAGCGGTCGCCAGTCCCGAGCAGATCGTTTCCAGCATTCCGGTGAAAACGACAAGGATCGTGCCGGCCGCGGCCGTGGCCGCGAGGGTAGCCGCGGCGCAGCAGGCTGCGAGCAAGACCGATGCGATTTCGTCGGCGGTGGTTGCAGCGAAGGCCGAGATAGCGGCGCTGGCGCCCAATGATCCTCGCTGGACAGGATCGGGACCGAAGACCACATCCGGCCAGACGGCGGGCGGCCAGATGGCGGGCCAGGCTGAAAAAGCAGACAAGCCGTCCGCTGCGGCGGCATTCGCCGATCCGGCAGCGAAAACCAAAGTGGCAGCATTGATTGCCAAAGTCGCTGCTCCCGCCAAGGCGGCGACGGACGGTGCGCCAACCGCCGCCATCTCGACCCCGAAGCCGCTGCCGGCCGCGACACAGAAGGATGGCACCCAGGCCAAAGTCGAGGCCAAGCAAGCAAGCGCGGCAGATACCGGACGCATCCTCAGGGGCGTCACCATGCGCACCGGTCCGAAGAACAGTGCGGCCGCCATCGTCACCATTCCCGCCAAGACCTCGGTTCAGGTGATGGGCTGCAAGAAATGGTGCCAGATCGTCTACAACGGCAAACGCGGCTGGATCTACAAGAGCTTCGTCAAGACCGGCGCCTGATGCATGTCGCGCAAAAGCATGCCCTCGGGCTTGAACCGAGGGTGCGCAGCGGTTTTGCGACAACGACATGCATAAAAACAAGAGCCCAAAGCGCATCGCATGAGTCCATTCAAGGCGACGCGCCTTAGGGGCCGGTCAGGCCATTCCTTGACGTTGCCCACGGCTCATTTGGCTGCTGCCAATCAGCCGCCCGGGTGCGAGGGCCGAACGGCTCAGATGCACCGTCCGCCGTCGACCTCCAGCGCCACGCCAGTGACGAAGGCCGCCTCGTCCGAAGCCAGCCACAGCGCCGCGTTGGCTATGTCGAGCGGCGTCGAAAGCCGGCCAAGCGGGATCGACGCGCGGAATTTCTCGCGGATTTCGGGTGTGTCGGCGCCCATGAATTTTTCGAGCATGCCGGTCTCGCCGGCGACCGGGCACAGGCAGTTGACGCGGATGTTCTTCGGCGCGAGTTCCACCGCCATGGATTTGGTCGCGGTGATCGCCCAGCCCTTCGACGCATTGTACCAGGTGAGGCCTGGCCGCGGCCTGATGCCGGCGGTCGATGCCGTGGTCAGGATGACGCCGCCGCCTTGCCTATCCATCACCGGCACGACCGCCAGAGCGGCGTGGTAGATCGCCTTCATGTTGACGGCCGTGATCAGATCGAAGGTCGTCTCGTCGACCTCGAGCATATCGCCGTTGCGATGGGTGTAGCCGGCATTATTGACCATGATGTCGATGCGGCCAAAGGCACTCTTTGCGGCATAGACCATCTGGTCGAACTCGGAACGGGTCGAGACGTCCGTCTGGGTCCAGATCGCCGCCCGGCCGATCTCGTTGGCGACGCGCTCGGCGCCCTTGGCGTTGAGGTCGGCGACAACGATTTTGGCGCCCTCCTCGGCAAAACGCTTGGCCATGCCCTCGCCAAAGCCTGACGCGGCACCGGTGATGATGGCAACTTTGTTTTCCAGGCGCATGGCTTTCTCACTCATGATTGAAGACTCCCCGCTCCGCCAGCCACCGGCAATGGCCGCCGAAAGATCAAGATACTCTCGATTTCTCCTTTGGCTTTCGCCTCGATCCCGCTCTATGCTGCATCTGCGAAGGCCTCCCGGAACCACCTCGCCGACAAGCGTCCGGGTTGCGCCAGTGTCAAGGGCACACCTCAGAACAATCGGCAACACCCGATTGGCCCTGGGATGTGACGCCGTGTCACTGGAAAATCTAAATCGATTAGATTATATCCACCCGTACACCAGCGAGCGGCGTCAGAGCGGACAGACCATGACCAGCCAGATCATTCCCGTCGACCCTTTCGACTTCATCATTTTCGGCGGCACCGGCGATCTGTCGGAACGCAAGCTTTTGCCGTCACTCTATCATCGCCAGCGCGGCCATCAGTTTTCCGAACCGACGCGCATCATCGGCACGTCGCGCTCGAAAATGACCGACGAGGAATTCCAGGCTTTCGCCAGGCAGGCGATTTCCGACCATGTGAAACCGGCCGATATCGACGCCGCGGAATTGGAGACGTTCCTTGCCCGGCTTTCCTACGTCTCGGCTGACGCGACGACCGGCGCGGGCTTCGACAAACTGAAGACGGCGATCGGCGACAGCGAATGCATCCGCGCCTTCTATCTGGCGGTTGCGCCGGCGCTGTTCGGCGACATCTCACACAAGCTGAAAGAGAACGGGCTGATCACGCCGAACTCGCGCATCGTGCTGGAGAAGCCGATCGGGCGCGATCTCGCCTCGGCGCGCCAGCTCAACGATGTGGTCGGCGACGATTTCCATGAAAGCCAGATTTTCCGCATCGATCACTATCTCGGCAAGGAAACGGTGCAGAACCTGATGGCGCTGCGCTTTGCCAATGCGCTCTACGAGCCGCTGTGGAATTCCGCCAATGTCGATCATGTGCAGATCACCGTGGCCGAGACCGTCGGCCTCGAAGACCGCGTCACCTATTACGACAAGGCGGGCGCGTTGCGCGACATGGTGCAGAACCACATGCTGCAGCTCCTCTGCCTCGTCGCCATGGAGGCGCCGTCGTCGATGGACGCCGACGCCGTGCGCGACGAAAAGCTGAAGGTTCTGCGCGCGCTGAAACGCATCAACGGCAATGAAGCGCCCAAGCACACGGTACGCGGCCAGTACCGTGCCGGGGCCTCGGCCGGCGGGCCGGTGAAAGGCTATGTCGAGGAGCTCGGCAAGAACAGCAACACCGAGACCTTCGTTGCGCTCAAGGCCGAAATCGGCAACTGGCGCTGGGCGGGCGTGCCGTTCTACCTCAGGACGGGCAAGCGGCTGGCGACGCGCGTCTCGGAGATCGTCATCGAATTCAAGCCGATCCCGCATTCGATTTTCGGCGACAGCGCCGGGCCGATCTCGGCCAACCAGCTGGTCATCCGGCTGCAGCCCGACGAAGGCGTCAAGCAGTTCATCATGATCAAGGATCCGGGGCCTGGCGGCATGCGGCTGCGCCAGATCCCGCTCGATATGAGCTTCGCGCAATCTTTCGACGGCCGCGCCCCCGACGCCTATGAGCGACTGATCATGGACGTCATCCGTGGCAACCAGACGCTGTTCATGCGCCGCGACGAGGTCGAGGCGGCGTGGAAATGGATCGACCCGATCCAGGACGCATGGGAAGGCGCCAGGCAGGAGGCGCAGGGCTATACCGCCGGCACATGGGGCCCCTCCGCCTCGATTGCGCTGATCGAACGCGACGGGCGGACATGGCACGAGAGCAATTGAACGGCGCCGCCTACAGCTGGCACGCATTTGCCGAACGCCAGGACCTGGCGGCAGCACTTGCCGGCCATGTCGCAGGCCGCCTGACCAATGCGATCGCTGAGCGCGGCACGGCATTGCTCGCCGTTTCCGGCGGCACGACGCCGGCGAAATTTTTCGCATCGCTTTCGAGCATCCCGATCGCCTGGAACAAGGTCACGGTGACGCTGGTCGACGAGCGTTGCGTGCCGGCGTCCTCGCCGCGCTCCAACGCCGGGCTGGTCGCCGCCAATCTTTTGCAACACGCCGCTGCAGCCGCACGTTTCGTGCCGCTCTACCATGAGGCAGCAAGTATCGAGGATACGTCGGAGGCCGATAGCAGGATGTTGCGGTCGCTGCCCTGGCCGCTCGATGTGGTCGTACTTGGCATGGGAACCGATGGCCATACCGCGTCGTTTTTTCCTGACGCCGACAATCTGGAAACACTGCTCGACCCGTCCTCGGAAAGGGTCGTGCTCCCGGTTCACGCGACAAGCGCCGGCGAGCCGCGGCTGACGCTGTCGCTGGCGCGGATCGTCAGGGCCGGCTTCGTCGCGCTGCACATCGAGGGCGAGGACAAGCGCAAGGCATTCGAAAGCGCGATGGCATCGGAAACGCGAAAGCCCATTCGCGCCGTGCTCGACGCAGCCGAGAGACCCGTACAGGTTTTCTGGGCATCCTGATTTCAACTTGCCAAGGGGTCCCGCACGGACCGTGTTTGCGGGACCTCGCCTGAAAGGACCGACGCCATGACCGCGAGACGCGACATCGAAGCCATCACCGAGCGCATCCGCCAACGCTCCAGACCGGGGCGCGAGGCCTATCTCGGCCGCATCGCCGAGGCATCGAACCGCACCGCCAACCGGGCCGTGCTGTCCTGCGGCAACCTCGCCCACGGCTTTGCCGTGTGCAGCCCTTCGGAAAAGCTGGCATTGGGCGGCGACCGCGTGCCGAACCTCGGCATCATCACCTCCTATAACGACATGCTGTCGGCGCATCAGCCTTTCGAGACATTTCCGGCGCTGATCAAGGACGCGGCCCGCGAGGCCGGCGGCATTGCCCAGGTCGCCGGCGGCGTGCCGGCGATGTGCGACGGCGTCACCCAGGGCCAGCCCGGCATGGAGCTGTCGCTGTTCTCGCGCGACGTGATCGCCATGGCGGCGGCGATCGGCCTGTCCCACAACATGTTCGACGCCGCCGTCCATCTCGGCGTCTGCGACAAGATCGTGCCGGGGCTGGTGATCGCGGCGCTGACCTTCGGCCATCTGCCGGCGGTGTTCATCCCGGCCGGGCCGATGACGACGGGCCTGCCCAATGACGAGAAAGCCAAGGTCCGCCAGCTCTATGCCGAAGGCAAGGCAGGACGGGCCGAGCTGCTCGAGGCCGAGTCCAAATCCTATCACGGGCCGGGAACCTGCACCTTCTACGGCACGGCGAACTCCAACCAGATGCTGATGGAGATCATGGGCCTGCACACGCCGGGCGCCTCCTTCGTCAACCCCGGCACGCCGTTGCGCGACGCGCTGACCCGGGAGGCGACGAAGCGGGCGCTGGCGATCACCGCGCTCGGCAACGCCTACACGCCGGTCGGCCGGATGATCGACGAGCGCTCGTTCGTCAACGGCATCGTCGGCCTGCACGCCACCGGCGGATCGACCAATCACACCATCCACCTGATCGCCATGGCCGCCGCGGCCGGCATCGCCATTACCTGGCAGGATATTTCCGATCTTTCGGAAGCCGTGCCGCTGCTGGCGCGGGTCTATCCGAACGGCCTTGCCGACGTGAACCATTTCCACGCAGCCGGCGGGCTCGGCTTCCTGATCCGCGAACTGCTCGACGAGGGAATATTGCACGAGGACGTCCAGACGGTCTGGGGCGAAGGGCTGCGGCCTTATGCGGTCGAGGCCAAGCTCGGCGCCGATGGCGGCGTGGTGCGCGAGGCCTCGCCCCGCGAAAGCGGCGACGAAAAAGTGCTGGCGCCGTTCAAGAAGGCGTTCCAGCCAACGGGCGGGCTGAAAATGCTCTCAGGCAATCTCGGCCACGCCGTCATCAAGACCTCGGCGGTGAAACCGGAACGGCGCATCATCGAGGCGCCGGCCAAGGTTTTCGACAGCCAGCAAGGGCTCAACGAGGCGTTCAAGGCCGGCACGTTGACCGGCGATTTCATCGCCGTCATCCGCTTCCAGGGCCCGAAAGCCAACGGCATGCCGGAGCTGCACAAGCTGACCACCGTGCTCGGCGTGCTGCAGGATCGCGGCCAGCATGTGGCGCTGGTCACCGACGGGCGCATGTCGGGCGCCAGCGGCAAGGTGCCGGCGGCGATCCATGTGACGCCGGAGGCGGTCGAGGACGGGCCGATCGCCAGGATTCATGACGGCGACATCATCAGGCTCGACGCCGACGCCGGAACGCTGGAAGTCTTGGTGCCGGCAGGCGATTTCGCGCTGCGCCGGGCGGCGGACAGCGATCTTGTCGGCAATGAATTCGGCTTCGGCCGCGAGCTTTTCGCCGGGTTGCGGCAAATGGTCGGCCGTGCCGACCACGGCGCCAGCGCATTCGGAAACAACGTGGCGGAATTCGCACTGCAGTGAAAAGGGCGGCTCGTGGCCGCCCTTTTGGCGGTTGTCGATTGCCACGCTATTTTGCCCTTTTGGCCACTACGCTGCCTTCAGGGCAGACATGCTGTCCTATCTCCTTAAGAAGGGCATTAAACACATCGAGGGATGCAGTGTTGAGTGGTTCTGCGTCGTTAGGGAACGGCAAAGGTCGACCCGTTCCAGTCGTCCAGATTCGCTCGCGCTACGGAATAAGTTGACCCTTTCGAGACCTTCCGGAGTCGAATTCTCGTCTTGGAAGCCGACATTGGCCGGAACCAGCATTCGTGACCCAAAGACGACTGACATCTGCCGCGACGTGGACGGCAGCTTTGCGCCCAAAATCGGACGTTGAGATCAGCATTGCCCCTTCCTGAAAGCCGACATCCCAAGAACCTCGCTTAGGGTCGTGGTTGCGCCATTTCGCGACGTTCATGGCGCATCTACAAACCTGACGTTCGCGCTATGACTTGATGGGGACCCAAAGCGGCCGTCCGATGCTGCGAGCCTGATGACATGGGCCGACCCTTCGCAGAGAACGGACTGAAGAATAGCCGCGCTGCCGCAGCAAGGGGTTTGCGAGATCGACCGCTCCCCAAAACCACAACCGCGCCTATTGGCGGAGTACCGAATCGGCCGGCTGAGCCGTCATTATCGGATCGGCATGACGATGCACAATCTTCCAGAGACCATCTTCTGGGCGAAAGACGCTCGTCACGCGTAACGATAGAGGTGTGACATCGCTCCGACCGCCAACCTTGGACCTGAGCTGCTCTACTTCGACGAGGTATGCCAGCTCAGACGTCACACACTTCGCTATGCTCTCGAAGCCGGTAGCGTCGCCGTCCCTGTAATTCGATGCCGCTTGCTCCATCGTCTCAGCGACCTGCTTCCATCCATGCGCGAAAGGGCCAAAGGGATTGCCCAGTGTTACATCGTCTCGTTGGGAAAAGAGCTTCTTCGCAGGCGCGGGGTTTCCTTTCATGAACTCATCCAGGGCTAGGTGATATTTTTCAACTGCTTGATCGAAATCATTGGCGTCGAGAGACACGTCATCCTCCCTGTCGTTTTATTTCTGATCCGGACTGGCGACTCCTGCAGGTTCAACATTCTGTGTGTCCGCAGCGGTGAGGCATTTCACTAACTGCGGCGCAGCGCGGGTTGGCTTGGTCAGTATAGCAGGGCCAAGACAAGTTTCGCGACAGCGCTTTGAGACGGCTCGGCAAATGGCCGGTTTCCACCCGACCGCGATGTAGAACGCTCCGCGGCTGTACGGCAGATCGAATCCTTCGGCTGGCTCGGTCGCGCCATTTGCTGACCTTCATGGCGCTGCTCCAAACCTGCCGTTCGCGCTACGACCTGATCCGACCCTTCCATGCCCTTCCTTCTGGGCAGCGCTACGACAATCCGTGACCCAATCACGACAGCCGAAATCACAGCGGCAGAGCATCGAAAGACCGCTCCTGGCGCGACCTTCCCGTTCGGAATGATCCGAGGCGGTCATGCCCCAGTGGCAAATTCCAACGTCTCCGGGACCAGCTTTCTTAATATCGCCAATGGGCCACGATTTTTGGCAGAAGGAGAGAGAGGGAGCCTGAGCTGCCGAGCTCCGCTTCCGTTGATGCGGTTTGCATTTATCCGCGTGAGGTAAAGCTCGCGCTTCTATTCCGGGCAACAAGGGTGTGCGAGGTGCAAAGTAGCCGGCTGAGCCGCATTTCACTTCTTGCGCGGATCGTCAGCCGGGTTGATGTAAGTAATACGAAACGGTCCGACGAAATGAACCTCGATGATAGTCTCTTCGCCTCCCGTCCAGACGTAATGCGCTTGATTTGCTGGCAGCGCGTGGAAGGCTCCGGGTTTTAGCAGGTCGCCAGTCTTTTCGCCCTTTTCGCCGACTCCAAAGCCAATGCTGCCGCTGACCAGGGTGATGGTCTCGGCATACGGGTGAGTGTGGGGCGGAATCTGATAGTTGGGCGGAAACTTGGAGCGTGTGACAACCACTTCGCCAGTCTTTGTCGGATCGCCCGTCAAGACAGCGACTTTAGCCCCTTTTGGCAGGCTAGGATTATCCTTCCATACCAGCTTGTCAGGCGTAAGCAGGGTCACATCCATATCGTCCGCGAATGCCGAACCTCCACATACGGTCAAAACTGCTGCAACTGTAATACCGAAGGCAAGTGTGGATCTGCGATTCATAGATTTCATCGCTTCCTCCATTTAGCATGTGCGTGGTGCGCACGAACAAATCATCCAGAGCCCGACCCGACCAATTGTCAAATCAACTGATCGGTGGTCGCCATCCCAGCCAACCCCACCGTCGGGAATCGGGGCGTGAGGCGACCTTACCTGTTCCCGCTGTGTAGGTCAGGATATGGCGCGATCAAGGCGATGCGCGCTTCAGCCGCTCAGCATGTCCAGGGCGGCATTAAAGGACCGGGTCGGGTGGAATCTTGCTGTCTGAGCCGACTGCCGGAACGCACAGGCAGCGCCAGGAGCTGACGTCCGGCCGACGCCCGCCGAATGGCTCAATCCCAACGATTTTGTGCCCTTCGTTCGCAGCAATCCTCCAGCGACCCGAAAACACCATTTCCACCGTTAGGGCAAGGACTCGCATGAGCGATGGGCTGTCATTCTTGGCCTACCGCTTGCATCTAAACAGCGGTTGCAGATTCCGAGCGCACAGTCGCTTGCATATCGCGGTGACCTCTCCAGCGATTTCAGCGGATGCATCATTCGGGCCCCAGGTGCAGGTTCATTGTCTCGGACCGATTGGTCTTGCCAGCGGCTGCAATTGCGATCAATTTCATAGACTGGAGATATACATCTCCTCGCACAGCCAACTGTCTGAAAGGGAGCTGCGGCCGCAGGATCACAGGGGCAGGGAGGAAGGGATGCGAGCGTCTCGGAGCCGAGAGGGTGTATCGTTGGCCCGCATCAATGCTATTTGCAGGTTATTGCTGCTCATGGTCGCGGCGCTCGTTGTCGGTTTGCCCCAACCCGCACAGCCGACCGAGCTGGATGGTGATCCGTTGAGATTGTTGCTGTGGCAAGCGCCAAGCACACTGAACCCACACCAAGCGCCGGGCATCAAGGATCAAACGGCAAGCCGTATCGTCTACGAGCCACTGGCCAGCTTCGACGCAGAGGGCCGGCTGGTGCACTTTCTCGCAGCCGAGATTCCATCGCTTGAGAATGGCCAGGTCGCGCCCGATGGCAGATCGGTCACATGGAAGCTTAGGCCGGGCATCAAGTGGTCCGACGGCGTGCCGTTCACCGCGAAGGATGTCCTTTTCACCTACCAATACATAGTGAACGAGGACGTGGGCTCGTCGAGCGCGGGCTCGTACAAATCAGTCGCGAAGGTGGAGGCGCTCGACAACTTAACGGTCAAGGTCACCTTCAAGGACGTCAATCCCGCCTGGTCGCTGCCCTTCGTCGGCGTGCAGGGAATGATTATTCCGGAACACGTATTCGGCCAGTACAATAACAAAGATGCCGCCAGCGCTCCGGCAAACCTCGCCCCGGTGGGCACCGGTCCTTACCGACTCAAGGAGTTCCGGACGGAGGACGTCCTTCTCATCGGCGAAGACGTCGTCAACACGGTCAAGATCATCTTCGAGCCAAATCCCGAGTATCGTGATCGTGACAGCCTGGCGTTCAAGCAGGTCACGCTTCAGGGCGGTGGCGACGCCAGAACCGCTGCAAACGCCGTGAGCGAAGGCATCGTCGACTACGCGTGGAACCTTCAGGTCGGCGAGGCTGACCTTCGAAGCCTTGAAACCAAGGGCGTTGGTAGGGTCGAGTTGTATTGGGGATCCTATGTCGAACGCATCATGCTCAATTTCACCGATCCCAGACGGGAAACCGCCGACGGCGAACGCGCGAGCGTGGAGTTCCCGCATCCAATCCTGACCGACAGGCGCGTCCGGCAGGCGCTGGCCGCCGCCGTTGACCGGCGGAAAGCTGCCGAACTGCACGGCAGGAGTGGCCGCGCCACCGCCAATCTCCTAGTCGCACCGGCCGCCTTCGCCTCGCCGAACACGAAATGGGAGTTCAATCTCGATAAGGCGCGCGCTCTGCTGGACGAAGCCGGATGGCGCGACACCGATGGCGACGGCGTCCGCGACAAGGACGGCGTCCCGCTGGCGCTGGTGTTTCAGACCAGCATCAACCCGGTGCGGGAGGCGACCCAGGACTTCATAAAGGCGGACTTCGGCTCGATCGGAGTCCGGGTGGAAAACAAGCTGATCGATTCCAGCATCTTCCTGGGGTCGTCGCCCGACAATACGAACACCAGACGGCACTTCTATGCGGACCTCGAGGAGTTCGCTTACGGCAACAAGGGCCCCGATCCCGGCAGCTACATGATCGGCTGGACCTGCGCCGAAGCAGCACAGAAGAAAAACAACTGGTCGGGAACGAATTGGGCCCGCTATTGCAATCCCGAGTATGATGCGCTGTTCCAGGCGTCGGCGACCGAAGTCGATCCGGAGAAACGGGGCGCGCTGTTCATGGCGATGAACGATCTCCTGATCGCCGATGCCGCGGTCATTCCGCTCATCGAATGGGCTTATACTTCGGGCCTGCGCAATGACATAGGCGGCTACGATCCTACCCCTTGGGACGCTGAAACCTGGGACATAGCGAAGTGGCATCGCAAGAAATGATCGGAGGCGGCCGGGACGCAGAAGGCATCCAAGCGGATGGGAAGTCGGGGCAAATTCGGCAGTTGTACACCGCTCCCTTGGGGAAACTGACCGCTTGGGTCGCGGCGGCGCTGCGCAAGCTCAACATTGGCGGCAAGCTTACGGTCGGCTTTGGCATCCTGGTCGCTTTAATGCTGCTTGTCGTCGGGTTGAACTACCTGGGAAGCATAGCGGCCGTTCGCAACATCAACAGAACCACCGATCTCAGCGCGCCAAGCGCGGTTGCATCGGCTCGGGCTCAAGCGAATCTGCTCCGCATGCTGGGCGAGGTCCGAGGTTATCTGGCACTTGGCGACGAATCCTATCGGGATGACTATCGGCTGGCCAACGAGGCCTTCCTTGGCGACATGCGCGAGCTCGAGGGTCTCCTGCGCGCAAAGGGGGAGTCGCCAGCCGGGCGCAGCAATGCCGAGCTCGGCATGCAAGAAATCGGTCAACTGTTGGCTGAATGGAAACCACTGTCCGAGCAGCTATTCGAACTGCGTAACGACCAGCTGCGCAGGGAACCCGCGCTCAAGATCCTTGTGAGCGACGCCAACCCGCTCATAGCGACGGTGGTGGCGTCGGCCAAAGCCATGATGCTGGCCCAGCAGAACCGTGATCCGACGGCTGCCAATACGGCGCTCCTGGCCGACCTGGCCTCGTTCCAGAGCTCCTTCTACGCGATGGTCGCTGGGCTGCGCGGCTATGTCACCACTGGACGGGAGAGCTTCAAATATGAGTATCAGGCCAACCTTAATATCAATGAAGGGGCCTGGTCCAACATCGCGAAAGAGGGCACCACGCTTGCGGCTAACCAGACTGTATTGATCGATAGAATGGCCAAGAGCCGGACTGCATTCCTCGAGCTGCCCGCGCGGATGTTCGAGGCGGTGGAGGGCGAACACGCACGCGAGGACCTTTATCTGTTCCGCACGAAGGCAGTGCCGATCGCAGAGCGCATGCTCGCGCTCCTGGACGCTGTCGCCACTCAAGAGCAGCAGCGGCTTCAAGTCGACCTCGCGGGCGGCCGGGACCAGCTCGAACGTGCGCAACAAATAATCCTGACCGTCGGGGCAGCAGCCGTTTTGTCGGGCTTACTGCTTGGCCTGATATTCCGGGACAGTATCGCCGGACCGATCCAGCGACTGACCGGTGTCGCCGATCGCGTGCGCAGAGGCGACCTCGCGGCCCGCGCGAAGGTCGAGTCAGGCGATGAAATCGGCAAGCTCGCTGCCAGCTTCAACAGCATGACCGTGCAACTGGCTTCGAACATTGGAGACCTCGAGAACCGCCGCAGAGAGCAGGAGAACCTCGCCAGACGGTTTCGCCGCCAGAGCGAATATCTGGGCGCCTTGCATGACACGTCGCTCGGGTTGATCGCGAGGCTCGATCTTGCCGAGCTTCTGTCGGATCTCACGAGTCGAGCAGCGCAGTTGCTGGGTACCGAGCACGGCTACGTCTACTTGGTTGACGAGGCCGGTGAATCTCTCGAGCGCAAGGTCGGAGTCGGGGTCTACGCCACGCATATCGGCCAGAGGCTGGTGATAAACGAAGGGGTAGCCGGCACGGTGTGGAATACTGGCGAGCCCCTCGTGATCACCGACTATCAGAACTGGCCGGGACGGGCCGCTGCCGCAGCCCAAATGGACATCACTATTCGGGCGATCATGGGGGTGCCGCTCAAGTCCGGCGACACGGTCGTTGGCGTGCTCGGCATTGCTTACGACGACGCCTCGGCGCTCGACTTGTCGCTGGTCGTTCTGTTCGTGCTGCAGGCGCTGCNTCGGCATTGCTTACGACGACGCCTCGGCGCTCGACTTCGGCGAGGAAGAGGTCGAGTTGTTGAAGCGCTTTGGACAGCTCGCCTCGATCGCGCTGGAAAACGCTCAACTTCACACTGCAACGGCGGCTGCCAGGCGCGAGGCGGAGGAAGCGAGCAATCGCGTCGGCGAACAGAACCGCATGCTCGAATCGCTTTCCAGCAAGCTGTCCAAGTATCTCTCGCCGCAGGTTTATTCATCGATCTTCTCGGGCAAACGGAACGTCGAGATTTCTTCATCGAGAAAGAAACTCACCGTGTTCTTTTCCGACATTGCCGACTTTACCGCGACGACGGACAAACTCGAGTCCGAGGAATTGACAGAACTGCTCAATCAGTACCTGACCGAGATGGCGAAGATCGCCTTGGAGCACGGCGCAACCATCGACAAGTATGTTGGGGACGCCATCCTCGCCTTCTTCGGCGACCCCGAGACCAAAGGCACCAGAGAGGATGCGCTCGCCTGCGTCAGCATGGCGATCGCGATGCAGAGGCGCATGAAGGAGCTGCAGAGAGAGTGGGTGGACGCAGGCTATAAACTGCCCTTCCATCTGCGTATCGGAATCAACACCGGCTACTGCACAGTCGGCAATTTCGGCAGTGAGGACCGGATGGACTACACCATCATTGGCGGAGAGGTGAATCTCGCCTCGCGTCTTCAGGCACATGCCGACCTTGGCGGCATCCTGCTGGCGCATGAGACCTGGGCGCTTGTCAAGGACGACATCGAGTCAGAGGAGCTGACGCCGCTGACCATCAAAGGCTTTTCGGAACCGGTTCGGTCATATCGGGTGCTTGGAATTCGGGGCGATCAACCGACTCCCGCGCCGGTGCTCCGCCACATCCAGGAAGGATTGCGGGTCGAGATCGACGTGCCCTTCCTGAAAGGCGCTAGCCGAGCCGAAGCCATCAAGGTGCTTGAAGAATTTATTACGCAACTACGGAACTGAACGCTCGAGACGAACGCTGAATGCCTTGGTCGCTCGCGAAAAAAAGCTGCCGTTCGCGCAACGGATCGAGTCGACCCGCTCCAGTCGTTGGGATTCGAGCACGCAAACGGCACAAGTTGACTCAAAGCGGTCATGCACGCGGCCGTTATCGTCGCCCGCCAGCCAACCTGTATTCGACATCTACCTCGATGATGCCGCCAGTATCCCCGAGGTCGCTCCGTACTTCCTCGCGCACGGCTTTGCGCGCCTCCGCGGAAAGCGAGACAAATGCTTGCCCAGCCGAGCCCGCACCTTTCTCGAAGGGTTCGAAGTATGCATCAAAGGAAGGCAGCACGAAGCGATGCATCTCGGTGGTGATCTCCACGTCCCGGAAATCCGCGACCTCGAGCAGCGACCTCAATTTCATTTCGTCGCCAAGCGAAAATACGCGGGCGGCGGCGGCCGCTAACGATGGCACGTGCCGTGCAATGGCGAGGTTCATGCGAGTGTTATAGGACCGTCCTGGCACTGTGTTGACTGAAACCGCGACGCGCCCACCGGGACGAAGTACGCGACGAAACTCTGCAAGTCCGCGCAGCGGGTCGGGGAAGAACATCAGTCCGAGGCTGCACACGACCGCATCGAAGCTTTCGTCGGGAAATGAAAGTGCCTGGCCATCCTCGACCGCCACCGAAGCGTTTTTTGCGTGGCCAAGGCGTCCGCGCGACTTCTCGACCATTGCGGGCGACAAGTCGGCGGCAATGACGTGGCCGGTTGGGCCAACGATATTTAGGGCCGCTTCGGCTGCGAGACCTGTGCCCGCGGCGATGTCGAGGACGCGCATACCCGGCGCGATGTGAGCCGCGCGAAGTAGGTAGGGTGCGAAGTGTGTCGTGACGCGCGCGAAGGCACCGTCGTAACCGGCCGCAGCTTCATCCCTGTATGTCAGTTCCTCTGCCACTCGGGCGAGTCCATTTGATCGACGCTACAACAACTAGGCTAGGACAATGCCGAAGGCTACTCTTTGGATTTGAATGTCCGTCCTTGGGACACTCCTTTACCGTTCGGATCGGCGGCAAGTAACGTGAACTTCCCACCCGATCCGGTCCTTTAATGCCGCTCTGGACATACTGAGCGACTGAAGCGTGCATCGCCTTGATCACGCCATCTTTGGGCATTCACGATACGAACGCGAAACGCCGCATTCGTCACCCACTCCGCGCGTAGCCTACGGCCGGGGCAAGAGGCGCGGTGTTCCGCAACCTCAAAGGACGAACTATCGTTTGCGACCGTGAAGCCATCCGCATGCGTTCCGGTGAACTCGTCGCGTGGTGTAAATTTTCAATGTCCCATTGGCGGCCTACTTACTCCGGCAATCCGGCGTTCCGCAGGCCATCGAGCAGAGGTTTGAGCGCATCTCGGTGAGCATAAGGATTCACAGCGATCAGTTCCCGCGATGAGATGCTGGGTCTAAGTTCGCGAGCCTTCGCCAGCGCATGCGCAGCGAGAGCGGCATGGCCGAGATGGTCATGGGCGGCCGCCAGTGTGAGCCAAGCGGGATGATCCTTTTTTGGCATGTTGTCCAAGGCCGCTACGACTTCGCCATATCTCCTCAGTTCCAACAAGATTTTGGCGCGAATTACCCAGAACCAGTGTGGTGGAAACGGGGTTCTCTTCAGCGCGTCGTCGATTGAAGCCAGAGCCTCCTCCGGCCGGCCGGCGTATCGCAACCAATTCGCTCGGTCCGCGCGAATTTGCGCATCGGCCGGATTGAGAGCGACGGCGCGGTCGAAATGGACGCCGGCCCGTTTGTATTCGCGGAGCCACACCATGACCATGCCGTTGGCGTGGTGGACCCTCGGATCGTTGCTGTCCAACTCCATGGCTCTTTGTGCGGCAAGTGACGCTTCGTGCAGCGTTCGTGGATCGGTGTCGAACCAGTAGCGGCCGAGGAGAGCGATCGCCAGCCAGGCGTGGGCGTGCGCAAAATCGGGATCGATCGCCGTCGCGCGGGAAAAAAGCGGAACGGCCTCCTTCTCCATGTTGGCGTCGGCCAGCTCCCGGCCCTGCAGGAAAAAGTCATAGGCCGTCCAGCTCGACGTTGGCCGCTTGCGCACCTGAAGAGCAGCAGCGGCCACCATTCGCCCCTCGAGCGTCGTCACGATTGCCACGACTTCGTCCTGCACAGCAAAAATGTCGTGGCATTCGCGATCATACCGCTCCGCCCAGACGTGGTTGCCTGTCCTTGCGTCGATCAACTGTGCAGTAATGCGAATCCGCTCGCCCGCCTTCCTCACACTACCTTCGATGACGTAGTTCGCGCCCA
The DNA here is from genome assembly GCF_000502375.1 of Mesorhizobium sp. L48C026A00. NCBI lineage: Bacteria > Pseudomonadati > Pseudomonadota > Alphaproteobacteria > Hyphomicrobiales > Phyllobacteriaceae > Mesorhizobium > Mesorhizobium sp. L48C026A00. Next base: position 49,436 of record NZ_AYWU01000013.1, on the reverse strand, counting down.
GATCGCGGGCGGCCTGCATTGGGTTGATGCCCATCCTGGCAAGATGGAACGAAGCGTGACGCGCCGCGACGGTAAGATTTCTGAACCGCGACAACTCGGTGGTGATGTCCTCCGTGATGCCGTCCGAAAGGTATTGTTGACTGGGATCGCCGCTCAGATTGTCGAATGGCAAAACGGCAATGGAGGGCCTGGCAGCAGACGTCGTTGCGGCCCGCCCGCCCACTTGACCAGTACTCGTTTCCACACGGTAAACCCGCACCGGTCTGACGATATTCTTGAGCGCCACCTCGCCCATGTCCTCGAAGGCAGCGTTGCCTTTGCCTCGCAATTCCTCATGAACCTTGGCCGAGACGCAGACCCCGCCTGGCTCTGCCAAGGCTTCGAGGCGAGCCGCAACGTTCACACCGTCGCCATAGATGTCCGAGCCCTCACCGATCACGTCGCCCAGATTGATGCCGATACGCAGCAATATGCGGCGGTGCTCGGTGACGGATTGGTTGGCCTCCGCCATTTTGGCCTGTAGTTCGACTGCAGCCTCGACCGCGTTCACCGCGCTGGTGAACTCCATCAGCACGCCGTCGCCCATAAGCTTGACGACCCGCCCGCCGCGATCGCGAACGATCGGCTCCAGGATCGCCTTGCGCCGCTCCTTCAGTGCCGCCAGCGTACCCGCCTCATCCGCCTCCATCATTCGGCTGTAGCCGACCACGTCGGCCACAGCGATGGCGGCAAGACGGCGTCTGACGCGTTCATCAGCCATTAAGTGATCGCCTCACTGGTCGGATCGATGATATTTGCGCCGCACGGAGGAGTCCATCGTGGCCAGCAACGAGAACGGCTACCTGGGTGGAATGATGGTCTCCTACCCCTTCGGGACATTGAGCCTTCAACAGTCAATGACTGCTTCGGGTCATCAGTGCTGGTGGCCGCGAATGTCGGCTATCGGGCAGAAAAACGGGTTGATGAAGGTCGGCTTGGGGTCAGGTCACGACGATGCCCACACCAACCTGAATGTCCGATCTTGAATATTCGCAGCCCAAAGCTGCCGGTCTGCTCTCGGCCCATAGCAGTCGGTCCGCAATGCGCCTCATGTCGGCCGTTGAGGNAGGGTCAGGTCACGACGATGCCCACACCAACCTGAATGTCCGATCTTGAATATTCGCAGCCCAAAGCTGCCGGTCTGCTCTCGGCCCCATTGCGGTCATTCAAGGGCTTGCTACGGAGTGACCGCTTCTGGCGCGACCTGCTCGTTCTGGCAGATGAGCCGAACAGCAGCGTCGCCGCGTGACGTTCGCGACATTCGCATCGCGGCCGCTTCAACGGCTTGATGTCGCCTTATTTGGTGTTGGAGCAAGCTATCGTGCTAAGATCGCTGGTCGGCACCGTGCTACCTCTAAGGCAACGCGGCTGCAAGTGCCGGCTCGTACGCATGAGTATACTGCCAAGGCTGACCGCAGAAGACAATGCATAGATTTTCTTGCCGCAGATTTTCGCAAAAGCAAGGAGACGTTCATGAGCGCAAGTGGCCGATATCTCCGGAGCCTGATGGCATGCATGCTTGCCTGTGTCTTCTGGGTGGATACCGCTTCAGCGCAGTCGAATAACGCCGGCTGTACGTTCCGACTGGTAGCAGGTACGTCCCGACAAATTCTGAGATGCCGGGAAGGCCTTACCATCATTGCGGAAGATGGCGCTCGTTTTACACTGGTGGACCGTGATCGAAATGGTAGTGCCGATGCGGTCAGATTACGGCGCAAGGCGCTGTTGCTCGATGCTCCAGCCGGCAGGGTCCGGGGTAGCTTCGCTGTCGTCACCCCGCAGGCGATCGCCGCGGTGCGAGGTACAAAATGGGCAGTCGACGTTGCCCGAGGCAAGACGTCTGTCTTCGTCGTCAAAGGTCGCGTCGCCGTGCAAAGGCCGGCGTCCAATGCTGGCGTAGTCCTCGGGCCGGGCGAAGGCGTCGATGTGGAAGCCGGAACAGGCGCACTGACGGTCAAGCGCTGGCCCGCCGCACGTGTTTCGGCTTTGATGGCCCGTTTCGGTCAGTAAGCTAAATGAGCGGGCGAGCGCTTCAGACGCTGATCGCGCTCGTCCTGGCGGGTCTTTGGGGGGCCGGGCTTGGCTTTGCGCACTGGCGCGGCAACATGTGGTCCCTCGATCGCGTCGAAGCAACGATGACGGACCTTCGAACGCTTGTTCGGGGAACGGCAAAGCCGCCGGAGCTGATTACCATTGTCGCAATAGACGACGAAGCGGTCCGAAACGACGGCCGCTATCCCCTCAGCCGCGCCACGCTTGCCCGGATTGTCGATACGATAGCTCGCTTTGGACCGAAAGCCATTGCGGTCGACCTGCTGCTGGTCGATCCCGGGACGAAAGATGATGATGAGGCGCTCGCGCGTTCGCTGCGTGGAACTTCAAGCGTAATCGCTGCTGCAGCGGTCTACTCGGGAGGTAAACAATCGATTGCAGTCGAGGGCGATGGCCCTCTCGCCCGAGTGCCGAATGCCGAGCGGTTTTTGTGGCCCCTGAAAGCGTTCTCGGATATCGCCGCTGTCGGCGTCGTGAACGTGGTTACCGACTGGACGGGAACGCCTCGGTTCGTCCCGTTGCTGTTTCGGGCCGGAGATCGGACTGAAGCGTCTTTCTCCCTGCGCGTTGCCACCATGGCGGTGGGAGAGGATCCGGGAATAGCGCCCGACTATCTATCTCTGGGCGGACAGCGGATTCGGACGGACATTGGTCACATACTCCCTCTGACATTCTATGGCCCCCGCGGCACGATCCGCACGATAAGCGCCACGACGGTGCTGGGCGGCCAAGTCGATGGCGGCATTATTCGGGATCGAATTGTTGTGATCGGAGCAACTGCAACCGGCGCCGGCGATGTTTTCCCGACACCGTTTGATCCCGTGCTCCCAGGCGTCGAGGTCATGTCGACGGCCATTGCCCATCTGATGACCGGCGATGGCATAGTGCGAGATAAGTACGTTCGCCTTGCAGATGCCGGCTTTGCAGTGGTGCTGCCAGTGGTTCTTGTGTGGCTGTTGGCATGGCGTCGCAACGCCATCGGCCTTGCAGCGATCGTTGGCGTGGTTGTGATCTGGTTCGTGGTCAATATGACCGCATTCTCACACCATATCTGGCTGAGCGCGGCGTTGCCGATGGCCGCCGCCGTTCCGCCGGCTATTTTGTTCGGGGCCGCGCAGCTTTGGTTGGGCAGGAACCAGGCCCAGTATTTCGCCACGCAGAGCGAATTGCTTCAACGAGTTGAGGCCCCGGGCTTTGCGGGGTGGCTCGCTAAGCATGGCGACTTTCTCCTGGAACCTGTCCGGAGGGACGCCGCCATCATATTCATTGACCTGTCCGGTTTCACCGGACTGAGCGAAACATTGGGGCCGAACGCCACACGCGAACTTTTGAACACGTTCCATGCGTTGGTGGACGAAGAGGTGACAAGCTGCGGTGGCGTCGTCACGAATTTCATGGGTGACGGAGCCATGATCCTGTTCGGTCTACCGGAAGCAGCGACAGATGATGCCTTCAATGCTGCCCGCTGCTGCGCAGCGCTCTCCAGCCGTACCAGCAACTGGCTCGTCTCGTTGCCCGCATCAACTGCATCTAGGCTCGGCTTCAAGATCGGAGCGCATTACGGAACAATCGTTGCGTCGCGACTCGGTGGCAAAGGCCGTCAGCACATCGCGACGACGGGTGACACGGTTAACGTCGCCAGTCGCTTGATGGAGATCGCGGCCGACCAAAATGCCGAAGTCGCAGTGAGCGACGAAATGCTGCAAGTCGCCGGCCGCGACTGCGAGTTGTTCAAATCTGGTGCTCTAAGAGGACCTGTGGAAGCACAGGTCCGCGGGCGTTCAGGCTCGCTCGCAATCTGGCTGTGGCAGAGTTCGCAGACGCTGCAGGATACCAGGCCCCGTGAACAATGATGGTACCGGAATGTCTGAATGGCGCCCGTTTGGCCGCGACACTTCGAATCCTGCCTGAGGCCTCGGCCAACCCGAACGGGAGATTCTGAAAAAATCCGCATTGACGGAAGGCAGCTTCGGGTCATGGGCGTGAATTCGGCCGGGGCGAACGAGCTTCCGCTTAAGGTCGTATCAGGCTGTAGCGCGAACGGCAGGTTTGGAGAAACGCAATGAAGGTCGGCAAATGGCGCTCCTAAGCCGTTCGGCCGATCCCCGCCGAATGGCGATCTCCCCACCCGCAGCCGTCGTTCTTCCGAATCCTTTCCGCAACGTCAAGGCTGAACCGAAAGGGGGATTTCGATGCATCGCCTTCTCATCGGCGTGGTCTGTAGTCAGGCAGGAACGTAGGTCAACCTGATGACTTCCCCGCCGATTCGCTCACTGGCCGCAAGGCGGAGCGGTGGCCGAGAGCCGGCGAAGAAGGGCTTGCCGCGACCAAGCACCACGGGGTGAAGGTAGAGGCGGTATTCGTCGATCAGATCCATTTCGGTCAGGCTTTGCGCCAACTCTGGTCCGGAAGCGGAAATCTCTCCTGTTAGCTTGGCCTTTAGCCTGCGTATCACTACCTCGACGTCATCCGCGATAAGCGTGGCATTGGGACCGACCGACTTCATCGAGCGCGATACAACCCATTTCGGCTGGCGCCGCCACGCCGCCGCGAACTCGTGTTGCTCCGTACTCCACTCAGGACGGTCTTCGTCCCAATAGCGCATGGCCTCGTACATGCGGCGACCGTACACACTGCCGGTCAGGTCGCGCACGTGCTCTATCCAGTGACGAAAGAGCGCGGGACTTGGCGCAGGCAATTCCTGGTGGTCGACATAGCCGTCGAGGGACTGGTTCATTCCGAATACGATCTTCGCCATGCTGCAAAATCTCCCCGTCGTGTCAGGTATACAAGACGAACGACAGCCAAGCGCCCCGACACATGCCCCAAATTTTTTCTTGTGGGGTCGTTACCCGGTTCTTGTCGCAAAACTCCCGAGTTTTTGAATCGGTTTCGCGACTGATATTTGCGACGTCGCAAAAGCGGATGTTCTGCGACGATCAGGCGAACAGAATGCTTTGCGAAATTTTATAGCAAGCTAAACCGCGCGAAACGTCTGCGCCGCAGGCGAATATTGCTCTGCAAGATACTTGGGTTCCACATTGGGTCAGGGGCTGGGCTTCGCGCCCCCCCTTTTAGACGTCGAATGTCCCTACTGCACCGTCAGCTCGGCTCGCTCGCCGGCTGTGATGGTCACCGTACTTTCCTTTGAGCTGTTGTCCAACTTTTCGGAGACGACGGCGTAGTCGCCGGCCGGCAGCGCCGCCTGATATTTCTCGTCATAGGCGTAGCCGAGCGATTTGCGGTTGCCGTTGATGTCCTTCTTCGGATCGAAAATCTCGATCTTCGAAGCTCCTGGCGCGGTGATCGCCAGCACGCCGGCATTGATGGCGATCTTCAGATCCTGATGCTCACCGGCCTTGACGCTGAACGGCTGCTCGACGACGGCAAGGTCGACCGTCGCCGTCAGCACATAGTCGTCTGGCGGCAGATCGAACTTGCTGTCGGGGCCATAGGCATAAGCCACCTCTTGCCTCGTTCCGTCGATCTTCTTTTTTGCCTTGAACACCTTGAAACCAATGCCCGAGCCGTCGGCCTTGTCGCCGCCGGCAATGTAGTAGGCGTTGGCAACGACATGGCCGACGCCGACGACGATATCCTTGTCGACGACCTTGCCGGCAGTGAGCGGGATGGTTTCGGTAACCTCGCCCTGCCCGATCCTGACCGTGACTTTCTGATCGCCGGCCGGCAACACCACCTTGGTGTCGCCATAATAGGTCGCGGGCATTTCAACGCCCGGATAGGCGATCACGACAGCCGCACCATCGGCCACATCCGCTCCCTCACTTGGCCGCGGATGAATGATGAGCGTGCCGGCATCGAGCACAAAGAGGGGTTTGTAGACCTGGCCCGCCTCGACCGTGATCTTCTGTTGGGTGCTGGCCTCGCCATGGCGCGCCACGACTGTGTAATCGCCCGGCTCCAAATTGCCTTTATAGGCTCCGTATTCGGTGGCGACGTAATCGCCGCGCGTGCCGTCGGACTTTGCCTTGAAGATCTCCCAGGAATTGCCGTCGGTGACGGGATCGCCGCCATCGGCGAGCACCACGGCGGGGATGAAGTTGAACTCCGGTATTTCCGGCACGGCGGCCGGCGGCGGCGCTGGCGCTGGTTCGGGCGCCGGTGCAGGTGCGGCGGCGATGGTCTCGACCAGCGCGTCCTGCAGCGCCTTCTCATCCGACGCCTGGATGTATTTGCCGCCGGTGTTGTCGGCGAGGCAGGCAACCTGCTTGCCCTCTTCCGCGGTCAGGCCGAAGCCGACGACGTTTACGGTGAAGTCGACACCGGCAGCCCTCAGTTCCTTGCCGAGCGCGCAGGGGTCGCCTTTGCAGGTCTCGAGCCCGTCGGTGATCAGGATGACGGTGGCCTTGTCCTCGGTGTATTTCAGCGCCTCGGCCGCCTGCCTGACGGCTGATGTCAGCGGCGTCTTGCCGATGAATTTCAGGCTGTCGGCGGCAGTGGAAACAGCACCTGCCGAGCCGGCCTGCGGCGGCACGATGAGCTCGATGTCCTCGCAACTGCCCTTCTCGCGATGGCCATAGGCCATGAAGCCGATTTCCTTGTCGGCGGGGACCGATTGCAGCACCGTTCGCAGCGATTCGCGGGCGATTTCGAGCTTCGGCTTGCCGTCGATCTGCGCCCACATCGAACCGGAGGCGTCGAGAACGATGACGACACGGTCGGCGGCAAGGCCGAGCGTCGTCATCCACAACAGGAGCGCCGCCGCAACGATGCTCGGTGCAAGTCCCGCCATGAAATCTCCCCCCAGTCAGTGGTCGCCAGTTCGTCGCAGCCAGTCAGCTTCTGCCAGCCAGTCCGTGCCGCCGGGGGAAGCTATTTGACGCCGCGTCAGGATACAAGCCCGGGCGCCGGGGCACGTGGCGGGGCTGACTGCGCCAAACCCCTCAATATGTCGTGCGCCGCTCTTCGGAAGGCGGCCGGCCAAACTGCAGCCGGTAGCTCTGGGCAAAATAGGAGTGCGAGGTGAAGCCGGTGGCGATCGCCACGTCGAGGATCGGCATGTTGGTCTGGCGCAGCAATTCGCGCGCCCGCTCAAGCCTGAGCCGCATGTAATAGCGGCCGGGCGTCACACTGAGGTGGCGCAGGAACAGCCGCTCGACCTGGCGCACCGACAGGCCCGCCGACTTGGCGAGCTGCACCGCCGACAGCGGCTCGTCGAGATGGTCGGCCATCAGTTCGACGATGCGCCGCAGCTTTTCCGATTTGCCGGTCAGGTCGCGCTCAGGGCCGACGCGCTGGCGGTCGCCGGCGGAGCGGATGCGCTCGTGCTGGAACTGGTTGGCGACGCCGTTGGCGAGGCTCGAGCCGAAATCGCCGCGCACGATCTCCAGCATCAGGTCGATCGAGGTGGTGCCGCCGGCGCAGGTGTAACGCTTGCGATCGATCTCGAAGACGTTGCCGGTGCAGTTGATGTCGGGAAACCGTTCGACGAAGCCGGCGCGGTTTTCCCAGTGGATGGTGCAGCGATAGCCTTCGAGCTGGCCTGCCTCGGCGAGCAGATAGGAGCCGACCGACAGTGCGCCGAGCGCGTTGCCGCGCCGGCCCCAGCTGCGCAGCGCCGCCAGCACCTTGCTCTTGCCGGGAAACTCGGTGGTCAGCCCGACCGAGACGAAAAGAATATCGACCGGCGGCAGATCGGCGACAGCGTAGTCGATCTTGAGCGGCAGGCCGTTGGAGGCCATGACGGCATCGCCGTCGGCCGACACCGTCGTCCAGCCATAGAAGTCGTGGCCGAGCAGCCGATTGGCCGACCGGAACGTGTCGATTGCGGCGGCCAGCGAGAACATGGAAAACTTGTCGACCAGCAGGAACCCGAACTGCCGGCCGCCGTGAATGGGATCATTGGTGACCGGCCGCTCTGGGGGAACAGTGAGGTTCGGCAAAGCTTTGGGCTTTCCAGGTTCAGAAAGACGGCCGTTTCAATCCGGCCGCGAGATAGGCGGAAGCTAGCGTGTTGGCCATCAGCATGGCAATGGTCATCGGGCCGACGCCGCCGGGCACCGGCGTGATGGCGCCGGCCGTCCTGGCCGCATCCGCAAAGGCGACGTCACCGACGAGACGGGTCTTGCCTTCGCCCTTTTCTGGCGCCGCGATGCGGTTGATGCCGACGTCGATGACGGTGGCGCCCGGTTTGACCCAGTCACCCCTGACCATTTCAGCTCTGCCGACAGCGGCAACGAGAATGTCGGCGGTGCGCGCCAGTGCAGCCAGGTCCTTCGTGCGGCTGTGCGCGACAGTGACGGTGCAGTTGGCGGCAAGCAGAAGATTGGCCATCGGTTTGCCGACGATATTGGAGCGGCCGACGACCACCGCATTGAGCCCGGAAAGATCCTTGCCGCGCACACGCTCGATGAGCAGCATCGAGCCGGCCGGCGTGCAAGGCACGAACGCCGTCTCCAGTTCGCCGGTGCCGAGCTTGCCGACATTGATGAAGTGGAAGCCGTCGACATCCTTTTGCGGCGCTATTGCCTGGATGACCTTGCCAGCATCGATATGGCCAGGCAGCGGAAGCTGCACCAGGATGCCGTTGATGCCGGGATCGGCGTTGAGTTCGCCGATGATAGCAAGCAGTTCCAGTTCGGACATTTCGGCCGGCAGCGTGTGCTGGACCGAATGAAAGCCGCATTCCTTGGCGGTGCGGGATTTGGAGGCGACATAAACCTGGCTCGCCGGATCCTCGCCGACGATGACCACGGCGAGACCGGGTTTGTGCGCGCCCTTTTCCATCAGTTCGATCGTCAGGGCCTTGACGCGCCGCACCACGCCTTCGGCAACGCTTTTTCCGTCAATCAACTCGGCCATCAACCATCCTCAACATCGCTCTGCTTCGGGCGGCATTCTCACGAAAATCCGACCGGGCAATCCCGTCAAAGCGCCGTCTTATGCCGCTAACTCGAAACCGATGGCTTTTATTCTATTCGGCGCTCAGAAATAGCGCCGCGATCGGCTTTCGGTGAGTTCGCGAACCGCTTCGCGGAATTCGCGCAAGCTGGCTCGGATTTCCTCGATGGAGGCTTGCTGTTCAGCGGCTTTCGAAGCCTGATCTGCCTCGTCCGACGATGCTCGCGGATACTGCTGCTGCGGATGAGGCACTTGCCCGGCATGGGGCGGAACGGGCGGCTGGTATGCTTTGTCTTCAATGGGTGTCCGGCGCTCTTCTGTCCGGCGGCGCGGCCGCGAATCGGCAGTTTCGCGCAGGCTCGCATAAGCGCCGCGCATGGCGCCGAGGCCGACACCGGAAGCAAGCCCTGCCAGCAGGCCGGCAAGCACCGTCATGGCGCGCGACGGTCCGTTTGGCTCGAGCGGGGCGAAGGCCTTGGAGATCACGTTGATGTTGGCGGTGTTGATGTCCTTCTGCTCGCCGGTCTCCCTGGCGCGGAGAAGATATTGCTCATAGACGGAGCGTTTGGCGGCGGCCTCGCGCTCCAGTTCGCGCAGCGTGACCAGGTCGCTGTTGACGTCGCCGCTGCGGACCTTCAACTGTGCCAGCCGGGAGGCCAGATCCTGTTCGAGCTGCACGGCGCGCCTCAAGTCGACCTGCAGCGACGAGGCGATGCGGCGCAGTTCCCCGGCGATACGCTCGCGCGATCCGGCAAGCTGGGCATTGAGCGCCTGGAGCTCGGGATGGCGCGGGCCGAGCCGGATCGCGGCGCGGTCGGCCTCCTGCTTGAGCGTCGCATATTGCGAGCGCAGCTCGCTCATGGTGTTGGAGTTGATCTCCTCCGGCAAGGTGCCGCTCAGAACCGAATTCACGTCGATCGAGCGCGCCGACGCCGCGCGGGCGTTAAGTTCCAGCGTGCGCGCGCGGGCGATGGCCAGCTGCTGGTTGAGCTTGAGCATCTCGTCGTCGCTGATCAAATGGCCTTGCGCGTCGACGAGGTCGTGCGCGGCCCTGAAATCCTCGACCTTGCGCTCGGCCACTTCGACGCCCTTGCGCAGCTCGTCGAGCCTGCCCGTCAGCTCGTTGGTCGCGCGGCCAGCGGTGTCGGACTGGATCTGACCGAAGGTCTGCAGAAAAACATCCGTCATCGTGTTGGCGATGAGCGCCGACTTCTCGCCATTTTGCGTGGTGGCGCTGACGGAGATGACAAAGGTCTTGCCGCCGCGCTCGACCGCAAGGCTCTCGGCCAGATTGGCGACGGCCAGCGCACGGCGGCGACCTTCACCGGCAGCCGGCCCGTCATTGCGCGACAGGATCGACCGGATGACCGCCATCATCCCCAGCCCATCGGAACCTTGCCCGTTGAACTCCGGATCATTGACGAGATTGAGCTTGTCGACGACCTTGTTGAGAACGGTGCCGGAGGTGAGCACGCGAACCTGGTTCTCGACGATGGCCAGCGTCGCGTCGGACGCAACCACCGATTGCGTAAGGTCGCGGTCGGTGAGCTTCAGGTCGCGCGGGTCGACGATCAGTTCTGCGGTGGCTTCGTATTTCTTCGGCGTCGACAGCGCGATGGCGACGCCAAGCGTGGCGCCCAGTATCGTCATGGCGACGATCAGCAGCTTCGACCGGGCAATGCCGCGGACGACCTGCATCGGGTCGATCAACGGCTTCCATTCTTGTCTGTCGTCATCCTGACGGGAAGACCGCCGCTCGTCATCTGCATATCCGGGTTCGGGTGCGGCATATCGAGGTTCGGGTGCGGCGTATCGAGGCTCGAACGCGGCGTATCGAGGTTCGAACGCGGCGTATCGAGGTTCGGCATTGGAACGCCGGTCCTCGGAAACACCGGCAGCAACCGGCTTCTCCCGCGGCCTGGCTTCCGCATGGTCCGCTTCAACGGGCTCGTCGGTCTCAGGCGGCATCCGGGCGGCCGAGGCCGATGCATCCTCGGCTTGAAACCGGCTTGTTTCATCGTTTGCCGATAACTCCGGAGTCACCCAGCGTTCCGGGGTCGCCGAGGGCTCCGGGTTTGCAGAGAGTTCCGGATGCGCCCGCCCCTCGCGGCGTAAGCGCGCGAGACGATGGCGCGTTGCGGCATCCTCGCGCCAAGACGGGTCTGCGCGGTCCCCGATCGCAACCAGCGATGGTTCTTCTTCGCCGCGCAACGCCTGGCCGAGCGCCAGCAAGGACCGCTCGCGCTTCCAATCTTCACGGTTTTGCCTGTCGACCATTGTCGTGGAGCTTGCCCTTTGCGGCTTGGACGCGCGGTCAGCCATTCGTTAAGCCACGCTAAACAAGCATAGGAAACAAAAAGTTAATTTCCCTGCCTTGAAGACAGGGTTTCCCTCTTGGGTTGTGCCCTTCCTGCAAGCATCGAAAGCGCACAGAACCGCGCGTTAAACTTTCCGGCCTATGCTGTCTCGACACATGACTCAGGCTGGCAACATCCCGCAAAAACGGCCTCTCGCCCGGATCGGCGCTTTCGTCGCCGAGCGACGGCGGCTGGTTCGCGACTATCTTTCGGCGATCAGCGGCGCGGGCGGGCGGCTGGTGTTTTCGCTCGCCTATTTCATCGCGCTGGCCAACACGCTGTCGATCGCCGAATTCGGCATGTTCGCCACCGCTTCAGCGGCCGGCGTGATGCTGTCGCGCATCCTGGCATTCGGCTTCATCTCGGCGCTTTACCGAACCGCCACCATCCGCCCCAATCTGATCGGCACCTTCACGGCCGGCTTCCTGCTGTTTGGCGCGATATCGCTGCCATTGCTGGCGGCCGCCTCCTACGGCGTCTACCTGGTCTTCTTTGCCGGCACCGTGCCGCTATCGGTCTTTGCGGCGATCGTGTTTGCCGAGGCGTTGCTGTGGCGGCCGGTCGAGGTGGCGCTGATCGTCAACAACGGCCTCGGCAAATTCGGCCGCGCCGCCCTGCTGACGATCCTGGCGACGGCCTTGCGGGCGCTCGGTGCCGTGCTGTTCATGTTCGCGGCGCAGCCGACCATAGGAGCCTGGTCCTGGTATTACATCGGCACCAACGCCGCCTCGCTGCTCATCGCCTTCGGATTTTTCTATCCGCGCCAGCGGCTGCGGCTGCGGCTGGCGCTCTATCTGCGGCGGCTCGCCGATTCCATCTACGTGGCCGGCGCAGAGGTGCTGTTCTACCTGCAGATGGAATTCGACAAGCTGCTGGTGCTGGCGATCGGCGGTCCGCACCTCGCCGGCATCTATGCCATCATCATGCGGCTGGTCGACCTGACGGCGATCCCGATCCGCACCTTCTCGATGATGCTGGTTCAGCGCATGATGCGGGCGCCGGAACTTTTGTCGCGCCTTTCGGTCAAGAGCGGTATCGAAGGCGGCGTATTCGCGGTCTCGACGCTGGCGCTGGCGACACTCGCCATCGTGCTGCATTTCTTCCCCAACGCGCTGGGCAGGAATGTTGCGGAGGCCGCCCCTTTGGTGGCGCTGGCGATCTGCGTGCCGGGCCTGCGCAATCTCATCGAATACCAGGCCGAGCTTCTGTTCGCGCGCGGCCAGACGCTGGTGCGGGCGATCAACCTGGCGCTGCTTGCCGGGCTGAAGGCGGTGCTGCTGACCTATGTGCTGACCCATATCCTGGACACACCCGATCTGGTGCTCTCGCTCAATCTCGTCTTCCTGCTGCTCTATCTCGCCTCGGCGCTGCTCACCTATTCGGCGATGCGCAGGCCGGCGAAGCCGGTCTAGGTCGACCAGCTGGCTGCCGTCGATGCCGAGATGGGATGGACACTTCGATCCGTTGGCAGTAGTCGCTGGCGATGGGACGCCACAAATGATCACGCGTAGTTTACAGGTGAAGCCCGTTATAGCAATCAAGCTCCAAAATGGGGGGAGTTCTACGAAGTGATCGGCGACGGCGGAGCAGTCGAGGAGCCCGATTGGGGGGTTCTGTCACCGGACAGTCCGACATCACGGCATTTCTTGTTCTATTTTCGAGATGAGACCATCGAAATTGTCGCCCGAGACTGGTCGTTCACTCGAAAAATGCCGGGTGTCGGGTAGCGGCGAGCCTTGCCGCCGCTTCTCCAGAGCAACGTTCGCGCCACGACTGCTACCGGTTCGTTGCGGCCGTTTATCGTTCAGCCCGCGTCAGTTAGGCATCGCGCAGCAGTGTGCTATCGGGCAGATGAGCCGGGCCAACACAGAGTGATGAGATGCGTCTGAGGAATTGCCACAACTTCCATGACTTCCGCAGCATGGCCAAACAGCGCCTTCCCCGACCGATCTTCAACTACATTGACGGTGCGGCCGATGACGAAGTCACTTATCGGCGCAACAGGGCTGCCTTCGATGACTGCGACCTGGTGCCGAATGTTCTGCGCGGCGTGACCAATGTGGACATGTCGGTGACCGTCATGGGCCAGAAGCTAGCGATGCCGGCCTACTGCTCGCCAACAGCGCTCCAGCGCCTGTTCCACCATCAGGGCGAACGTGCGGTGGCGGCAGCGGCGGCGAAATATGGCACGATGTTCGGCGTCTCCTCGCTCGGCACCGTCAGCCTCGAAGAGGCGCGCCAGATCAGCAATGGGCCGCAAGTCTACCAATTCTACTTCCACAAGGACCGCGGATTGAACCGCGAGATGATGGCCCGGGCCAAGCAGGCGGGAGTAGAGGTGATGATGCTGACGGTGGACAGCATCACCGGCGGCAACCGCGAGCGTGACAAGAGAACGGGGTTCGCCATCCCCTTCAAGCTCAATCTCGCTGGCATCGCGCAGTTCGCGGTCAAACCGTCATGGGCGATCAACTACTATATGCATGAGCGGTTCCGGCTGCCACAGCTCGATGGCCATGTCGACATGGGCGGCGGCGCGATGTCGATCAGCCGCTACTTCACGGAGATGTTGGACCCCTCCATGTCGTGGGGCGACGTTGCCGAGATGGTGCAGCACTGGGGCGGACAGTTCTGCCTGAAAGGCATCATGTCGGTCGAGGATGCCAGGCGTGCGGTCGAGATTGGTTGCACCGGAATTGTCCTCTCGAATCACGGCGGTCGCCAACTCGACGGCTCGCGTACCGCGTTCGACCAGCTTGCCGAGATCGTCGATGCGGTGGGAGACAGAATCGATGTTATGATGGATGGTGGCGTGCAGCGCGGCACCCACGTGCTCAAGGCCCTGTCGCTGGGCGCAAAGGCCGTCGGATTGGGCCGCTACTACCTTTTCCCACTGGCGGCCGCCGGGCAGGCCGGCGTCGAACGCGCGCTGGAATTGATGCACATCGAGATTGAGCGGGGCATGAAGCTGATGGGCTGCACCTCGGTCAACGAGCTCACGCTACGGAACCTGCGCTTCCGTCAGTAACAGGCGACTTCCCACCCTTTCATCACCTCCTACCGGGGTAAATGGGAAGGTCGGGGGCCTAAGCCCGGTCGTTAAAGGGCGATGAGTTTTGATCCTCGGACTAATCCAGTCCGATCAGGCGGCGGATGCGGCCGACGTCGGTGCCGATGAACGACTGCATGCCGATGGCCACCTGTTGCGGCGCCATGGCGGCGACGAAACGGCGGAACTCGTCATCCGACAGCGCCTCGCCCGTCCAGTGGACGCGGCAGAACTCCTCCGAGCCATGGAAATGGCCGGCGCCGTCGAGCACGTCGTCGACATAGCGGCCGTAGATCATGCATTCGGAGAATTTGCGCGCCGCACCGACGATTTCGACCCAGTTGCGGCCATGGATCGTCTCGATCCGCGCGCACAGCGCCGTCACGGTTTGGCGGCGCCAGGCAATCAGCGTCGAAATGTAGTCGTGGGTCGAAACCTCCGATGGCTCGATGCCGAGCGCCGAACCGGCATTGCGCGACCAGATGCGATGCTCCTCATGACCGTCACCGGACAGCACGCCGTCGCGGCGGAACAGCCGCACCTTGCCATCGCGCCAGAAGGCGCTGCAGTCGAAAGGTTTTAGGAACGCCACGTCGGAATCGCAGAAGACCAGCACGTCTTCGCCGGCATGCGCCGATATCGCGATGCGGCGAAGCTGCTGCACATGCCAGCCGCGCAGCGGCTTGGTCTTCAGGCTGAGCCAGATGCGCCGGCGGAACAGGCTGAGCGGATCGTCGAAGGCATGCAGCCAGCGCGGCAACAGGTCCCGCTCGTCGACGATGGTGCGGCGATTGTTCTCCAACTGACGAAACAGCGCCACGTCACGATGCTCGACAAGAATATAGTGGTGCGCCACGCCGGAAACGTAACGGTCGATTGTGTCGCACAGCAGGCGGCAGCGCTCCAAATCCGGCGCATAGCTTGCCGTCACGACCGCCGCCGTCGGCACCCGGGGAAGGAAATCAGCCTCGGGATCAGGGCTCGGCACGAACCGGTTGTTCAATGATCTGCTCCGGGGCCCGCTCCGGGGCTTGCTCTGGGCCGAGTTTTGGCAGGAGCGGGCCTGCGCAAGAACTTCTGGCCGATGACGCGCCACAGGAACAGGGGATTGCCGACCACATAGCGGCGCCAGAGACGGCCCGGTTCGATCCACAACCGAAACAGCCATTCGAGCCTGAGCCGACGCATCCACAGCGGCGCCCGCGGCACCGTGCCGCTCAGGAAATCGAGCAGCGCGCCGACGGCGATCGGCAGCGTGCAGTGGCGCGCGTCGATGTGACGCGCGATCCATAATTCCTGGCGTGGCACGCCCATGGCGACAAGCAGCACGTCCGGCCGCAATCTGGCGATGCGATCGACGATTGCCGACTCCTCGGCGGGAGAGAAATAACCGTCATGGATGACCACGAACCGGTGCTGCAACGCGAGCGCTGCCAGCTTCTTCGACGCCGCCTCGGCGTTGACCTGGGTCGCGCCGAGCAGCCCCACGGTCATCGGCCTGGCGGACGCCTGCAGGAAGGCGGGGATGAAATCGGTGCCGTTGAGATTGTCCGGAAACGACGCCCCATAAAGCAGTTTCGCCGCCAGATCGACGCCGACACCGTCCGGCAGGATGAGAAAATCGTCGAGCGCCTCGGCAACGACCGGGTCCGTATAGGCGACATTGGCGTTGTGCGCGTTGAGAAAGGTGACCTTGGTGAAGCGCCGCTCTGCAATCAACCGGGCCAGCAGCGCGACCGCATCGTCCCAGCGGATGGCAAGGACCGGGATGCCCAGGATCGATTTCAAGCTGTCGGCCCCGAAAACGGCGCGGGCGTTGTGCATATTCATGCAAACATCTCCTGGCCGACGGGCCCGAGCTTGTCCAGGCCGAGCCTGATTGCGGCATCGAGCGCCTTCAGCTGCCGGCGGTGGAAAGCGCTGCCGTCGACGTCCCCGACATCGGCCACTGCTGCTTCAAGGGCGCCGGCGAAGGCGACGGGATCATCGGTCACCACGCAATTGACCGGGCGATGGTCGATGCCGCGCAGCGAATGGCTGGTGGCGACGGAGGGCAGGCCGAGTTCGAAGGTTTCGATGGTCTTGAGCTGCACGCCGCTGCCGGAGGTGCTGATCAGCGGGATGACGGCGGCGCTGCGCACGAAAGCCTGCGCGTCCGGCACGCGGCCGACGAATTCGACGCCGGGATGCGCGGACGCGAGGCCCGACGGCATGCCGCCGGCAATCCTGACCCGGAAATCGGGCCTGAGATGCGGCACCACCTTTTCCAGGAACCAGTCGAGGCCGATGCGGTTCGGCTGCCAGGTCCAGGTGCCGATCAGCGCCGCGTCGCAGTCGATGCGGCGCGGGGTTTTTTGCACCGGCGGCTCGGCGCAGGTCACCAGCGGCAGCACCGCCGAACGGTCGTCGGAGGCGACGCCGAGCGCTGAGCGATCTTCCTCGGCCAGCGTGAAGACGAAGCGTGCCCGGCGGCAGAGCCGTTCTTCCACAGTCTTGAGCAGCCTTGCCTCACGGCGAAACAGCAGGCGCTGGAAAAGGCCGCCGGCGGCAGCGGCGTTCTCACGCGCCGAACGATGCTCGACATTGTGGGCGACGAAGATCGACGGCCGGTCGCCGAAAAGCCTTTCGAAGGCGCCGGCGAACTGCACGGAATTCAAGACGTAGCCGTCGAAAGGGCCGGTGCGTTCGACGGCGGCGCGGACCTCGCTGTCGTTGACCACCCGCAGCTTGACCGACGCGAAAGTGAGGCCGTAGAGCATCGCCCTTGCAACCCAGGCGAGCTTTTGCAGCGATGAGGCGGTTTCGGTGCGCACATCGACGGCGCCGAGCACGATGGTGTTCCGCTGATCGCTCGCAGGCTTGCCCGGCCAGGTGAAGCCGATCACCGTGACCCGCGCGCCGGCGCGCCGCAACGCGGCGATGATCGCGGCATTGGCGATCTCGTAGCCCGAGGCAAGAGCCCCGTCGGGCACGATCGATGTGGCGAACAGCAGATGCATCTCACCTATCCTAAGCGGACACAGCTAACAAAGCGCGGGTGAAGCCTTGATTAAGTGAAGATATTTGGTGGCCCGGCGTTGCCGATTTGCGGGCTTGTCCACGAAGGTGATAAACGAAACGTTATCATCACGGATGCTATCGAGAGCCGAACTCACCAATCCCGGGCTGGACACGGATGATCCCTTTGCCATCTGACGGTTCGGTATCGATCGCAGGGCGGTCGCCGGGACTTGTCGCCGCTGCCGTCGAGGCGGTCGTTACGCTGCCGACCTTCAAACGGCCCGAGCAACTGCTGGCGACGCTGGCATCGCTCAAGGCCCAGGAAACCGGCAGACGTTTCGCAATCATCGTCATCGAGAACGAAGCCGAGGCGCGCGCCGGCGCCAGGGCGGCACTGCCGCTGTTCGAGCGCGGCGACATTCCGGGCATGGTGATCGTCGCGCATGAGCGCGGCAATTGCAGCGCCTACAATGCCGGCTGGCAGACGGCTATCCTGCACTTTCCTGACTTCAGCCACCTGCTGGTCATCGACGACGACGAGATCGCCGATCCGCAGTGGCTCGAGCGCATGTGCCAGGCGGCCGAGACGATCGGTGCCGACATTGTCGGTGGCCCGCAAATGCCTGTGTTTGCCGACGCGGCCCATGCCAGTTGGGCCGAGCACCCGGTCTTTGCGCCACCTTATCGGCAGACCGGGCGGGTACCCGCGCTGTATTCCTCCGGCAATTTGCTGGTCGGCCGCAACGTGCTCACCGCCATGGGGCCGCCCTTCCTCGACCTGAAATTCAACTTCATGGGCGGCGGCGATTCCGATTTCCTGAGCCGGGCGGCACAAACAGGTTTTGTGCTTGGCTGGTGCGCCGAAGCGCAAGTGCTTGAAACAGTTCCGGCCCGGCGCATCGAGGCCGACTGGATCCGTGCCCGCAGCCTGCGCAACGGCGTCATCTCGACACTGGTCGAGAAGAAGAAGCGGGCCGGCACGCCGTTCGGCGGCACCAGGGTTTTCTTGAAGAGCCTGGCGCTGCTTGCCGTCTCGCCGTTTCGCGGCGCGGCCAGGCTGGCGCGGACGGGGTCGTTGGCGACGGCCTTATACCCAATCCATGTAGCTGTCGGCCGCGTGCTTGCCGAATTCGGATACGCCAATGAGCAATACCGGCAGCCTGAGAAGAACTGAACGCGCGCCGCTTAGAGCGGCCTTCACACGCGACGGTGTCGCGACCGCGGTCGCCGCGCTGCTGTTCACCGTCATCCTGGTGTCGTTCCGTCCGTTCCAGCCGGCCGGCGCCGCAACGACCGGCGATGGCGGCGACATCGTCAACCAGCTCGGCTTCGGCTCGCTTGGCGCGGTCTCGGTCTTCTCGCTCATGGCTTTTGCCGACCCGCGCGTGGTGCGCTCGCTGCTCAGCCCGTCCTGGCTGCTGATGCTGGCTTTCCTGATGTTCTCGGTGGTGATGGCAACCGATCCGCCGTCTGCCATGCGCGCCGCCTTCTTCACGCTGATCGGCATTTTGACGATGGTGACGATCCTGGCGCTGCCGCGCGACGCCGAAGCTTTCTCGAAAGTCATCATCTTCACCATCGTCGTCGTGATGGGCCTGTCCTATATCGGGCTCATCGTCTTTCCAAACGAGGCGCTGCACACCGCCGCGTCGCTGGAGCCGGAACATGCCGGCCTGTGGCGCGGCGTGTTCACCCACAAGAACATCGCCGGGCCAGTCACGGCCTGCTTCAGCTTCGCCGGGCTGTACCTCTACCGGCGCGGACAGCGGCTCTGGGGCGCATCGATCTTTTGCGCGGCGATGATCTTCATGCTGCACACCGGTTCCAAGACGACGGCCGGACTGGTGCCGTTTTCGATCCTGATCGTCGTGCTGCCAAGCCTGATCGGCATGCGGCTTGGCACGCCGATCCTGTTCGCGCTGGCCATCATCGCCGCAGCGATCGGCACGCTGGGCATCGTCTTCCTGCCGCCGGTGAAGCATCTGGCGGCACTCTATTTCCCCGACCTGACCTACACCGGGCGCACGACTCTTTGGGAGTTCGCCGGCGAGATGCTGGCGAAGCGGCCGTGGACCGGCCATGGCTTCGAGAGCTTCTGGGGCACGCCGCTGCTGTTGAACGAGGACCAGCCTTTCGACCGGGCCTGGGACATCCGGACCATCGTGCACGGCCATAACGGCTACCTCGACATCGCGGTGCTGATGGGCATCCCGGCGCTGTGCGTAGCGGTCTACACCTTCCTGATTGCGCCGTTGCGCGATTACATGCGCATTCCCTTGTGCAAGGAGAACATCTATCTCGGCGACTTCTTCATGATGGTGGTGCTGTTCGCAGCGCTGAACGCCTTCCTCGAAAGCTTCTTCTTCCATCGCGCCGACCCGGTCTGGCTGCTCTTCGTGTTCGGCATGTTCGGCCTGAGGCAAGTGTCGCTGCGGCCGATGGCGGTTCGTGGTCCGTCCTGATCCTCCGTCCAACAGGGCTTCCCCGCCCCGCCACGAACGTCTATGGGAAGCCATCTTTTGGTTTGAGCATCGGATTTTGCGAAAACCGGTACCCACTTTTGGGTCCGATGCTCTGCGGAGGCTCCAATGACGATCAAGCTTGTCCTCGCCGGCTGCGGCAATATGGGCTACGCCATGCTTTCCGGCTGGCTGAAATCGGGCAAGCTCCCCCCGGCGGCGGTTTTCGTTGTCGAGCCCAATGCCGATCTGCGCAAGCGCGCCGAAGCGCTGGGCTGCAGTGCTGGGGCGGACGCCGGCGGCATTCCGGCGGACGCGGTGCCGGCCCTCGCCGTCATTGCGGTGAAGCCGCAAGTGATCCGCGACGTGACCGCCGCCTACAAGCGCTTCAATGATGGCCGCACCGCCTTCCTCAGCATCGCCGCCGGAACGCCGGTCGCCACTTTCGAGGCCATTCTGGGCGATCGCGCGCCGGTCGTGCGCTGCATGCCCAACACGCCGGCGGCGATCGGCAAGGGCATGATGGTGGTGTTTTCCAACCGGCTGGTTTCCATCGATACGAAACGTCTCGTTGCCGATCTGCTCTCGGCGAGCGGCGAAGTGACAGATATCGACGACGAGGGCCTGATGGACGCGGTGACGGCGGTGTCAGGGTCTGGCCCGGCCTATGTCTTCCATTTCATCGAAGCACTGGCGGTGGCTGCCGAGACGGCCGGGTTGCCAGCCAAAACCGCCAGGCTGCTGGCCGTGCAGACGGTCTATGGCGCCGCCTCGCTCGCCGCCGAAAGCGGCGAAGATGCGGGCGTGCTGCGCCAGCAGGTGACCAGCCCCAACGGCACAACGGCCGCCGCACTTGCCGTGCTGATGGGCGAGGACCGGCTGATCCACCTGCTCACCGAAGCGGTGGAGGCGGCACGGCTGCGGTCGATCGAACTGGGAAAATAGCGGCGGCTTTGCGAGTCGCCGGCGGCGAAGGTCGACGATCAGTTGCAATAACAAACGTTCCGTAGCGATCCTTCGCGCCCCCCTCTGTCCTGCCGGACATCTCCCCCACTTGGGGGGAGATCGGACGTCACGCCGGCTTTCGCCTATCTCCAACATCGCAGTGGTGAGTGGCCGCCAGAAGCTGCCAATCTCCCCCCAAGTGGGGGAGATCCCAAGTTTTGGCAAAGAGGGCAGGACAGAGGGGCGCGCTGTCCCGCCGGCATCAAAATTCTGCGCACTACCCCGCCCCGTACAGCATCTCGTCCTGCAGCCGGCGCAAGGCGAACAGCCTGGTGGTCGGGTCGGGCGCGGCATTGGCTGATGTCAGCGGCTCGCCCTTGCTGACCGGTCTCAGCACCTTGCCGCCTTCGAGCAGGCCGACCGGCACGGCGCGGTTGGCGCGGGCCTCTTCGACAGTCATCGTCCAGGAGCGGTAGCAGGTCTCGCCGATCGCGTCGAATGTCTCTCCCGTCGCCAGATCGCGCTTGGCCACGGCGCAGACCTCGGCAACTGGCCTCGGCAGCGGCACCATGTCCGGCTTGCCATAGAGCGCGATGCGCGCGGCGGTGAGCGGCACTTCCAGCGAGGTCAGATGATAGGGCCGGAAGAAGCTGTAATAGGGTCCATGGCCGATATGCAGATCGTCCATGCGCTCGATGATGCGCGGATGCGTGGCCTCGACGATGACGAAGACGCCGGGCGCCACGCCCTTGCCGATGGTGTAGTCGACGACGCCTTTTCTCGACAGGATGCCGCCATCGGCGCGCGGGATGAGCACCTTGGCCAATTCATCGCGGTTGGCCTTGGGCCCATGCATGCCGGCGATGTCGGGCACCAGCCCGGTGGCGTTGGCGATGGCGCACATCTCCACCATGGTCTTCGAGCCGTCGACGAACTCGACCAGCATGCGCGGGTTCATGTTGCGGCGCAGCGCTTCCGCGCGATAGTCGTCAGGGACGGCGTCATGGTTGAGCGGGTTGTTCTTGCCCTTGCCGGCTGAGACGATGGTGTAGCCGAGCGCGGAGGTGAACTCGATCAGTTCCATGCAACTCGACGGCTCGTCGCCGGCGCCGACCGAATAGACGACGCCGAGCCGGTCGGCCTGCTGCTTCAGATAACAGCCGATGGTGACGTCGGCCTCGACATTCATCATCACCAGATGCTTGCCGTGCTGCATCGCCATCAGGTCGAAATCGGCGGCGACGCCGGGCTTGCCGGTGGCGTCGATGACGACGTCGATCAGCGGATTGGTGACCAGCATCTCGTTCGAGGTGATGGCTATTTTTCCGCTCTCGATCGCCTCGCTGAGCTTCGACGGCGTATCGGCCTCGCGTGCCATCGCCTCATCGCCATAGGCGATGCGAACGGCGTCGCGGGCGGTCTGCGGGCGGCGGGTCGAGACGGCGCACACCGAAATGCCCGGCATCAGCATGCCTTGCGTCACCAGGTCGGTGCCCATCTCGCCGGAGCCGATGACGCCGATGCGCACCGGTCGGCCTTCCTCGGCGCGCCTGGCGAGATCGCGGGCAAGCCCGGTTAAGGCGACATTGGTCATGCGCAAGTCCACTGCTTTTGGTTTGAAGGGGAATAGCAGGGAACGGCAGCCTTTTGCCAACGAAACCGGCCGCCGTCGATAATTTCTTGCGCATGCCCCCGGGAACTGGAAAGAGCTGGTTCAACGTCGGCGGATGGCGCAGCTAACAAATCGAGTGAAAATCTTAGTCATTCCTTTATGCATCGCTGCTTGAATAGGCAAATGGGATGGGGTGGCGATACCTTCAGGCGTTTTTTCAGCTGTCCGCGACGAATCAGCGAGAGCGGCAACGTTGCTATTATTTTTGCCCTGTCTTTGCCGATTGTTGTCGGCGGGGCGGGACTCGGTGTCGAGACTTCCTACTGGTATTACAGCAGCCTGAAGCTACAGGCGGTGGCAGATGCGGCAGCCTATGCTGGCGCTTTGGAAAAAATTTCGGGATCCGACAAGCCAACGATTGTCTCGGCCGCGACACTGTCAGCGATCACGAACGGCTGGAGACCATCGACAGGCACAATCGAGGTCTTCACGCCTCCATCGTCCGGACCGAATGTCGCAAAAAAGGCTGTTGAAGTAGTCGTCCATCAGACGCTCGATCGATTTTTCACATCGATCTTCAGTCAAAGCGCGGTCGGCGCACAGGCAAGGGCAGTGGCTCTTATCACGGACGCGTCAAAAGCCTGCGTTCTGGCGCTCAATCCTTCCGCTTCGAGAGCGGCGCTATTTTCCGGCAGTTCGAACCTCAAGCTGACCGGCTGCTCCGTCATGTCGGATTCAATCGCCGCGGACGCCCTCAAGCTTCAAGGGTCGGCATATCTGGAGGCCGATTGCCTGATATCGGCAGGCGGTGTTTCATTGAGCAACGTTGTAAAAACCGTTTGCGCGAACCCGCTAACCCAGGCGCTGCCCGCTGCAGATCCTTTTGCCGACTTGCCGGCGCCGCCAGCCACGAATCCTTGTCAAAACGACAATCAGTCGACCTTGCAACCTGGAAGATACTGCAAGGGTCTCAGCTTGAGCGGCAGTGTAACGCTCTCGCCTGGGGTATATGTCGTTGAGGGGGGCGATTTCAAAGCAAGCGCGAACGCAAATATTTCCGGCGACGGAGTCATCATCTATCTGGCCGGCAGCTCCGGCGTCAGCATGAACGGCACGGCCACCGTCAAGCTTAGCGCCCCGACGTCAGGCACCTATTCGGGTGTGCTGTTTTACGGCGACAGAGCAAACCTGGCGGGATCGAACTCGTTTAATGGCACGGCGGATTCGCTTTTGACAGGCGTTCTGTATTTTCCAACGCAGGAGGTTAAATATCTCGGCAATTTCTCGGGCCAAGGTGGTTGCACACAGGTCGTCGCCGACACGATAGAGTGGTCCGGCGCTACAAGCATCAAGCAGGATTGCACGAGCCTCGGAATGCGAGATATTCCGGCCGCGCAATCCGTTCAGCTTGTCGAGTAACCGTCATGGAACGGCGGTCACGTCGGATTGTCCGGAACGATTCGGGTGTTGCTGCGGTGGAGTTTGCCCTGATTGTGCCGATTCTTTGCCTGGTGCTTTTCGGCATCATTGACGGCTGGTCTTTCGTATCAAGCTCGCTGTCGATGCGCGCAAGCGTCAAGACGGCGGCAAATCTTGTGATGGAGGGAGCAACCGACGACGCGGCCACCCAAGCCGTCGCCCTTTCGAGTTGGGAAAACCATCCCGAAGGCGCACAGCTTACACTGGGCCGGAAATACATGTGCGGAAGCACCGTGGTCGATGCATCGAGCCTGTGCAACGGGGGGACGAAAGCTCCGTCGGTCTTCGTGGAAATAAAAGCGACGGCGACCTGGTCCCCGCCCTTCATTTTTGGCCCGTTTTCTCTTTCTCGCGAGATCGGACATCAAGAGGTGATCCGTGTCCGCTAAGCGGATCGCGAGAGCGTTCAGCCGTGATGCATCCGGCGGGACTGGGCTGGAATTCGCGCTGATCGCACCTTTTCTGATAATGCTTTTGTTCGGTATCTTCGCATTCGGCTGGGCTCTGAATGCCATGTCCAGCGTTCGCTATACGCTGGAAACGTCCTCACGTGCGCTGCATTTGAAGAACTCGCTGACCGAGGCCGAAATAGAGGCCATAGCCACAGAAAAATTGCTGGGTTTGGGATTGAAAGATGTCGATGTGACGATAGCAATCGACCCTCCCAGCGGCGGCTTCCGCATGGCGCATCTCACGGCCAGATATGCTTTCGTGATCGAGTTCCCGTACTTCGACCAATATCCGATCAATTATGCGACAACTGTCACAGTTCCGTTGGTTGGATCGTGAGAGCGTCCAACAGCGCCTCTACGCAACAGGCGGTGGGGTGTCGATCGATTAACACCGCCGCAGGGTTGATGGCGGCGATCGGTGGCGTGAGCGAACGGGTCGTCGTCGCTACAAAGGCACGTTTCTGGACAGGACAGCCATCACCGCGCTAGGCCGGACCAGGCTCGTCACGCTTGCGCAGTCATGCCGTCAGAGCGCCGGCAAGCGGCCGGGCATCGGGCGCGGCATGCGGAGCGGCAACTTGACAAAGGCCCAATCTTTCAAATTGAGTGAAATCACGATCAACAGAGAGTCGGTGCGACAGACATGGGCGAGACAGACATGGCATGGAGCGAAAGAAAGACCGGTTACGGCAAGGACCATTATTTCATTCAAATGGGCCTTGCGCTGCTGGTGCTCGTCTTTCTCATCGCCCTGCCGCTCGCCTTTCTTCCCGAAGACATACGGAAGTTCTACCTCAGCGAGGGCGGTCCCATCGAAGTCTTCTCGGCCGCCGGTTACCTGATCGTCGTGGCGACGCTTGTGCGGGAAATGTCCTATCGGGAGCTGCTCAAGCGCTGGTATCTCGTTGCCATCTCGATCGCGATGTGCCTGCGCGAGCTGGATTTCCATGCGCATTTCACCACCCACAACATCACCAAGACCACCCTCTACATTTCGCCTGACGTTCCGCTGTTGGAAAAGCTGATCGGCGCGACGGTCGTTATCGCCCTCGCCGTTGCCTTCTATTTTCTCCTCAAAGACGGCCTCCGTAGCTTTGTGCACGGGCTTCGCCACGGCGAGGCGACTGCCGTTGCCATTGCCGCCGCTATCGGTTGCGCCGTCCTTTCGAAGGTCATCGACGGGGCGCCGTCAAATCTCACATTTCTCGGCATCCATCTTGCCCGGAACGATACCTCGACAGTGTTCGAGGAAATCCTCGAATTGGGGATTCCGATCTATCTGGCCATCGCGGCATTCGCGGCCTTCCCGACGCAGGATGGTCTCACAAGAAGAGCCGCGGGGCAGGTCGCGCCAAACAAGCCGGGATCCGTCACCTGATTGCTCTGCACAGAGGATTTGGTTCTTCGACTGAGCCTGAAAGGGACTGTGAGCGGTCGCTGCCGAGCGACCTCCAGCTCCCAATCCTATAGAGGTTTGCGACCTGCCACGGTCTGGTCCCCCGCGGCACTGCCTCTATTTGCTTGAGAAGCAGGCGAGGCAAACATGTGGGATGTGGCGAAAGAGGGCTGGACGCTCCTTAAGGAGAGCATTGTCGGCTTCATCAATGACAATGCCTTGAGCCACGGCGCAGCGATGGCGTTTTATGCCACGACCTCGCTTGCGCCGATCCTGCTCATCGTTGTCGCCATCGCAGGCATGGCCTTCGGAAACGATGCCGCACAACTGGCGCTTTCGGCCCAGCTGGCGGGCCTAATGGGTCCGCAGAGCGCCGAGCTTTTGCAAGCGACAATCGAGAACGCGTCACAAAAAGAGGCGGGAACTCTTGCCAGCATTTTGGGGCTCGTCACGCTGTTGGTTGCCGCATCCGGCGTCTTCGGCGAAATGCAGGTTGCCCTGAACGAGATCTGGAAAGTCAAACCGGTTGGCACATCGATTTCACGGCTCGTCCGGGCGCGCGCTGCCAGCCTGGGTCTCGTCGCGGCGCTTGGCTTTCTGCTGCTGGTATCCCTCGTCGTAAGCGCTGCAATTTCGGCGCTTGGCGATATCATCAACGCATATCTGCCCTTTGGCACCCTCATCCTGAGCGCAATCAACGGGATCGTGTCGTTTGCCATGATCGCCCTGTTGTTTGCGGCAATCTACAAGATACTGCCCGACCGCGCGCTGCAATGGCGCGACGTTGGCGTCGGCGCCGTAGCGACGGCGTTTCTCTTCACGATCGGCAAGTCACTGATCGGCTGGTATATCGGGACCAGCGCCATCGCTTCGTCATACGGGGCAGCCGGTGCACTGCTCGTCGTGCTGCTGTGGGTCTTCTATTCGTCCGAGATCTTTCTGTTGGGCGCCGAATTTACACGAGCCTACTCGGTTCGATATGGCAGCCGGTCCGACCTGGAGGCGACCATTGAAGCAAGTAAATCGCAAACAGAAGCCGGCGACGGCGGCCAGGATCGAAAAGTCTAAAACGAAGTCGTCGGCTAGATTGTTTTCCGCAGTCCGCTCACTGCGTCCCTAAGCCATTTCCAGCATCAACACTGGCGCTGAGACGCCCGGCGCGGCGCCCCGAGGCGAGCATGGCCTTGGGGACATCCGGTCGGAGCGACGCGCGAAGCTCCTTCGCCGCAGCCACCAGCCTGGCGCGGTTGCTTCCATATCTCTTGATCAACTGATGGACTTGCGCTGGGGTGATGCCGTTCTGTCGGGCAAAATGCCTTACCATATAAGCTTCGCTGCCGGAGATCCGATCCCGGTGGCGGGGATAGAGCTTCGCCGCGTCGGCTGTCATGCTTACTCTCCTTTGGTCACGTTTGCTCACGATGTACGATTGGCCAACGCAAAACGGGCGAATTCGTTGCCGCATGCGACACCAATGCAGTTCGCTTTTTCGCCGCAGGCCCGAGCGCCCGGCCAAAGCAATCGGGTCGAAGCACGTATCTGGTTAAGTCCATACGTCGATTTGTCGAGACTCAGCCCCCAGGCACGCGCATGATAGGGGCAGGGAGGAAAAGCCATGCGCGAATTGCCAAAGAGCATTGACGCAGACGTTGTCATCGAAATCAGCAGGTTGCTCGACGACCGTGCGAAGTCGGCACCAGTGCCAGTCCACAAGTTTGCCTCGATGATCTCGAATAGTCTCGAGACCGATCTGCCGACAGCTTCCATCGAAGAGTTGATCGTTGAAATGGCCATGACCCGCCAACTTCCGATGCTGTTCGATCTGCCGGGGGCGGATGCAGACAACGTCATATCGATAGCCTTGGCGCGCGCCAGCTGATCCGGCTGAGGGACCTTTCCGGCGAGTGTGATTTCAAGACGCGGATCGTTCCCGTCCTGCTCCAATTCGCCCCGCTGGCTCCGGCCGGCGGCGTGTTTGCCGCGTCGCCAATGACAATCGTCATCGGCAATAATCGTCATGGCGATCCGCTGTTTGGGAACATGTGGTGTCCAGTTGCATTTCCTCTAGACAACAAAGGAGGAATTCATGAACTGGGATCAAATCAAGGGAAAATGGATGCAGTTCAAAGGCCAGGCCAAGGAGCAATGGGGCGACCTTACCGATGATGACCTTGATCGCATCGAGGGCAATCGTGACCAACTCGCAGGACGCATTCAGGAGCGGTATGGAATCGCCAAGGAAGAGGCAGAGCGCCAGGTAGACGACTGGTCCAGAAGCCTCACCTGAGTCTTCAATATCCAGGCTGCGCCGTCGATCGGCGCGCCTTCGTCGTCCTAGCTAGGGCGAAGCAAAGAGCGAAGCGACGCGGCGCAGACCCTAGGATCCATGCCGTTACCTCAGAGCGTCACGACGGTGCAGAACCGTTGATGGCGGAGGGAGGCGCCCCCCTCTGTCCTGCCGGACATCTCCCCCACTTGGGGGGAAATCGGATGTCGGGACCGCTTTCGCCAATCTCCGACGTCGCAAAGAGGGCGCCCACAGTGACATTGCCAATCTCCCCCCTTGTGGGGGAGATGTCCGGCAGGACAGAGGGGCGCTGTCCCGCCAGCATCAAAAATACGATCGCCGCGACGCCCCGATGTCACGATCGGCTAGCGCGCCGATTGTCTCTTGGCTTGCACGGCGACGGCGGTGAGGAAAGCCGTTGCGGCAGTATCGCACGCCGCTCGGGACGGGCTATAGGCGAAAAGGATCAGCTCGGCAGCCCTTGTCGTAAGGCCGTGCTTTTTAGCGAAAGCAGTTATTTCGTAAGGCTTGTCGTGGTCTATGGCCAGTTCGTAGTCTTTATTCATTGCTTCCTCCCGTTTGCGACGTTCCTCGCCTTGGCCCCTCCGCGGCGCAAGGATTAACTTCCCCGGTCTTGAGAGAGTCTACCAATTAGAGATTGCAAAAGGCCTGCGGCGCAAGTCCGCTGCTTTTTTCGCGGCCATGCTGCCGACAGAACCAAGAACAGCGGGCCAGCATGGATGATCAATTCGGCGCTAGCCGCGCCGATCTGTTCATCAGTCCGCCTGATACGGCCGTCTTGAGGGGCAGCCCCATTTTGTCCGCTGCACATCAAAAAAGATTATATGATGGCGCTGATATCGCAGGTGGTCGACGCAAGCCAATGCCGATCTTTTCAGTCAAGCACACGACCGTCTATCGCTATACGCAGCCGGTGACGTTCGGCGAGCACCGGCTGATGTTCAGGCCGCGCGACAGTTTCGATCAGCGACTTCTGGATCACGCCCTGTTAGTCGACCCCGAGCCGAAAGAGATTGGCTGGATCCATGACGTTTTCGGANAGTTTCGATCAGCGACTTCTGGATCACGCCCTGTTAGTCGACCCCGAGCCGAAAGAGATTGGCTGGATCCATGACGTTTTCGGAAACTGCGTTGCCGTAATCGATTTCAACGGCTCGGGCGACGAACTGCGTTTCGTGACAGACATTCGGCTCGATCACACGCCGCAGCATGCGCCCGATTTCCGTATCGATGACACAGCACTCAGCTATCCATTTTCCTATGATCCCGACGAGGCAACCGACCTCAGCCAAACCATCGAGCGCCATCACCTCGATGATGGCGACGAGATCGGCAAATGGGCACGACAGTTCGTGAGCGCCAAAGGGCGCACCGAGACCGGCAAATTGCTGATGACGCTTTGCTACGCCATCCACGAGAGCTTTGTTTATTCGCGTCGAACTGAATCAGGGACGCAACCGCCTCTGATGACCTTGCACCTGCGTCGAGGCACATGCCGAGACTTTGCGCTGTTCATGATGGAAGCGGTTCGTTCGCTCGGTTTTGCCGCCCGGTTTGTCACCGGTTACGTCTATGTGCCGAACCGCGACAGCGGTTCTGTCGTCGGCGGCGGGTCGACGCATGCCTGGTGCCAGGTCTATTTGCCCGGCGCGGGTTGGGTCGAGTTCGATCCGACCAACGGCATTGTCGGCAACCGGGATCTGATCCGGGTGGCTGTGGCCAGGCATCCCGGGCAAGCCATCCCACTTTCGGGAAGCTACTGCGGCAGCGCGTCGAGCTTTCTCGGCATGACGGTGGAGGTCAAGGTGGTGAGGGAAGCCGGCAATCACCAGCATCGATAAAAATCAGCATCTTCCAATATATTCGGAACTGTTCGCGGGAGTTTGCTCGCCGGTGTCTGTCGGGATTTTACGCATTTCGCAATTCACGCCGTTGCATGACTGTTCCAGCGCGATATTGCACCTTCTATCTCTGCCATCGGCATATCGGGAAGGCGCCAGCCCGCCGCGCCTTTCGGCACGACGGGCTTCAGCGTGGGGTCACGTCAGTCGTAGACTTTCACAATCTTGCGGGTACCTGGATCGACCAGGACAGTTCGGCCATCGATGACGACGTAGCGGTACTGAACGTCCGGCACCTCGTAAAGCTCGACTGTTTCGGGCAAAGCTGTGCCGATGTTGAGTTCGACGCCAGGAAGGCTGAGTGATGCCACCGGTTTCTTTTTCACGTATTCGCGGATCACGGTGTCATGCTCGGGTTGAATAATGACGTCCTGAGCGGCAGCGGCGCTGACACCGACGAGCAGAAGCATGCCTGCCGCAGCCAATGTAAGTTGCTTTCCCATAATAGCCTCCAAGCAACCTTCAGCTGCGGTGCTTGATTGCCGCCGCGGCGGGTTGCCTAGCCATCTCAACGATGCGGAGCAATTCTTGTTCCACCGGCGGTGCGCGAACCGGCTGCCACGGCCTATCGACGCCGATGTTTGGCGACGCCCGCCAACGCCCGCTCAAGGCCTGGTTTCTTCTTGGGGCGGCGCGTTTGGGACTGGACAATCAGGCTGTGGCCATTTTTCACACGCAGTCGGCTTGTCGCCAGCGTCGCCATAACGTTCCACGAGTTTTGCGAAGCCGTAGGCGAAGGCGGAAAGCAGCGCCAGGATAACCACTATGCGAGCGGCCATACGGGATTATAGCAGGCTCCCGCTCAGGATTGATCCAGAATCGGCCGCGCTCGACAGGCCGGCGACGCGCAAGTCCGCTCGGGAAACCTGCGACCCCGGAAAAATGTGCGCTACCAGCCTGGTCCGCGGCGAGATCGAGGCGAATGCGGAACGCCACTATGCTGCTACCCAGACGCGTCTAGGGGACCGCATCGAAATCGACCACAAATCCCGCGTCGATGGCGCTTCGCGCAATGAGATCGCCAATTTGCCAATCCGTGAGTTCGCAGTGTGGAAACATCTCCCTCACGGCGATGGTCACCTCGAAGATCGAAACGCTCGGATTGTCAACGTGATCGATCAGGTAGCCGACAATCGCTTGCCGAACATCCAATGGTTTTGGCTTCTGCAGCGGCGCGGACATTTCCGGCCTACGAATGGAGCCGTGGTTCTGGGCTATCAGCTGTTTTGGCGTCGAAAGCGACGGGCACGCCGTGAACCACGCATGCTGCCGCCAGCATCTCCTCCAATTCATGGTTGGTGGCCCTGCAGGCAGGCATGAGTGTTCGAATGGCGCGGATCGCCTGCGCGATCGAGAGATACCGAGCCTTGCCTCTGGAAAGGACATAGGCCTCTGTTGCGCCTTCAACGGTGACTGTGTGAAAAGTGTGGCTCATCAACAGTTCCTCCCTGCCAAGAATACGACTTTCGTCTAACACGCGGCGGCCTTCAAGCATATGTCCGATATCGGACAATCAGGCGGAGCGCGTCGCGTTTGACCGGCCTCATGCGACGCGCTTCAGGTTGTTGTTTCATGCATGTCGCAAAACCGCTGCACACCCTCGGGTAAGGCACTGGGTCAGGCCCGAGGGGCATGCTTGTGCGCGACATGCATCAGCCGAAGTGACGCTGCTCCTCGTCGCCATAGGCGCCATGTGTTAGCTTTATCATTCCGGAACGGTCGACGATCGTGATCTCGCCGCGCCTGGCGTGAACCAGCCCCCGATATTCCAGCATTTGCAGGGCGGTGGTAACGCCGGGGCGCCGAGAGCCGAGCATAGTCGCCAGAAATTCATGCGTCAGCTGGATCTTGTTTCCCTCGGTTCGGTCGTGGACCATCAGCAACCAGCGGGCCAGCCGTTCCTCGATCTTGGAATGGCCATTGACCAGTGCCGTTCGCGACGACTGGACAAGGAAGGCGTGGGCATAGGCAAGCAGCGACGCGCCAAGCGACTGGCTCTTTGCCATCTCAGACTGAAGATTCTCAACCGGCAGGCACCAGCCATTGCCTGCGACCTGGATGTAGGTCTCATTGGGAGAGCTGTCTTGGCCGAGAATGACGGCAACGCCTGTCATGCCATCAAAGCCAATGATCCCGACTTCACTCTGCCGCCCTCCAGTCATGGTGGCGACCACCGAAGCGATACCCGCTTCTGGAAAATACACATGCTCGATCGGCTGATACGGGACCTCCAGCTGGGCTTTGAGGTCGAGTTGGACATGATGCATTGACGGCAGCAGCAGCGCGAAATCCTCTGCGGAGAGGGCTTTCAGCAGATGATTGCGAGGAAGGGACTGGGACACGGCTCTCTCCCGGACGGGCAAGAGCACGTACCCTCTTACTGTCGGCTGCATCCGCAGCACCGGCGGCCGATATCGAAGCATAGGCTGCAATCACGCGATTGGCAAAACCTTCGCCACCCGCGGCCGAACTCCAACTGAGACAAGGTGGCGGCGGTCGATCCGGCGCACTCGCGCATCCCCGCGCCGGCCCCGCGCAGCTGCGCACAGGGCGGCATAGAAGCCCTTCCAGAAAGCCTTGAAACTGGTGCTGCGAGAGAGGATTGAACTCTGAGTAGCTGTAATGGAATCAACAGCTTACGAGGTTTTTGTAACACTGTGACGTTCATCAAATGACCCAGGCATCAGATCGAACGCTGAGCGGCGCGAACCAAACCGAGGCGGTATGAGCATCTGCCACCCCTTACAAGAACCTTTTGATGGCGGCCGAAATTTCGGCGGCTTTGTCTTCATATGTCCTGCCCCGGGGCGCTTGGATGACAAGATACAAGTGGCTTGAGGCCATGCCTCCGGCATGCATTTGCGGCAGCTCCGCCGGGCGCAATCACTCTCCGGCCGGCCAGTTCATGTTTCGTCACTGCATCGAAGCAGACATCCACGTCTGATGCTAGGATGTTGCTCGAGCGGCTCGCCGGCAACAAATGAAAAGCCTGCGTCACGTAAAGATCGGATCTCCTCAACTGCAACTTGGCGAGAACGATTTCAAAGACTTTGTTGAATGGCATTTCGGGAAGGTAACCGAGCGGTCCGAGCTGGCGCTGCTTGGCCGAGTGTTCAATCGCTTGAGGATTGACGGTCAATCGGAACAACAACGCGAAACGCTCGCGTCCCGAATTATTGCCAATTACATGGCCGGAGTGGTGGACGAGGAAGAACTTCTGTCGGCTTNTGTGTTCAATCGCTTGAGGATTGACGGTCAATCGGAACAACAACGCGAAACGCTCGCGTCCCGAATTATTGCCAATTACATGGCCGGAGTGGTGGACGAGGAAGAACTTCTGTCGGCTTTGAAACAAGCGCTGGGGCGGTAAGCGACTGGCATGGTCCGGAAATGAGAGCCGGTCAGAGAACTCGATCGAGCCGCCGCTGTGATCTCGCCTCTACCAAACAAGTGAGCATCCCCTAATTTATTCATCATGAGACTCCTCTGGTTCTCTCCCTCCGTCTACGTGAAGGCGAAACGTGTCAAGGGAGCCGCTCAGGAACTCATGGCGTGGGACACAAAGGCTCGAAATGGACGAAGGCGGTCCAATCATGCGTTGACGCGTTCGAGGGCAGAGTGTCCCCCCAAGAGGTCCGTGAAGCCTTGAGGCGGCGGCCAAGGAAGCGACCGTATATCTCTCGCCTGAGTAGGAGGTATCATGGCAACCCTTTGGTTCGTCCCTCCGGTGTTCGTGAAGACTGAAACGGAAGGCGCCAGGCATGGCTGCAACAATGCGAGGGCAGCCCTTGAGCAGCTCAAGACGTGGACCCGGAGAGGACCTCACTGGCACAAGGCGTGGACCCTCTGCCTGTCAGCACTGGAGGGCGATCCGATTGACCCTCACGTGATCCGAAAGGTTTCGTGGCTGCCGCTAAGGAGGCGGANAGGACCTCACTGGCACAAGGCGTGGACCCTCTGCCTGTCAGCACTGGAGGGCGATCCGATTGACCCTCACGTGATTCGAAAGGCTTTCGTGGCTGCCGCTAAAGAGGCGGAGATGTATCTCTCGCCTGAGTAGGAGGTATCATGGCCATCCATTGGTTTCACCCTCCCGTCAACATCGAGACCGACCGACCTGGGCTCACCTACGGCTGCAACAATGTCGAGGGAGCCGCTGCTGAATTCATGAAGTGGACCAAGCGGGGACTATGTGGAGGCAGTTAAGGCCTGCATGGCCGTCCATGATGGCGAGCGCACGCCCGACGACGTAAGGAAGGCCTTCGAGGTTGCTGTCAAGGAGGAGGGGCTGCTACGCTCCTCCTCTAATTAGGCTCGCTTTCCGTGGGCGCTGTTGAACACCGGATGCCGCACAGTGAGCTGCGCTATTTGCGTGCGAGCACGACGTGAGCCTCTTGGGCGAACATCAGCTCCCCTCCAGTTGAATAGATTGCCAGCGAAGAACTTACATCACCCATAATCGCTGCGATGACTGCGTCGCGGTGTCCGGCATCCATTCCGCTAACCAGCCCTGCCTGCGGAGTCGCTGCCAGCTGTAGTCGCACATATTCCTTTGACGAGGGGAATCGGATGTTCTGTGTCGTCGTGTNAATAGCGCTGAAAACGCTTAAGGCCAGTCGGCCGTCAGGCACCAGCACCCGGAACATCTCACGTAGCGCACTCGACCGGTCCGGGAAAAACTGCAGTCCGAGCTGGCAAAGAACCAGATCGAAGGTGGCGTCAGGGAACGGCATTTCGAGCGCGCTTCCCTCGTGCCAGTCGATACGCGGTCCAGCGCCTGTCGGGAGGGATCGAGCAACGGCAAGCATGCCCGTGTTGATGTCGAGGCCGACGACCTGCCCACTTCCCATACGCTCGGCCGCCNGTTGGCAAAGAACCAGATCGAAGGTGGCGTCAGGGAACGGCATTTCGAGCGCGCTTCCCTCGTGCCAGTCGATGGGCGGTCCAGCGCCTGTCGGGAGGGATCGAGCAACGGCAAGCATGCCCGTGTTGATGTCGAGGCCGACGACCTGCCCACTTCCCATACGCTCGGCCGCCNCCACCAGGTCGGCAGCCCACAGGGCTGTGATTGCCGGGACCAGGTAGCGCTCGTAGAGTTCCGCGGCGCTGCCTTCCAGCTGCCACTGCTCCTGCTGGGCCATAGCGTCCCTCCCGCACAACGAGCCGCTCGGCAAAAGGCCCAATCGGCGCTTCAAGCAGCCATCATAAGCGCGTGTCTGTCAAACAAGCAACCGGACCAACCGCCGGTTAGTAGACGCGACGCAGCCGGCCGCCTAGGATTTTTCCACGATCCGCGAACCGGGCAAATCCCGACCCACCCGCGCTCGGTGACCGCTTGATCGCCCCGTCGCTCTCCTGTGCGGCGGGTTTTTTTGTTTCCTATGGAACACCGGCATGGACNGACCAGGTAGCGCTCGTAGAGTTCCGCGGCGCTGCCTTGCAGCTGCCACTGCTCCTGCTCGGCCATAGCGTTCCTTTCCGCACAACGAGCCGCTCGGCAAAAGGCTCGATCGGCGCTTTTAAGCAGTTATCATAGGCGCGCGTCTGTCAAACAAGCAACCGCGCCAACCGGCGGTTGGTAGACGTGCCGCAGCCGGCGCGCGTAGGATTTTTCCACGATCCGCGAACCGGGCAAATCCCGACCCACCCGAGCTCGGTGACCGCTTGATCGCCCCGTCGCTCTCCTGTGCGGCGGGTTTTTTTGTTTCCTATGGAACACCGGCATGGGCAGGACGTTCGCCTCCTGCAGCATCTTCTGTGCTGCGAGATCGGTGTCCCCTCCCGATCAGCCCGCGTCCTTCCCCTCCGTGGGGCGCGGGGAACTTCAGATGGACTCTCTCCTGATTGGAGTAGTCACGTCATGCCGTCGACCTCGATACACAAAACGGAATACGATTCGGAGCGCAAAGTCCTCTCGGTGTGGTTCGTGGCCAGCGGTAAATGCTACCAGTTTGAGGACGTGCCGCCGGAGACCTTCGCCGAGTTCCAAGCCGCCTTNCGGTGACCGCTTGATCGCCCCGTCGCTCTCCTGTGCGGCGGGTTTTTTTGTTTCCTATGGAACACCGGCATGGACAGGACGTTCGCCTCCTGCAGCATCTTCTGTGCTGCGAGATCGGTGTCCCCTCCCGATCGGCCCGCGTCCTTCCCCTACGTGGGCGCGGGCAACTTCAGATGGACTCTCTCCCTGATTGGAGTAGTCACGTCATGCCGTCGACCTCGATACACAAAACGGAATACGATCCGGAGCGCAAAGTCCTCCCGGTGTGGCTCGTGGCCAGCGGTAAATGCTACCAGTTTGAGGACGTGCCGCCGGAGACCTTCGCCGAGTTCCAAGCCGCCTTCGCCAAGGGNCAGCGGTAAATGCTACCAGTTTGAGGACGTGCCGCCGGAGACCTTCGCCGAGTTCCAAGCCGCCTTCGCCAAGGGCCGCTTCTTCAACGGCCATATCCGAAATCACTTCCGCTACCGTCTAGTTGGACCCGCGGTCGACTGAGCAGCATCAGCGGACGATCTCTCTTTTGGCAGGGATGCGGCTCATTCGTCGCGGCCGTCCGGCCAGCTTTTGCGAGGGTAAGGTCGGACATCGGAACGAAAGGCGGATTCGCGAATTTCTACTGCTAGATAATCGGAATCGTCGCCCATGAGGCTCGCGACCCTCCACCTTGAAACTGCGAGATACGGCGATGTATATCGCGCGGAAAGGCTCGCTCGGTTGAGGCAGCAAATGATCCGGCACATCAAGCGCACTGACGCCTCGGCTCAAAAAGTCGAGCAAGCGCTGGCTAGTTTGGCCGAAGCAAACGCACCCATGGACCGGCTCGCGCGGCATCAGTAGGGCCGCGCTCATGCGCGCCTCCGCATCGGCACGATGTACGGCGGGTTGTTCGGTTGCTGCATGTGGCGTTCTCACCACATCCGTTTCGTGATGCCTGTCCTTAGCCACCTGGGGCCGCAGAATTGTAGACATGTGGACACGACCGCACGTCCATATGTCATCATCTATCGGTGTTGGGGCCACTCAAGCGTCCGCTGTTAGACTAGGCGACACCCTGTAGATTGGAACGACACCCTGGAGATTCGAAACATGGCGCTCAAGCGGATGGACAACGTAGGAATCGTCGTCGAAGATCTCGGAGGCACGATCGATTTCTTTCGCGAACTCGGCCTCGAGCTCGAAGGGCGGTCCACGATCGAAGGAGAATGGGCCGGACGTGTCACTGGACTGGGCGATCAGCGTGTCGAGATTGCCATGCTGCGCACACCGGACGGCCACAGCCGGCTCGAGCTCTCCCGCTTCCTCACGCCGCCTGTCGTCGCAGATCACCGGAACGCCCCGGTCAACGCCNGGCTACCTCCGCGTCATGTTCGCCGTGGACGACATCGACGAGACGCTTGAAAGGCTCCGCACGCGCGGCGCGCAGCTCGAAGGCGAAGTAGTCCAGTATAAAGACGCGTATCGGCTCTGCTACATCCGTGGGCCTGAAGGGCTCCTCATCGGACTAGCCCAAGAACTCAGCTGAGCGCAATACGAAGACAAATGGCGAAGAGTGACCAATGCCAGCGAGCGCGTCCGAGGCCGACCCGCCTGTTCGACGTCCATCCCTCCACGGTCGGCCGCGCTACACGCATGCAATTATCGANCATCGGACTCGCCCAAGAACTCAGCTGAGCGCAATACGAAGACAAATGGCGAAGAGTGACCAATGCCAGCGAGCGCGTCCGAGGCCGACCCGCCTGTTCGACGTCCATCCCTCCACGGTCGGCCGCGCTACACGCATGCAATTATCGAAACGTGGGCATGCTGCCACGAAACGGCGCCTCGCGCCTTTGCTCGACCGCATCGACGTCCTGGATCTTGGCGGCGGTTAAGGCCTGCATGGCCGTTCGCGTCGGGCAGCGGCGCCCTGAATTCACGACGATGATGCAACCACCGCCACGTCTTCGCGTTTAACCGCCTTCACTCCTGGGGAGCGACGAAAATGACGGCGTTTGTCCCGATTACAATCTACCTGAATCACAGGCCGATGGTGGTCGCGTCGATAGCCGACGCTGCGAAAGCGCTTCAGCAACCATGGCCATTCATGGACAAGCCGTCCCGGCTTGAAGCAATCCGAATGATCGAGGAATGCCTGGCCGGACATTGCAGTCACCAAGCTGCGTTCGCCGCCTTCGAGGCGGCTGCAACGGAACAGGGACTTCATAAGCAGAAGCCCCCAAGCGAAGGCCTCAAGAAATTCGACGGGGTTGCTGAAGATCTGATGTGAGATGATGCCCGCCCTCGCCACCTTGGAACCGCTGACAGGCCTCGCCCGGGCGGACTTGGTCAGCCGGGATTGCGGACCACCCGCCAAATCGAGGAATGGCGTTGGTCTCTTGCTGCGCATTCCCTAGCTAACGACCATTCCAATTGCCAGGAACGCGATGGAGACGGCGAAGACCGGAGCGAGTAACCAGCGGGCTCGGTGGACGCTATTTCCATGGGCTCTTCCAGTGAACTCACAGTGAGCAACGACTAGGGGCAGCCGCGGTTCCGGATGGTGCGATGTCCAGTCTGTTACGCGAACAGGTGAGACTTGGGTCCTGTCTGGGATCGGCCCGAAGCTCCAGCCAAAGGAACTTTTGCAGCTGCCGCGGGTTCGGTGAGTAGCGCAAAGACGATGCTGTTCGGCGCGACAGGACTCACATAGGAGGCAAATATGAAAATGCGACTTTCCACTGCAGCCGCGGGATTTCTGCTGCTGGCAGGTATCGGCGCTGCCGCCGCTCAGGACGTAGTCATCGAGCCTGAACAGGAGACCGTCATCAGGGAATATGTGAAGAAGCAGCCGCTCGCATCGGTGAAGGTCCCTGGTATAGAGCTCAATATCGGCTCAACGCTGCCCGAGACGGTCGAGCTTCATGAAGTTCCCGACACCAAATACCGTTACGTGGTGGTCGACAACCGGACCGTTGTCGTTGATCCAGGCACACGCAAGATCATCAAAGTCATCGAGTGACCTAAGCGACTGGGAGCACAGCCCGCCGTGCCGAAAGGTATAGCAGGACACTAAATCTGGAAGTCGCTCTTCCAACAGACCATTGCCTGTCCTCTCCCGTAGGCAATGGTCTGTCGGCTCATGGGGTAACTTGCGGCCAACCCAACGCATTGGGGCTGCAACGGTTTCGCGTGGCAATGCCGGGTCTCGTTATCGGTCAATCTCATTGCTGCTTTCGCTCTCGTTCTCTTTCAATCTCTTCAGGTTCCTCTTTGTCGAACTTGACCGTCTCGCTATCAGCCTTGCCGACGGCGCAAAGCAGTTCGTCCGTCTTGGCGTGAAGGGCCTGAGTATAGGGATGTTCGGCGCGCTGGATGAAAAGAGTCATGGCCCGTGTCGCTAGCGTCGCAATCGAATGCCAATCGAGGCTGCGTGCGTCATAGACAAGCCAAAGCCCGGCATAGGCCAGGAAAATTTAAAAAACGCCTGCGGGCGCGACGTCAGCGTGCCAATGTGTGTGATGGTGCCCCGAACTGGGTGGTTTGCCATGTGCAAGACCTCCTACGCATCTTCATAGGACAGCAGCTCATGCTCTGGCTCGTAGTGATGAAGCGCCTGGCCCAAGATCGCGCATATCGAAATCTTGCCGGCGAATAGGACAGCGCTCGAGATGCTCCGCTTCGGGCTTGATCGGCCGGTCGTGATCTTTACCCTGTAGCTGGTGGCCT
Organism: Mesorhizobium sp. L48C026A00; assembly: GCF_000502375.1. Lineage (NCBI taxonomy): Bacteria > Pseudomonadati > Pseudomonadota > Alphaproteobacteria > Hyphomicrobiales > Phyllobacteriaceae > Mesorhizobium > Mesorhizobium sp. L48C026A00. The sequence continues at coordinate 9,823 of NZ_AYWU01000013.1, read as the reverse complement.
CGCTGTTTCTCATTTCCGCTCACGCAGCGCCCTCGCGGCTTCTGTCAGAGCGGCCCGGTTGTTGCCGTTGCTTTGATAAGTAGGCGGACTTGGTCTGCCGAAATGCCATTCTGCTGGGCAAAATGCTCGATCTCGTAGTCGTCACCGGCGGACACGCGGTCGCGGAAATCTCGCTTGCTCATGTCATCGCCCATATCGTCCTCCTGTGAGCTTCGAATCAATTGCAACGCCGGCAAACCGATTTCGTTGCCGCGGGCCTGCGGGATCAAGTTCTGTTCACACGGGAGAATGCCAGCACTGCCGGACCTCACTTTGTTTCGGAACCGATTGGAAACGGGGATATTGATTCAAATCGAAGCGTCTGGAGTCCAAGTGCATGCTTCCCGAGCCTGGCATTGGCCGGCTGTCGTTTATTGAATTCCAAATGCCCACGCTGGTCGAGATGCCGCCCAAGGGCGATGGATGGATTCACGAAATCAAATACGATGGTTATCGGACCCAGCTGATCATCCAGCGGGGCAAGGCGCAGGCCTTCACCCGAAGGGGCTTCGACTGGACCGACCGATACGGCCCGATTGTCGGTGCCGCGGCTGAGCTGAAAGCAAAGCGCGCAATCATCGATGGCGAGGCGACTGTATTAGGCGCTACCGGCCTTCCTGACTTTCAGGCACTACGCCGCGAGCTTGGAAAAGCTGAGTCAACGAAGCTGATCTTCCACGCTTTCGATCTGCTTCACCTCAACGGCAAGAATCTGCGGGACGCTCCGCTGCTGGAACGCAAGCGCGCCTTGCAACGTCTCTTGAGAGGCGCGCCGCCGGCGCTGGTCTATGTCGATCATTATGAGGGCGACGGCCCGACAGTGTTCGAGCACGCCTGCGAAATGGGCCTGGAGGGGATCGTGTCGAAGCGTGCAGATTCCCGCTACCGCTCCGGCCGGCAGGAGAGTTGGCTCAAGCTCAAATGCATCAAGAGCGACAACTTTCCGATCGTTGCCTTCGTCGAGAAGCTGGGGGCGAAGCCGCGCAGGATTGCCTCGCTTTATCTCGGCCGCCGCGAAGGGAATCGCGTCCACTATGCCGGCAAGGCGCAAAGCGGCTACAGCCTGCGCGATGCACGCGAAGTGCGCGAACGATTGGACCCACTGATTGTGGCGAAATCTCCACTCTCGGAACCGATAGACAAGCCCAAGGCAACTTGGGTGCACCCAGCAGTCGAGGCCGAAATCCAATATAGCGGGATCACCGATGACGGACTGCTGCGTGAGGCGGTGTTCAAGGGGCTGCGCGATGATCTGAGCCCACCAGCCCGCGCGCCGCCTTTAGGCCGCAAGCGGCCGCCGTCCGATGAAAGTTTCGGCGTGCCGCCCGAAAACATTCTGCAATTGCTGCCCGACGCCGTCGTGCCCTCGAAAGAGGATCTGATCGGATATTGGACGAAGGTAGCGAGGAAGGCGCTCGTCCACCTTGGCCGACGCCCGCTCAAGCTGGTTCGCCACTCCCACGGCGTCACGTTCTATCACAAGGGCAGATTGCCCAAAGTTCCGGATGCCGTGCATCAGCTGCGAGTTCAGAAACGCGAAGGTGGCGAAGGTGTGAGGCTGTGGGTCGATGACCTTGATGGGCTTCTTGGCTTGGTGGAAATGGGCGTTGTCGAATTGCACCCATGGAACGCCACCATTGATGATATCGAGCATGCCGACCACCTCGTAATAGATCTGGATCCTGGCGAAGGAGTCGAATGGGGGCTAGTTGCCGGCACGGCTTTGGCGCTCCGCGATATGCTGCGTTCAGCAGGACTCGACAGCTGGCCGAAGGTGACTGGCGGCAAAGGCGTGCATGTGATGGCGCCGCTGAACGCTGCGATCACCCACGATGCGGCCAGGCAGTATGCACGCAGGCTGTCGCAGCAGCTGGTCAACAACTATCCCGATCGCTACCTGTTGGCGGCTGCGCCGTCCGCCCGCGTAGGGCGGATCTTCCTGGATTATCTCCGAAATGGGCGAGGAAACACGGCGGTCGGTGCGTATTCGCCAAGGGCCGGACCACACTTTCCGATAGCAGCTCCCGTAACCTGGAGCCAGGTCGAAAAGGGAATTCTGCCAGACGCGTTCACGCTGCAAAGCCCATTTCGACCGACGCCGCAGACAAGCCTGCGGAAAGCGGGTCGCGCTCGTGCCAATTTTTCAGATCGCCCGACGTGAAGGAAGACCAGAGACTCTATAATCAGTCGGCGGATCTGGAGATCGTGGCTCGACCAACGCCAATCTTCCGCACGCGTCAAAGTGGATTGGAATAGGGTCACAGATTGTCCCCGAAAACCGCTCCTCCGGACCCGAAATGAAGGCAAGTAGATAGTCCTGGTCACCATGTGTAAGAAGGCGCCCGGCATATATCTCGCAGTCGGATGTGCCGTATAGGAATGGACCGTCCGCCGGTTTCCATGGCCCCAAGGGATGATCGGCAGCAAGATAGTGGATGCCCGCTACCGGCTCTCCCGGATAGTTGCGTTTGAATTCTTCCGACCAACATTGTGAATGTGTGCAGAAGAGGGAGAACCATTTGTCGCCCCGCTGGAAGACTTGGGGGACCTCGATTTCCCCGAAAGATCCGACATAAACCGGAGGCTGAAGCTGCCAATTTACAAGATCGTGCGAATGGGCAACGCCAATTGCACCAGAGGCATTGGTATCCGATGGCATCGGCGATCGGGCCGTGAAATACATCAGCCAGCCAGAGCCCTCGGGGTCACGTATCACCCAAGGATCCCGCAGCGAGCAGTCCTTCCAGCGCCGCGGAACGCAACCCTCGTAATACTCGGCATTCTCACCGGTGCGCTCGAGCGCAAGGCCCCGCCTTCTCCAATGGACTAGATCGGCGCTACTCGCGCGTCCGATTCGTTGTATCTTGCCCTCTTCAGCGCGTGATGTCCCGGTATAGAAGAGGGTCCATGAATTCCTGTCGTTCCGCACAATGCAGCCGGTCCAGATCGTCAGATCATCAAAAGACGGAGTTTTGCTCGGCCGGAAAACCGTTCCCCGATACGTCCATTTGCGCAGGTCAGGACTTGTGGCAAGGCCCCAGGTGACATTCCAGTGTCGCAGTTCGGGATTCCCTAGCGAGCGATCGGCCTGCAGAAAGAAGGCATGCCAGAGTCCCTGATCATCCCGGCAATACCAGCTGTCCCATATCCATTTTCCTTCGACGGTCAACATTGGATGCCTCTGACGTCGCATTGCCAACCACTGCTGAAAGAAAACCATCAGCGCGCGCTAACGTTCCGCTTCAAGGCTTACGGCCGGGGAGGCAACCCGACTAATCTTGATTCCAAATATCGTGCGAACTTGGTTTCGGACTTGGTTGCCCAACGCGCGGTTCAGGTTGACCTTGTCGGCGGCCTGTCTGCCGGCCTTTAGGCGTCGGTCGCTACGCCGGCCGATGCCCGACACACCAGCCGTATTTCGGGATGGGTTCGAGCTCTTCCAGGCGGTCGTTCAGGCACCGGACCAGGCCGACCTGGAACGATCGGGTCAGGTGCCGACGGCGAAGCGATCCCCGATAGGCGCGCCTCTGCTTGAAGCGCCGGCTTTCGACGTCGCGGTAGCGGGGTCGGTCCACCTTCACGCGGTGGACCGGGACGCAAGTTTAGGTCGTTGCAGACCCGCGTTCAGGACGATCTGGCGATTTTCTAACTACCGTCATAGGACCCAAAAGGGGAGAAACCTAGCAGGCCCGCGCCGAACCAAGGTGTGAGCGTTATGGCGTTCACCTCGATACGCAAACGGAATACGATCCGGAACGCAGAACCCTCTCGGCGTGGTTCGTGGCCAGCGGTAAATGTTAGCAGTCTGAGGACGTGCCGCCGGAGACCTTCGCCGCGTTCAAAGCCGCCATTGTGAATGCCGCTACTTCAAGACCACATCCGCAATCCCTTCCGATCCGGTGTGGTTACGACCGGCGACGGTGCCGGATGACATCGTATGGACCAAGCGCGTCATTCAGGCTGGTGGCGACGCTATGTGGTGGTAGAAGACTCGTCCGACGACCCCGGCAAACGATCGCGAATGGCTTCCTCAGTTCTGTTTGCGGTCGATTCCACAACTTTGCCGACCTTGCCTGCTAGGGTGCCTGCATCTCCACCCGAGCCTTGCCGGTCGGTCTCTTCCTTGACCGTTTCGTAGGCCTCGGCGGCAACTTGCTTTGCTTGCTCCAGGCCCGTTTCGAAAACCTCCTCCGCACTGTCGCGAATTTTGTCGCGGTAGGCGCCAAGTTGCTCGTCCTCTGTGGCTGTGTGGGGCAGCATCACCCCGATGGCAGTGCCCAGCGCAAGGCCGACTGCGGCGATAGCCAGCGGTTCGCGCTCGAAGAGGTCTTGTGCCGATTGGCGCGTCCGAGCCGCTATCTCGCTGGCGCTTGAGCCGAGCTGTCCGGCGGTTTTTGTCATCCTCTCCTTGGCGCCCGTTGCAGCGTTTGCTGCAGCTTCGGCCGCGTCGCTTGCTGCTGATGTAACCGAACCGGCGGTATCGGAGAGCATCGCCCCGATTCCGGACCCTTCGTTGCCCTGGCTGAAATCATCGCCGCGCAAGTTAGAGAAAGCGTCACGAGCCGTGCCTGTCCGATAGGCGGCGGCAGCTGAGTTGGTTGCCGACGTGCCGTTGCCGAGCATCAGCCAGGCCAGGCCGGCTCCAATCAACGTCAATGGCAACGGGTTGTCCCTGACTTGCGACTTGAAATTGCCAAGCATGGCAGATCCCTCGCCACCGGCGAACATCCCGGTAAATTCGTCGATCAATTGACCCGGTGTCATCTTGCTGCGGATCGAATCGGCGGTGTCTGCTATTTTGGCACGNGGTAAATTCGTCGATCAATTGACCCGGTGTCATCTTGCTGCGGATCGAATCGGCGGTGTCTGCTATTTTGGCACGGGCGATGTCGGCATCGCGCTCGAGCTCGGCTGCGGATTTTTCGCTCATCTTATTTGATCCTTGATCACGCGCGCGTCGCGCTTGAGTTGGTCTTGTGTGCGATCAGGCGTCAGCTCGGAAGGAGCCATGCTTTTCGTGCCGGAGCGCAAGAGAATGATCCCCAGTATCGCGACGACGATCCCGACCAGCAGCGAGGACCATCCCGCTCCCAGGCCGGCACTCGCCAGGGCGATTACGAGTGCTTGCAAAAGCACCATCAAGGCCGCGAGAAGGCATATGGCGCCGGCCAGAACCTCGGCTGCGCCTGCGCCGGCCTTGCTGATTTTCTCCGACATTTCGGCCCGCAACAGCCTACTTTCGGTTTGAAGCAGGCTTGTGACCTGCTGTGCCAGATCGCTGACGAGGGTTGCGAGGCCGCGACTTTCCTGATTGTTGGTCATGGGTTCTGCTCCAGGCTTGCGCCTGCCAAATCCCTGTCGTCTCTGGGCTGATCGAAGGGGGGCGGCGTAGTGTCAGGTGCCTCTGCCGATCGCGTAGCGGACTGATCCGAGTTCGAAACCGTTTCTGGACCCCCGTCTGTTTGCGATCGACTCGGTGTCTCGGTGCGGGCAGATGGCGGCGTGCTCTTGATAAACCGCCCCAGCGCCAAGCCTGCCAATACTGAGCCGGCTATCAGCGCCCCTGAGTTTTCGCGGCCGAAAGACCGCATCTCGCCAAGAACATCTTCGAATGGTTTGTCCTTCAACGAAGATGAAAGGCGTTCAAGCGAGCCGGCGGCATCGAGGGTGAACTTCGAAGCGGTCCGTTGATTGTTATTGGCCAGATGCTCGCTTGCTGCTCGCAAGGCTCCGCTAAAGGCCTTCAGGTTGGAGCTGATATCGCGCTGTGTTCCCTCGGCTTTGTCGAACAACGCCTGCTTCGCTTCAGCAGCGTAGTCGCCCGCCTTCCTGGCGAGTTCGTCGCGAGCGTCGTGTAGCGCCTCTGTCGCGGTCTGCGTTTCCTGCTGGAACCGTTCGGACAGTTCGCTTTTGGCTGTTTCGAAATCGGCCGGCTTACGGCCCTGATCGTCTTCGCGCTGCATGGTATCTCCTAATGGAATCCGAGGAAGGAGAGGATCGCAAGCACGACGACGACAAGGCCGATGAGATAAATGACACTGTTCATGGTGGCAATCTCCTCCATTGCCTAACGAACTTGGCGGGGGCAAACAGGTTCCATCACTTCCAGCTAAATTAGCAGTAAGAATTCGGTGCCATAACCGGCGTGCCTCGCATGGACTTTTAGCGACAGCGCGCCCATGGCGTGGGTCCAAGGGAACATCCAAATGAACCAGGGCATCAATAGGCCCCTCCGAAAGCTGATCTGTTCAAGATGGCTGCCGGGAACCAGCCTCCGCAAGACACGTTGCTGAGTCACCGAACTTCTCAAAAAGGATGCTTGCTATGGCGAAAGAGATACCTCGCGAGGAAGAGCAACGCGGGACAGGAAGGGTCCTCATGTGGGGCGCCGTGATCACCGCTGTGCTTTTTGTTGCCCTACTGGCCACATTCGTCCTCGGGCCACTCTGATCTGAGATACTCACCGCCCTAACCTCTGGAGCTTGTTCCTGCGGCGGACCAAAGCTGCCGGCCGGCGCCTACCAGGCAACGCCCGCTGCTCACAGAGCATTATTAGCTGACGCTAATGTTGCGCTTCAAGGGGCTTTTGGCCGGGGAGGCAGCGACCTGCGGGACGGGGTGTCGTGGTCACCGCCGGGTATCGACTGTGCTTTGCAGGCGATCGGAACTAACGGTCTGTGGCGGCGTTGCGATGGCAGTAAGACAATGCTGACCAACGGAGACAGACATGACAGACTCCAAGGAACGTCTGGTGCAGTGGCTTCGCGACGCTCACGCCATGGAAGAACAAGCCGAGACCATGTTGAGCGGCCAAATCGAGCGTCTCGAAAACTATCCCGAGATTCGCGACCGGATGAACATGCATCTCGAAGAAACGAGGCAACAGGCAAAACGTCTTGAACAATGCCTCGATCGGATCGGCGACGGATCTTCGACGCTGAAGGACGCCGGCGGTAAGCTAATCGCCATCGGACAGAACATCAGCGGCATGTTTGCAGGCGACGAGGTGATGAAAGGATCACTGGCTAGCTACACATTCGAACATATGGAAATCGCCAGCTACAAAATGCTCATTGCCGCAGCCGGCGAGGTCGGCGACTCCGAGACCCAAAGAGCGTGTAAAGAAAACCTCCGCGAAGAAGAGGCGATGGCAGATTGGCTGGAAAACCAACTCGGCACGGTCACCAGCGAGTTCCTCAGACGCGACGAGCGGGATGCTGACATCGCGAAACGGTGACATGCTTAAAGTCTTGCCATCGCGTTGTAGAAATCCTTCGGCGGCACGAGGCTGATCGACGTCAACCCGGTAGGGCATCAGACGCGAAGGGATGGCGGATTGGTTGACGTTCTAAAAGAAACCGCTCCCTCTCGGCGCGATGTTCGAAGCAGAACCTGCGCGAGGCTTGCCAGGCCTCGCGAAAATCCCAGCCGAATGGTTTGTGCAGCCAGGATGTTCGCACGCATGGCTGATTCCCGGGCGCTATGACCTGTTCTGGCCGTGGGAGCCTGAATCTCGTCGCACATCACCTTCATCGTATGGGAATGGATACGCGTCGATGTCAAGGGCTGCGCTTGTCGATCTGTGCCAACCAATTCCGTTGAAGGAATCTGCAGCGATCACGAGAGCCTTGCGTGTCAAGTGGTTGAACGATTTCAATGGGATAAACTGGTGCTGCGAGAGAGGATTGAACTCTCGACCTCTCCCTTACCAAGGGAGTGCTCTACCACTGAGCTACCGCAGCCGCTGATGGCGGGGCTTCTGCCATATCGAACCGGCAAGCGCAAGGCCAAGTGCAAGCCATCTGTGAAAGCCCGCTCCGACGGCTTTTGCGGACATGGCAGCGCCACAATGTTGGCTATCCCTGAATAGCGGGTCAGCCGGGACGGAACCATGAACGACAAGGCAATTCCATCTGACAAGGAGGGTCCACCCGACAAGGAGGGCCCATCTGACAAGGGCGGGCCGTCGACAAAAGCTGACCGCAAGACCCGGCTCGCCGAGCAATTGCGCGCCAATCTGCAGAAGCGCAAGGCGCAGTCGCGCTCGCGACGCACTGGCGGGGCAGACAAGCGGCCGGACGGGCTCGAAAGGCAAAAGGAATGACCTATTATCGACAGCCACGGCGCGGGAATCCTGTTTCTTGAACCAAGCCGGCCAATGGTTTAGACGGGCCGGGGTCTAGACCGGCCACAACAGACTCAACCGATTAAACCGGCCTTTCGGCCGAGGGGACGCTCTTCCATGGATCGCATCAGAATTGTCGGCGGCAACAAGCTTGCCGGAAGCATCCCGATCTCGGGCGCGAAGAACGCCGCGCTGCCGCTGATGATCGCTTCGCTGCTCACCGACGACACGCTGACGCTGGAAAACGTGCCGCATCTGGCCGATGTCGAGCAGTTGATCCGCATCCTCGGCAATCATGGCGTCGACTACTCGGTCAACGGACGCCGCGAAAAGCAGCAGGAGGGCTATTCGCGCACCGTCACTTTCTCCGCCCGCAACATCGTCGATACAACGGCCCCCTACGAACTGGTGTCGAAGATGCGCGCCTCGTTCTGGGTGATCGGCCCGCTGCTTGCCCGCATGGGCGAGGCCAAGGTGTCGCTGCCCGGCGGCTGCGCCATCGGCACGCGGCCGGTCGATCTTTTCCTGGAAGGCCTCCAGGCGCTGGGCGCCGATATCGACGTCGACACCGGCTATGTCATCGCCAAGACCAGGAACGGCCGTCTTGTCGGCAATCGCTACGTCTTCCCGAAAGTGTCGGTCGGCGCCACCCATGTGCTGATGATGGCGGCGTCCCTGGCCAAGGGCGAGACGGTGCTCGAAAACGCCGCCCGCGAGCCCGAGATCGTCAACCTCGCCGAATGCCTCAACGCCATGGGCGCCAGGATTTCCGGCGCCGGCACCGCGACCATCACCATCGACGGCGTCGAGGCGCTGTCGGGCGCGCGCGTCCGGGTGATACCCGACCGCATCGAGACCGGCACCTATGCGATGGCCGTCGCCATGACCGGCGGCGACGTCGTGCTCGAAGGCGCGCGGGCGGACCTGCTGCAGACCGCGCTCGACGTGATTTCCCAAACCGGCGCCGAGATCACGCAGACCAATTCCGGTATCCGAGTCAGGCGCAATGGCGCCGGCATTGCGCCGGTTGACGTGACGACAGCGCCCTTCCCGGCGTTCCCGACCGACCTGCAGGCGCAGTTCATGGGCCTGATGACGATGGCCAAGGGCAAGTCGCGCATCACCGAGACGATCTTCGAAAACCGCTTCATGCACGTCCAGGAACTTGCCCGGCTCGGCGCCCACATAACACTGTCCGGCCAGACGGCGATCGTCGACGGCGTGCCGAAGCTGAAGGGCGCCCCGGTGATGGCGACCGATCTTCGCGCTTCGGTGTCGCTGGTCATCGCCGGCCTGGCGGCCGAAGGCGAGACCACGGTCAACCGGGTCTATCATCTCGACCGCGGTTTTGAGCGGCTGGAAGAAAAGCTGTCCGGCTGCGGCGCGGAGATCGAGCGGATTTCGGGGTAGAGGTAACGGCCTGAGGTCGGCGCTGCCCCTCATCTGCCTGCCGGCATCTTCTCCCCGTATAGTGACGGGGAGAAGGGGCTGGCCGCGACCTCGGCGCCCTTTCTGCAACGCCGGATATTGGCGAAATCCTTGCGAAGGCGTCCCTCTCCCCGCCACTATGCGGGGAGAGGATGGCGGTGTCCGAACCGGATAGATAGGTAACAGAATGGACTGATTGCATGGGTGACAGTTTTCTCCTTCGCCGGGAGG
>NZ_AYWU01000012.1:0-146663 GCF_000502375.1 Mesorhizobium sp. L48C026A00 | reverse complement strand
CCCGGCGAAGGAGAAAACTGTCACCCATGCAATCAGTCCATTCTGTTACCTATCTATCCGGTTCGGACACCGGCCCCCTTCTCCCCGTCACTATACGGGGAGAAGTGCCCGGCAGGGCGATGAGGGGCAGCGCTGCGTTCCTGCATGACGTCAAAGCGACGGAAGGCCGGCAACCGTGATCACCAGCCAGCCCCATCGTCTCACATCGGGCGGTCTCATCGACCGCTCGGCGCCGCTAAACTTTCGCTTCGACGGCGAAACCTTTGCCGGCTTCCAGGGCGACACGCTTGCCTCGGCGCTGATCGCCAATGGCGTCAAGCTGGTCGGCCGCTCGTTCAAGTACCACCGGCCGCGCGGCATCCTGACCGCGGGCTCGGAAGAACCCAACGCACTGGTCGAGCTGCGCACCGGAGCCCGGCGTGAGCCCAACACCAAGGCGACCACCGCCGAACTTTATGACGGTCTGGAAGCCGCCAGCCAGAACCGCTGGCCGTCGCTGCGCCACGATCTGATGGCGGTCAACCAGCTGTTCTCACCGATGTTCGTCGCCGGCTTCTACTACAAGACCTTCATGTGGCCGGCAAAATTCTGGGAAGCAGTCTACGAGCCGGCGATCCGCCGCGCCGCTGGTCTCGGCCGCGCCGCGGGCGTTGCCGATCCTGATCACTACGACAAGACGTGGGCGCATTGCGACGTGCTGATCGCCGGTTCCGGCCCAGCCGGGCTGGCGGCAGCACTTGCCGCCGGCCGATCTGGTGCCCGCGTCATCCTGTGCGAGGAAGATTTTGCGGTTGGCGGCCGCCTGCTTGCCGACGGCGGCACGATCGACGGGGTGCCCGCAGCCGAATGGATTTCGCGCACGCTGGCCGAGCTCGCCTCGCTGCCCGATGTCCGCATCATGAACCGCACGACACTGTTCGGCGTCTATGACGGCGGGACTTATAGCGCCATCGAACGGGTCAACGATCACCTGCCCTCCCCGCCAGAGCATCAGGTGCGCCAGCGGCTGTGGCGGATCGTGGCCAAACGCTGTGTCGTCGCCGCCGGCGCCATCGAACGGCCGATCGTCTTTGCCGGCAACGACACGCCCGGCGTGATGATGGCGTCTGCAATGCGGACCTATATCGCGCGCTATGCGGCAACCCCGGCGAAGAGGATTGCGCTGTTCACCAACAATGAGGATGGCTGGCGCACGGTCGAGGCGGCACTCGGCGCCGGACTGCAGATCGCGGCGGTCGTCGATGCGCGTCCGGACGTATCCGCCGCGCATCGGGCGCTTGCCGCCAAGGCCGGCTTTGCCATTTTGAACGGTTTCGTCAGCGGGGTGGACGGCGGCAAGGACGGTGTCAGGAAAATCTCGATATCTCTGGCAGGCGGCGCACGCGCCGAGGTCGAAGCCGACGGGCTTGCCGTTTCCGGCGGCTGGAACCCGGCGGTCGGGCTGACCTCATACCATCGCGGCCGGCCGAAATGGCAGGACGATATATCGGCCTTCGTGCCGGACAGCGCGCCTCCCGGCATGGTGGCCGCCGGTGCTGCCAACGGCGTTTTTGGGCTCGGCGCCTGCCTGCGACAGGGGTTTGCCGCCGGTGCGGCGGCAGCGCAGAGCGCCGGGCACAACGGCAGTGCCGGCATGCCGCCAGTCGCCGACGACGATGCTTTTTCGCTGACCCCGCTCTGGCACGTTTCCGGCAAAGGAAAAGCCTTTGTCGACTACCAGCATGACGTCGCCGCTGGGGACATCGAACTGGCGCAGCGCGAAGGTTTTGAATCGGTCGAGCATCTGAAGCGCTATACGACGCTCGGCATGGCGACCGACCAGGGCAAGACCTCGAATGTCGCCGGCCTCGCCATCATGGCGGCGCTATCAGGCAAATCCATTCCCGAGACCGGCACGACGATCTACCGTCCGCCCTATGTGCCGGTCGCCATCGGCGCCTTTGCCGGCCATCATCGCGACGAAAACTTCCACGCGACAAGGCGGACGCCGTCGCATCACTGGGCAGCCGAACAGGGCGCGGTGTTCGTCGACACCGGCCTGTGGAAGCGCGCGCAATGGTATCCGCGCGCCGGCGAGAAGGACTGGCTGGAAACGGTCATCCGCGAGGTCAAGGCGGTGCGCGGCGGCGTCGGTTTTTGCGACGTCTCGACGCTCGGCAAGATCGACGTGCACGGCCCGGATGCCGGCACCTTCCTCGACCGCGTCTACATCAACACTTTCTCCAGTCTTGCTGTGGGAAAAGCGCGCTACGGGCTGATGCTGCGCGAGGACGGCATGGTCTATGACGACGGCACCACGTCGCGGCTGGCCGAGGACCATTATTTCCTGACCACCACGACTGCCAAGGCCGGGCCGGTGATGCAGCATCTCGAATTCTGCCGGCAGGTGCTGTTTCCTGAACTCGACGTGCAGCTGACCTCCGTCTCCGACCAGTGGGCGCAATTCTCTATCGCCGGGCCGAAAACCCGAGATCTGCTTCGGGAAATCGTTGATCCGGCCGAGGACCTGTCGAACGAGGGCTTTCCGTTCATGGGCGCGCGCGAAGTGGCGCTTCGCGGCGGCATCAAGGCGCGGTTGTTCCGCATCTCGTTCTCCGGCGAGATGGCGTTCGAGATCTCCGTTCCTGCCCGCTACGGCGATGCGCTGGTGCGCAATCTGACGCTGGCCGGCAAACCATTCGGCGCCACACCCTACGGCACCGAAGCACTTGGCGTGATGCGCATCGAGAAGGGCCATGTCGCCGGACCGGAACTGAACGGCACGACGACCGCAGGCGACCTCGGTCTGGGCAAAATGATGTCGACCAAGAAGGATTTTGTCGGCCGCGTCATGGCCGGACGCGAGGCGCTGGTCGCCCCCACCCGGCAGGTCGTGGTCGGCATCAAGCCGACGGACAGAGCGCGCCGCCTGCGCTCCGGCACGCATATCATTCCGAAGGGCGAGATACCGGGTTCCGCCAACGACCAGGGCTATGTCACCTCGGTCTGCTTCTCGCCGACGCTCGACCAGTGGATCGGGCTGGCGCTTGTCGAGCGCGGCCGCGAGCGGATCGGCGAGATCGTCCATGCGCATGACCCGCTGCGCGGCGAAGACTATGATGTCGAACTGTGTAATCCCGTCTTCTACGATCCGGATGGAGGGCGCCAGCGTGACTGAGTTTTCCTGGGTTTCTCGCAGTCCGCTCGAGCACGCGCTTGTCGTGGGGGCCTATGGCGCGCGCGACGCCGAACCGGGCATTTCGCTCACCGAGATCCGCAATTTCGACCTGATCCAGGTGATGGCGCGGCGCGGCAAAGGGGCGGAACTGGCAAACGCCGCCAAGGCCCGTTTCGGCATGGCGGCTCCGGATGTGCCGAAGGCGGTCACCGCTTCGGACGTGACGCTCATCTGGTCAGGACCGGATCAGTTCCTCGTCCTGTCGAAGGGCGGCAAGCACGCGATCGACATTTTGAGACAAGCTTTCTCGCAATCCGCCTCGCTGTCGGACCAGTCGCATGCGCGCGCGCTGATCAGCGTAGCGGGGGCCAAGGCGCGCGCCATGCTGGCGAAATTGTCATCGATCGATCTGCACCAGGCGGCATTTCCGATCGACGCCGCTGCCGCCACATCGATCGACCATACCAGCGTCAATCTCTGGCGTGGCAATGACCGGCCGGACGGGCAGCCGGTGTTCAATCTTCTGGTGTTTGCAAGTTTCGCCGAAAGCCTGTGGCACGCGATGCTCGACGCAGCCGCCGAGTATGGCGTCGACATCGGGTATTCAGGGGAACTGGCGTAGCGGCTGCCTCTTGCCTTCTCCCTTGTGGGAGAAGGTGGATTGGCGCGCAGCGCCAAGACGGTTGAGGGGTGTTGGACGGAGTGCGGCCGATGCCAAGCTGGAGCACCCCTCATCCGACCGAGCTTCGCTCGGCCACCTTCTCCCACAAGGGGAGAAGGGGAGCCCCACCACCTTCGCCTTGCCAAACCGACAAGCACTGCTATTCTTGCTGATAAAATAATTTTACGCACAGGCAAACTTGTTTCTTGAGACCCGGGTCGAGATGAGCCAGTCGCCCTACCCCGCCATCGCCGCCGGACCGCCACGACCGAGCCTGATCCTGCGGCCCGGCCAGATGGCGCTGCCCGCCGGGATGGAGCGCTATTCCATCCACGGCAATGGTGCGGTGCTCATCGACGTCGAGGCCGGCGACATCGTCACCGTGCGCAACGTCGAAGGCGGCCAAGCCTGCGAACTGCTGGCATGGGATAAAAGCGGCGTGACTGATGCCGGTATTTTCGGCGAGAACTCGAACAGCAATGCCGCCGGCATCAAGGCGCTGCTGGCCGATGGCGACGACAGCCTCGCTTCGTTGCGCCGGGGGCTCGAGCGACGCCAGGTGCAGCTCGATCAGGCAAAGGCGGTTCGCATCTTCGGCGGCGCCACCCCTGCCGGCACCGAACAGGGTTTTGCCGTTGCCCGCAATGGCTCGATGCTGATCGCCGCCCCGGGCGGACCGATGCCGGTCGACGGCCACAACACGGCAACGCCGCTCAGCGTCATCGTGCGCCGTGCCACAATCCATCCGGCGGCGAAGTCCAGGCTTGGCGACCCGCTGGCCGACCCGGTGCTCGATTTGCGCGTCCATTCGGCGACCGCGGAAGCCTACTTCGTCAAGGCGGGTGACTATCTGCAGATCATCGATGTCGACGGGCGCCAATGCACCGACTTCCAGTGCTTTTCGGCGCGCAAGCTCGACAAGGGACGCGACCATCCGCTCGACGTGACGACGACCCGCACGCTGATGGGTTCGAGCTATCCGATGCCCGGCCTGCATTCGAAATATTACGACCAGGACATGGAGCCGCTGGTCGAGGTGGTGCAGGACACCTGCGGCCGGCACGATGCGTTCGCGCTCGCTTGCGCCGCCAAATATTACGACGACATCGGCTATCCCGGTCATCCCAACTGCTCGGAGAATTTCAACCGCGCGCTCGCCGACAAGGGTGTTGGCCCGCGCGCGGGCTGGATGGCGATCAATTTCTTCTTCAACACGGCGATCGACGCGCATGGCGTCATGGTGTCGGACGAGCCATGGTCGCGGCCGGGCGACTATGTGCTGCTGCGGGCACTTACCGACATCGTTTGCGTGTCGTCCGCCTGTCCCGACGACACGACGCCGGCCAATGGCTGGAACCTGACCGACATCCATGTGCGGACCTATTCCGGTAAGCATAAATTCTCGCGAGCGATCGCGAGACGCATGACGCCCGATTCGGAACCGAAAATGACCCGCGAGACATCATTTCATTCGAGCTTTGCCAAGCACACCCGCAACTTCGTCGAGTACAGGGGTTATTGGCTGGCCAATTCCTTCGCAAAAGAGGGCCCTATCGACGAATACTGGGCCTGCCGGCAGGCCGCCGTCATCATGGACCTGTCGCCGCTGCGCAAGTTCGAGGTCACCGGCCCGGATTCGGAAGCGCTGCTGCAATACACGCTGACCCGCGACGTGAAAAAACTCGGCGTCGGCCAGGTGGTCTATTCCGCCATGTGCTACGAGCATGGCGGCATGATCGACGACGGCACGCTGCTCAGGCTCGGCAAGGACAATTTCCGCTGGGTCGGCGGCGACGATCTGTCCGGCGAATGGCTGCGCGACACCGCGACGAGCCTCGGCCTCAACGTGCTGGTGCGCTCGTCGACCGACCAGATGCACAATGTCGCCGTGCAGGGACCGAAGAGCCGCGACATCCTGAAGGAGATCATCTGGACTTCGCCGCTGCAGCCGTCGATCGAGGAGCTCGAATGGTTCCGTTTCGCCGTCGCCCGCATCGGCGGCGGCAACGGCATTCCAATCGTCGTCTCGCGCACCGGCTACACCGGCGAACTCGGCTACGAGATCTGGTGCCACCCGCGCGACGCCGAAAAGGTGTTCGACGCCATCTGGGCGGCCGGCCAGCCGCATGGCTTGAAGCCGATGGGGCTGCAGGCGCTCGACATGGTGCGCATCGAGGCCGGGCTGATCTTTGCCGGCTATGAATTTTCCGACCAGACCGATCCGTTCGAGGCCGGCATCGGCTTCACCGTGCCGCTGAAGAGCAAGACCGACGATTTCATCGGCCGCGAGGCGTTGATCCGGCGCAAGGAAAACCCGCAGAGGAAACTGGTCGGCCTCAACATCGACGCCAATGTCGCGGTCGGGCATGGCGATTGCGTCCATGTCGGCCGCGCCCAGATCGGCGAGGTCACGTCCGCCATGCGCTCGCCGCTGCTCAACAAGACCATCGCGCTGGCCAGGCTCGACGTCACCCATGCCGCGATCGGCACCGCGGTCGAGATCGGCAAGCTCGACGGCCACAGCAAGCGGCTGCCGGCGAGCGTCGTCGCCTTCGCCCACTACGATCCGCAAAAGACCAGACCGCGCTCTTGACGGCAGCATCCCTTGCCTTCTCCCCCTGTGGAAGAGGGTGGATCGGCGCGCAGCGCCGAGACGGAAGAGTGGTGTTGGACGGAATGCTGTCGGTGCCAAGCTGGATCACCCCTCATCCGACCTCGCTTCGCGAGGCCACCTTCTCCCACAAGGGGAGAAGGCAAGAGCGTGTCCCACATCTGCGATGTGCACAGCTTCACAAAAACGCTTGACGTGAAAGCGTGACGCGTCGATCTTCACTCCTAAGAAAAAAATACTACTGAGCGGAAACGCCTGAGGTCGTTCAACGCGTGCGTCGGTGACGCATCGCGAAATGTCGACTGTCGCCGATGGGGAACATCAAAATGGGGAATTCACGCAAATGAGCACGATAGTCTCTGCCCTGGTTCCGGCTGCCGAAGGGAAGCTGCACCGGAACATCGATTGGCGCGGCGCCTTCTGGGTGGCAAGCGGCGTTCCCGCCCTTGTCCTGTTTTCGATCGGCGGCATTGCCGGCACGACCGGCAAGCTGGCCTTCCTGATCTGGACCGTGTCCATGATCATGGGCTTCCTGCAATCCTTCACCTATGCCGAAATCGCCGGCCTGTTTCCGAACAAGTCCGGCGGCGCCTCGATCTATGGCGCCACCGCCTGGCTGCGTTACTCCAAGTTCATCGCGCCGCTTTCGGTGTGGTGCAACTGGTTCGCCTGGTCGCCGGTGCTGTCGCTCGGCTGCTCGATCGCCGCGGCCTACATCCTCAACGCGCTGGCGCCGGTGCCGCTGTTTACCGACACCTCGCCGGAAGTCGCCGCCTATATCGCGGCTAATACTGGGGCGAGTGCCGCCGACGCCATCACGGCGGTCACCGCGGCCGCCACACCGGCGATCCGCAACTGGACGCTCTACGGACACACGCTTGGTCCGGTCTCCTTCACCTTCAATGCCACCTTCTTGATCGGCGCAGTGCTGATGCTGATCATCTTCTCCATCCAGCATCGCGGCATCCTGGGCACCGCAAACGTGCAGAAATATATCGGCCTGTTCGTCATCATTCCGATGCTGATCGTCGGCGTCGTGCCGATCGTCACCGGCCAGATCGACTGGGCGAATTTTTCGCCACTGGTGCCGCTGGCGGCCGCCTACGCGCCGGAGCCCGGGGCGTGGAACATCGCCGGCTGGACGCTCGTTCTCGGCGGCATGTTCATCGCCGCCTGGTCGACCTACGGTTTCGAGACAGCCGTCTGCTACACGTCCGAGTTCAAGAATCCCGGCACCGACACCTTCAAGGCGATCTTCTATTCCGGCCTGCTGTGCATGCTGCTGTTCATCCTGGTGCCGTTCACCTTCCAGGGCGTGCTCGGCTTGAACGGCATGCTGGCCACCCCGATCGTCGACGGCTCCGGTGTTGCCGATGCCTTGGCCGGCATGGTCGGCGGCGGACAGCTCATCCATAGCCTGCTGGTGATGCTGATGATCCTGGCACTGGTGCTGTGCATCATGACGGCGATGGCGGGGTCCTCGCGCACGCTTTACCAAGGCTCCGTCGATGGCTGGCTGCCCCGCTATCTCAGCCATGTCAACGAGCACGGCGCCCCGACGCGGGCGATGTGGACCGACCTGATCTTCAACCTGGCCGTGCTGGCCATCGCCTCGGCCGACGCGACGAGTTTCTTCTTCATCCTCGCCGTGTCGAATTGCGGCTACATCATCTTCAACTTCCTCAACCTCAACGCCGGCTGGATCCACCGCATCGACAATGGCCATATCGCGCGGCCATGGCGCGCGCCGAGCTGGTTGCTCGGCCTCGGCGCCATCTTTGCCTATGTCAACATGATCTTCATGGGCGCCGGGGCAAAGGTCTGGAACCCGATGGCGCTGTGGGCAGGACTGATCACGGCTGCCCTCATCATCCCGGTGTTCTGCTTCAGGCATTACATCCAGGACAAGGGAAAGTTCCCCGACCATATGCTGGCTGACCTTGGCATGAATTCGTCGGATCTCGCGGTCAGAAAAGCGGGAATCCTGCCCTACCTGACGCTGATTGCCGGCATCGTGGTGATGCTGCTCGCCAACTGGCTGTTCGTCATCTGACCCCGCCTGAAGGGATCAAGCGCGCGATGCGCGCTTGATCCCCGCGTGTTCGTGCCGATGATTACCCGCCGCCGAGGCGGGTTTTTCGTTTCAGGGCCTATTCGGCGGATCGCTCAATCGATCTTGATGAACACGCCCTTGGTGTTGAGATACTCGTCGAGGTGCTCGGCACCGCCCTCGCGGCCGTAGCCGCTCATCTTGTAGCCGCCGAAGGGCACGGCCGGATCGATGGCGTGATAGGTATTCACCCAGACTGAGCCGGCACGGATTTTTCGCGATAGCTGGTGGGCGGTGGCGATGTTGCGGGTGAAGACCCCGGCAGCAAGACCGTAGGGCGTGTTGTTGGCGCGCTCGACCGCCTCATCGAGCGTATCGAACGGCAGCGCCGAAATCACCGGCCCGAAGATCTCCTCGCGCGCGATCCTCATGTCGTCCGAAACGCCGGCAAAGACGGTCGGCGCGACGAAATTGCCGGCGGCCAGCGCACCTTCCATGAGGCGTTCACCGCCGGTGACGAGGGTCGCGCCCTCCGCCGTGCCGGCCTGGAGATACGAGGCGACCCGTTGCAGCTGCTTTTCGGAGACGAGCGGGCCGATCTCGGTCGCCGGATCGATGCCGTCGCCGATCCTGAGACCCTTGGCATAGGCCGCCAGCCGCTCGACGAATTCATCATGGACGGAGCGTTCGACGAACAGGCGCGAGCCGGCGATGCAGATCTGGCCGGAATTGGCGAACACCGACATAGCCGCCACCGGCACCGCTTTGTCGAGATCGGCGTCGGCGCAGACGATGACCGGCGACTTGCCGCCAAGCTCCAGCGAGACGCGCTTGAGGTTGCCGGCCGACGCCCGCACGATCGACTGGCCGGTCGCCGTCGAGCCGGTGAAGACGATCTTGTCGACTCCCATATGCTCGGCAAGTGCGGCACCTGCCTCGGCACCGGTGCCGGTCACGATGTTGACGACACCTGGCGGAACGCCGGCCTCGTTCATGAGGTCGGCGATCAAAAGCGGCGTCAGCGGCGCCTCTTCCGAAGGTTTCAGCACCACCGTGCAGCCGGTCGCCAGCGCCGGCCCGATCTTCCAGATCGAAGCGGCCGTCGGTGCGTTCCACGGGATGATGGCGCCGACGACGCCGACCGGCTCCTTGCGCGTGAAGGAGACGATTTCGCCCGGCAGCGAGTTCTCGATCGTCTCGCCGTGCAGGGACGTCGCCATGCCGGCGTAATAGCGCAGCATGCCGATGACGCGGTTGCGGTTGGCCAGGGTGCGCACGATCGGCATGCCCATGTCGGTCGTGTCCGAGCGGCTGATCTCCTCCCAGTGCTTTTCGAAGAGATCGGCGATCCTGAGCAGCAGCACCTGCCGCTCATAGGGCTTGTACCGGCTCCACGGCCCGTCGAAGGCCCTGCGCGCCGCCGCCACTGCCAGCTCGATGTCCTGGCGGTCGCCGCGCGGCACCGTGGCAATGACCGCGCCGGTGGCCGGATTGCTAGTTTCCATGGTGAGGGCCGAGCGGGCGTCGACCCAGGCGCCATCGATGAACATCTGGCGGTGGCGTCCGTCGATCGGCCGGCGCAGCGCCACCGGTGCCTGAGCTATGGTCATGACGTCCTCCTCCGGCGCTCCTGCCGGTGGGCGGATTTAACCCCTGGACGTCACATCTGCCAACAGCCCTATTCGGCCGCCAGGGGCAGTTGCGGCTGGTCATCGTTTTCCGCCCGTTTCGGCTCGGCGGCCGGCGCCGCGTCCTCGACCTTCTTGCGCTCCCTGCCGAAGAACAAGGCATAGCCTGCCGGAAGGACGAGGATAGTCAGCACCGTGGCAACGAGGATGCCACCCATCATGGCATAGGCGAGCGGACCCCAGAAGACGCCGCGCGAGATCGGGATCAGCGCCAGGACCGCCGTCAGCGCCGTCAGCATGATCGGCCTGAAACGGCGGACTGCCGAGCCGATGATGGCCTCCGAGCGTTCCATGCCGGCCGCGATATCCTGGTCGATCTGGTCGACCAGGATGATCGAGTTGCGCATGATGATGCCAAGCAGCGCGATGACGCCGAGAATGGCGACGAAGCCGAACGGCGCGCCACTGATCAAAAGTGCCGCCGCAGCACCGATGATGCCGAGCGGACCGGTCGCCAGCACCAGCATCGCCTTGCCGAAATGCTGCAGCTGGATCATCAGCAGCACGACGATGACGGCCAGCATGATTGGAGCTTTCGCAGCAATCGAGGCCTGGCTTTCGGCCGAATCCTCGGCGCCGCCCTGGATTTCGATGTTGTAGCCGGGTGCCAGGCCGTCGCGCAGGCCCTGCATCTCGCTGTACATCTTCATGACGACATCGTTCGACTGCACGCCGTCCGGCAGCGTGGCGCGCACGCTGATGGTCGGCAGGCGGTCGCGCCGCCATTCGACGCCTTGCTCCAGCACCGGGACGACCTTGGCGACCTGCGACAGCGGCACGAAGCCACCGAAATCCGTCGGGACAGAGATCGAGTCGACCGCCGACAGCAGGTGACGGCTCGCCTCCGGCTCGCGAGCGACGATCGAAACCGTCTCCTCGCCGTCACGGAAATCATCGAGCGGCGCTCCCGACATGGTCGCCTGCAGCATCTGGCGGATGCGCTGCGAGGTGACGCCGAGCGCACGGGCGCGATCCTGGTCGATCACCAGCTTCATCTCCGGTACCGGCTCCAGCCAGTCGTCGTGGACGGCGCCGAGCAGCGGATTTGCCTGGAACTTCGCCTTCACCTCGTCGGCGATGCGCCGCACCTCCTGGCGATCCGGGCCCATGACGCGCATCTGCACCGGCCAGCCGGTGGGCGGCCCAAGGAACAGGCGGTCGACCTTGGCACGGACCGACGGAAAATCCTCGGCCAGAATGGTGCGCAGCTTGGCGATCAGCCGCTCGCGGGCCGGTTCGTCATTGGCCATCACCAGAAGCTGGGCAAAGTTCGGATTGCGAAGCTGCTGGTCGAGCGGCAGGAAGAAGCGCGGCGCGCCCTCGCCGATATAGGTGGCGATGAAGCGCTTGT
Organism: Mesorhizobium sp. L48C026A00; assembly: GCF_000502375.1. Lineage (NCBI taxonomy): Bacteria > Pseudomonadati > Pseudomonadota > Alphaproteobacteria > Hyphomicrobiales > Phyllobacteriaceae > Mesorhizobium > Mesorhizobium sp. L48C026A00. The sequence continues at coordinate 135,145 of NZ_AYWU01000012.1, read as the reverse complement.
CCTTGTCGTCCATCATCCTGGTTTCGAGCGCCTTGGCCTGCGTCTCGACTTCCTTGATGCTGGTGCCTTCCGGCAGCCAGAGGTCGACAAGGATTTCCGGACGCGACGACTGCGGGAAGAAATTCTGCGGGATGAACTGGAACGCCCACAAGCTGGTGACGAAGGTCACCAGCGTCATGACCAGCACGATGATGCGGTGGCGCACGGACCAGCTGACGGTGGCGCGAAGCCGGCGATAAAAGCGCGTGTCGAAGACATCGTGATGGCTGCCGGCGTGTTTTCGCTGCTTGAGGATCATATGACCAAGCCACGGCGTGAAATAGACCGCCACGAACCAGGAGACGACCAGCGCGATGCCGACGACGTAGAACAGCGTGCGCACATATTCGCCGGCCGTCGAAGCCGCGAAGCCGACCGGGATGAAGCCGGCGGTGGTGATCAGTGTGCCGGTCAGCATCGGGAAGGCCGTCGAGGTGTAAGCGAAGCTCGCCGCCTCGATCTTGACCATTCCTTCCTCGAGCTTGCGTTCCATCATTTCGACGACGATCATCGCGTCGTCGACAAGCAGGCCGAGCGCGATGATCAGCGCGCCAAGTGAAATGCGCTGCAGATCGATGCCGATCTCGTACATGATGGCGAAGGTGGCGGCCAGAACGAGCGGAATGGTGATCGCGATCACCAGGCCCGAACGCCAGCCGATCGTCAGGAACGAAACGACAAGCACGATCAGGAGCGCCTCGCCGAGCGCCGTCATGAACTCGCTCACCGCGTCCCGCACGACTTCCGGCTGGTCGGCGATCTGATCGACCGAAACGCCGTAGGGCAAGGCCTCTTCGAAGCGGTGATAGGTCGCTTCGACCTCCTTGCCGACATCGGTGACGTTGAAGCCCTTGGCCATGACGACGCCGACCTGGACGCTGTCGCGGCCGTTGAAGCGATATTTGCGCTGATAGGGATCCTCGAGACCTGTGGTCACGGTTGCGATGTCGCCGAGGCGCGTCACCTGGTTGCCGGCGCGCAGGCGAAGTTCGCGGATGTCGGCCGCCTCCGTCACGCTGCCCTCGACCGAGATGCGCACGGAGCGCTGGCCGGTGTCGACCGAGCCTGCCGGATCGACATTGTTCTGGCCCTTGATCGCGTTCTGCAGATCGGTGAGTGTCAGGCCGCGCTCGGCAAGCACCTTGGACGAAACGTCGATATAGAGTTTTTCCGGCTGGTCGCCGATGATCACGGCCTTCTCGACGCCGGGCGTGGTCAGAAGCATGTCACGCGCCTGGATGGCCAATTTCTTCAGCTCGGGATAGCTGTAACCATCGCCGCTGATCGAATGCAGGGTGATGAAAGTGTCGCCGAATTCGTCGTTGAAGTAAGGCCCAAGCAGCCCCTGAGGCAGCTCATTGGCGATATCGCCGACCTTCTTGCGTACCTGGTAAAAGGCATCCGCGACCTGGGTCGGATTGGTGTCCCCTTCCACCTGCAAGGTGATGATGGCGCTGCCGGCGCGCGTGTAGGAACGGACGAAATCGAGATGCGGCGTTTCCTGCAGCTTGCGCTCGATCTTGTTGACGACCTGGTCCTCCATCTCCTGGATCGAGGCACCGGGCCAGACCGCCTGGACGACCATGACGCGGAAGGTGAAATCCGGATCTTCCTTCTGGCCCATGCGCATCAGGCCGAGCGCACCGGCAACGATGATCAGGCCGAATAGGAACCGCGCAATGCTCGGGTGCCCGATCGCCCAGCGCGAAAGATTGAAGGGCCGTTTTTCGGTGGTATCGGTGGTCATAGCGCCAGTCCATCTGTCTGATCGTCAGCGCACGCACATGGCATGCCCACGGAGCTTCTAATGCTGGCTTCCGGGCGGCGAGGCTTTCCGAGCGGAGAGACACTCATCGCGGTGGGGCGCTAGGATCGATGTCGGGGGGTTACATCGACCTGGCGTCTCGACAATCGGGCGCCTGCCGCCCGGAAACCGTGAACCGCTTGACCTCGCGGCTTGCGCCGATGCGAGGAAAAGCCGCTTTATGCCTGGCCGTCAGCGCACGCGCTTGGCGGCGTCACCATCATCGTCCGCCGATGCGGACTGTTGCACCGCATCGCCAGCCAGCTTGACTTTTAGATTTTCGGTCATGAATTGCGTGCCCGCCGCAACGACGACATCGCCGGGTTTCAATCCTTCGGCAACATGCACGCCGTCGGCGGTGAACTCAGCGACCTTGATCGGACGCGCATGGACGGTCTCGCCGTTGCGGTCGACGGTCCAGACGATCTGCTGGCCGTCTTTTTGCGCCAGCGCGCTCAACGGGATCGATACGCTTTGCAGGCTGTTGTTGGCGGCCGAAGCCTCGATATTCGCGGTCATGCCGAGAAGCACGCGCGGATCGTTGGGCAGGCTGACGCGAACGGCAAAGGTACGCGACTGCTGATCGGCGCTGCCGGCGACTTCACGGACCTTGCCGTCGAGCGTCAGCGCTTCGTCGGACCAGAAGCTTGCCTTGACGTCCTTGCCCGGCTTGAACTGGGCGATATCCGTTTCCGGCACGGCGATCAGCACTTCCTTTTCGCCATCGACGGCAACGGTCACAACCGGCGTGCCGGAGCCGACCACCTGACCGACATCGGCGGCGACTGACGTGACGATGCCATTCCTGTCCGCCTTGAGGTCGGTGTAGAGGACCTGGTTCTTCGCCTGGTCAAGCGCTGAGCGGGCGGAATTGCGGGTGGCGACCGCCTGATCATAGCTGAGCGTCGCCTGTTCGAGCTGCGATTTCGAGGCGAACTTCTTGTCAAACAGCTGTTCGGCACGACGGCGGGCAAGGCCCGTTGTCTCGACCTGCCGCTCGGCGGCCTCGAGGCTGGCCTCGGCGCTGTTGACCGAAAGGTCGTAGTCGGCGGGATCGATGCGGGCCAGAACGTCGCCCGGTTTCACACGCTGGCCGATGTCGACCAGGCGCTCGGTGATCTTGCCGTTGATGCGGAAGCCGAGATTCATCTCGGTGCGGGCGCGCACCGATCCGGAGTAGGAGAGCTCACGGGTATCGTTCGCCTTGGCGACCTCGACGACCTTGACCGGCCGGACGATGTCCTTGACTTCCACTTTTTCTTGCGAGCAACCGGCGAGTCCAAGCGCCGCGACGACGACCAGAGCCGGACCAATGGCCGGCAGCCTGTTCATGATGGATTTGGACAAAGACACTTGCGTACTCCCGAACTGGAGATGGATTGTCGACGCCCGGCGGACGCTGCCGGTCATTTCTTCAAAGCCCTGATGGCAAACTCGATAAGCTCGTCCGGCATCGCCCGGTTGTTCTTGGCAAGGCACTGGGCGACCATCTGCGGGTGACAGAGAGTGATGATAGCGGCGCCGAAACACCGCGAAGCGACTTCCGGGTCCTGGTCGGCAAACTCGCCGGCCGCGATTCCCTCTCGGATCACCTCCTCGACCAAGCCGCGGATCCTGTCGATATGCTTCTCGATGACATGCCAATCGCGCTCGATGGCGACGACGACCATTTCGTGCACCTTCTCCTGGTCGAGCATGGTGTCGCGGGTCCACTGATAGTGCGTTTGCACGTAGCGGCGCAGCCTTTCGCTGGCCGTTCCGGGACTATGGCAGGCGTCGTAGGTCAGTTGGTAGCAGGTAGCGAGCATACGGCCGCAAACGGCCTGGTGGATTTCGACCTTGGAGGCGAAGAAACGGTAGATGTTGGCCGTCGACATGCCGAGTTCACGGGCTATGTCGGCGACATTGGTCTTGCCGTAGCCGTAGTGGCGGAACAGCCGCTCTGCGCAATCGAGGATGCGCGCGACATTCTCCTGCCGGACCAGATCAGCCGTCGTGTCGAGGGTGTCATGCATCATGTATCATTAGCTCTTACGAGTGACGAATTTTGAATTTCGTCACTCGTAATTCGAAATTCCCCGCCTGTCAACAGGTGATGTTACCTTTCTGGACGACCGGTGACATCCTTTGATACAACCTGGGCGTGAACAGCGTTAACGAAGCCTGCTGCGGGTCCCCGCAGCGCAGCAAGGCGTTATCATCGAAGCTGTGGAGATACGCCAAGCTGTGAAGGAGACATGGAATGACCGTGCTGCGCATTGTCTCGAACATCGCAACTGACAGCATTCCGGATGTTCGGAAGTTCTATACCGATTTGTTCGGGCTCGATGCCGTCATGGATCACGGCTGGCTCGTCACGCTGGCGTCCAGCGAAACCACCGTCCCCCAGATCAGCATCGCCAGCGAGGGCGGCTCAGGCACCCCGGTGCCTGATCTGTCGATCGAGGTCGACAATGTCGACGCGGTTTATCTTCGCGCAAACGAGATCGGTTGCAGAGTGGTCTATGATTTGACCGACGAACCGTGGGGGGTAAGACGCTTCTTCATTGCCGACCCGACCGGCAAGCTGCTCAACGTGCTCTCCCACCTCCGCTAGCTAGAAATTGTCTGCAATACCGAAACGGGCCCAATTGCGGTTCTCCGGAGGAAAACCATGAACAGAACAATTCCATTTCATTTCGTCGATGTCTTCGCGGTAGAGCCGCTGACCGGCAATTCCCTCGCGGTGGTCGATGGCGGTGACGAGTTGGCGCTCGAGCTGATGCAGAACATTGCCCGTGAGTTCAACCAGTCCGAGACCACTTTTGTCCTACCGGCGACCCGGGCGGACGCCGATTGGAAATTGCGCTCTTTCACGCCGAAAGGCGTGGAGGTTTTCGGCGCAGGCGGCCACAACACGCTAGGGGCCTGGTGGTGGCTCGCTGCGGCGGGGCGGCTCGAGTTGGGCGATGGCCCGACATGGTTTCACCAACAGATCGGCGACTTGGTATATCCATTGGCCATCTGGCAAAGCCAGGGAAAACTCGAAAAGATCATTATGCGGCAAGAAGCCCCAGTGGCCGGCCGGCAGATCTCAAATCCTGGCGCCCTTGCCGCGGCACTTGGCTTAAATACTGAAGAAATAACGGACGTCGTGCCTTGCCAGGTGGTCTCGACCGGTGCTGCCCATCTCCTGGTGCCAATCCGCGATCGCCAAGCCGTCGACCGGATTTCGCCTGACGCCAAACAGCTTTTCGACCTGCTCAACGAGGTCGGCGGGGAAGGCTGCTACGTCTTCTCACTTGATCCGCCACTGCGGGGAAGCACAGCGTATGCACGGTTTTTCAACCCGACTGTCGGCATTGCCGAGGATCCGGCAACCGGTACGGCGGCTGGTCCGCTCGCCGCACATCTGGTTGCACACGGTCTTGCGCAGCCCGGCGTAGTCAAGGTCGAGCAAGGCACGGCGCTCGGACGTACCAGCATCATCGAGGTGGCTGTCGATGCCGGCTCGGTGAGCGTGTCTGGACGCGGCATCGTGGTGGCGAGCGGGGCGTTTTCGATCTAGTCGAAGGTGAGTCAGATGGCGCGCAGGCACCGAACTTATGCCCGTCCCCAAGTTCGCAGCAGGTGGAGCCCCGCCTTTGGCGCGGGTAGGCGGGATGACGTGGTTCTGCCACTCGCTTCGACTTGGATCCGCTTAGGTAGCCGATTTGTTTAATCTGTTCAGGCTTTCGCCCAGTAGGACAAGCGCGATGCCGAGCAGCGCAATGTCCTTGATCAGGAACTGGCCGGCGGGACCGAGCGCGGGAAAGCCCAGAGTTGGCTCCCAGATCGGCAGGGCAACCATGATCGAACAGGTGACCAGGAAAATCAGGGCGGCCAATGCCCCGCCGGCGACACCGGCGCGCGCCGACCAAGGGCAGGCAATCAGGAGAAGCCCGGTCGCGATCTCCACGACGCCAAGCAGATAAGAGGCGCCGGCTTCACCAAATACCGGATACATCCAGGCGAGCCAAGGCGTGCCGCCGATCAGCGGCCTCAACGCCTCGATCTCAACGGCCGTGAATTTCATCCCGCCGATCATGAGAAGCGGCAATATGACCCCAGTCAGGGCGACGATCGACCCGGCTTTGCTGACCGCGGCGGCCTTTCGCGCCCATGGCCGAGAAAGGGTCTCGTCTTGACCTTCAGACTCTGATGGTCTGAGAATCGGCATGGGGTTCCCCCCTCATGTTCCGTGTCGTGCTTAAGCCTCAGGCGTCGGTTGGTGTCGCAGCTTTTGCTGGCTGCTGCCCAGCCTCAGACTGCCCCCGCACTTTTTGCAACAGGACCCCCGCAAGGATGGCCGCAGCCAGCGCCACCAACGCGCAGATGCCGGCAGTCATCTGGAATGCCTGAGTGAACGCCTCCCGCGCTTTGCCGAGCAGATCGGAACCGAGCGTCTCCGGTAAGGCAATTGCAACTGCGACGGCGCCTCCAAGCGTGTCCTTGGCAACGCTGATTTCCTGTTCGGACACCCCGTCCGCGACCAGCCCGGTCACTCCGCTGCGATAGATGGCGGTGACGATGCTGCCAAGGATCGCGATGCCGAGCGCGCCGCCCAACTCACTGCTGGTTTCCGCGAGGCCGGAGGCCGCACCGGCTTGCCCGGGTTCAACGGTTCCCACGATGAGGTCGGTGGCCAAAGTGAACACCGGTGCAAGGCCCAGGGAAAAGACGCTGTAGCCTGTGACGATGACCGCGAGATCGGCTCGACCGCCACTGCGGGTGAGAATAAGGAATCCCACTGCCGCGAGCGCAAGGCCGACAGCCATCACATAGCCCGGGCGAGCCTTACCGGCCGCGATTGGCGTCAGCATCGAACCGGCGATGAAAGCGACGGCGGAAGGCACCGTCCACAGGCCCGCTACAAAGGGTCCCATCCCGAGCACCAGTTGCAGATATTGCGCGATGAAGAGAAACGAGCCGAACGCCACGAAGAAGCCGAGAACGTTGACCGCCAATGAAGCGCTGAAGGCGCGCGAGCGAAAGAGCCGCAGATCGACCAGAGGATTTTTCAGCCGTGGTTGACGCAAGACGAAAACCGCGCCGACAGCCACGCCGAAGACAATGGCGAAGGCCGCCTCCAAGCCGAATCCATGTTCGGCGATTTCCTTGATGCCGTAGATCACCGAAAGCACCGCGACAAGTGACAGCGCGGCGCTCAAGATGTCGAGCCGACCCGCTTCTGGATCGCGATACTCGGGCAGGACCATCGGACCGAACACCAGCAGCGCGATCATGACCGGTACGGCCACGAGGAACACGGAACCCCACCAGAAATAGCTCAGCAGGATGCCCCCGACCAGCGGGCCGATGGCAGCGCCCGCGGAGAAGCTGGCGATCCAGACGCCGATCGCAACCGTGCGCTCCCTCGGATCGAGGAACATGTTGCGGATCAACGAGAGGGTGGACGGCGCAAGCGTGGCCGCGGCAATCCCGAGCAGCGCACGCGAGACGATCAACATTTCGGCGCTTGTGGAGAACGCCGCGAAGACCGAAGCAATTGCAAATGTCACCGCGCCGATCAAAAGCAGTCTGCGGCGGCCGATGCGGTCGCCCAGCGTGCCCATCGTGATCAGGCATCCGGCAAGCAGAAAGCCATAAATGTCCACGATCCACAGAAGTTGCGAACTCGAAGGCCTCAAGTCTGCGCTCAACCGCGGCACAGCCAAATTCAAGACCGTCAGGTCCATGGAATAGAGCAGGCAAGGCAGCGCGATAACCGCGAGCCCCATCCATTCGCGCCGTGTAGCCCTGGGGCTCCGCTCCGCGTTCTCCATTAGAATGCTCCTCCTGCTAGATCTTCTTTCGTCGAGTCAGTTCTTTATCGAGGACGATCGCGAGGCGCTCGATCCGACACAGAGCGATCTTTTTGCTCCGTTCAGCCGATCCAGCTGCTGCAAGGCACGTTGTTGAGTGCGGCTCGGGCACCCCGGTGGCTGATCTGTCGATCGAGGTCGACAATGTCGACGCGGTTTATCTGCGCGCGAACGAGATCGGTTGCAGAGTGGTCTATGATTTGACCGACGAACCGTGGGGGTAAGACGCTTCTTCATTGCCGACCCGACCGGCAAGCTGCTCAACGTGCTCTCGCATCTTCGGTAAATAAATTGTTCGCAATACTGAACGGGCCCAATTGCCGGTTCCCGGCATGAGCGGCGGCTCAGGCTAAATTCTGATCTGTCGTGATCCTTCGCGCCCCCCTCTGTCCTGCCGGACATCTCCCCCCACGAGGGGGGAGATTGGCGGTTTTAGCGCCCAGCTAGTCCTGCAATGTTGAAAGTTGGCGAAAGCGGCGATGACAGCCAATCTCCCCCCAAGTGGGGGAGATGTCCGGCAGGACAGAGGGGGGCGCTGTCCCNTTGGCGAAAGCGGCGATGACAGCCAATCTCCCCCCAAGTGGGGGAGATGTCCGGCAGGACAGAGGGGGGCGCTGTCCCGCTGCCATCAAACGCTCTGCACCGTCGTGACGCTAACGGCACCTACCCCTTGGCCATCTCCCTCAGCCGGAACTTCTGGATCTTGCCGGTCGAGGTCTTCGGGATTTCGGCGAAGATCACCGCTTTCGGCATTTTGAAGCGGGCGAGCAGCGCGCGGCAGTGATCGATGATCTCGGCCTCGGTCGCCGTCCTGCCCGGCTTCAGCTCGACATAGGCGATCGGCACCTCGCCCCATTTGTCGTCGGGCCTCGCGACGACGCCGCAGAAGGCGACGGCGGTATGCTTGTAGAGCGCCTCCTCGACTTCGATCGAGGAGATGTTCTCGCCGCCGGAAATGATGATGTCCTTGGAGCGGTCCTTGAGCTGGATGTAGCCGTCGGGATGCATGACGCCGAGGTCGCCCGAGTGGAACCAGCCGCCGGCGAAGGCCTCGTCGCTCGCCTTGCGGTTCTTCAGATAGCCCTTCATGACGATGTTGCCGCGGAACATGACCTCGCCGATCGTCTCGCCGTCGGCCGGCGTCTCCTCCATCGTCTCAGGGTCCATCACCGTCAGATCCTCGAGCGCGGCATAGCGCACACCTTGCCTGGCCTTCCTCGCCGCCTTCTGTCCCTTCTCCAGCCCATCCCACTCGCCCTGCCATTCGTTGACGACCGCCGGGCCATAGGTCTCGGTCAGGCCATAGAGGTGGGTGACGGCAAAACCCGCATCGGCCATGCCCGACAGCACCGCTTCCGGCGGCGGTGCCGCGGCGGTGTTGAAGGTGACCGTCTGCGGAAATTGCCGCTTGTCCTCGTCGCTGGCGTTGATCAGCACTGACATCACCACCGGCGCACCGCACAGATGGGTGACGCCGTGGTCGGCGATGGCGTCGTAGATCGGCTTCGGCCGCACCCAGCGCAGGCAGACATGGGTGCCGGCCTGCACGGCCAGCGTCCACGGAAAGCACCAGCCGTTGCAGTGGAACATCGGCAGCGTCCACAGATAGACAGCATGCTTGCCCATGCCGGCATGGATGGTGTTGGCGTAGGCCATCAGTGCCGCACCGCGATGGTGATAGACGACGCCCTTCGGATTGCCTGTCGTCCCGGAGGTGTAGTTGAGCGAGATCGCATCCCATTCGTCGTCCGGCATCGACCAGGCGAAATTCTCGTCGCCGCCCGCGACGAAGGTCTCGTAGTCGAGCGAGCCGATCCGCTCGCCCTTGGGATAGGGGGCGTCAGTGGCGTATTCGGGATCGTCATAGTCGATGACCAGCGGTTTTACCTTAGCCAGCGCCAGCGCCTCACTGACGACATTTGCAAATTCGCGATCGACGACCAGCACCTTGGTTTCGGCATGGTCGAGTTGGAAAGCGATGACCGAGGCATCGAGGCGGGTGTTGAGCGAATGCAGCACCGCCTTGGTCGTTGGCACGCCGAAATGCGCTTCCAGCATCGGCGGCGTGTTGGACAACATGACGGTGACGGTGTCGCCCTTGCCGATGCCGCGCCTCTGCAGCGCCGAGGCAAGTTTCAGCGACCGCCGCCAGAAATCACGATAGGTCGTGCGCTGGCGACCATGGATGATAGCAACATGGTCGGGAAAGGTCTTTGCCGCCCGCTCCAGATAGCTGAGCGGCGTCAGCGGCTGGTGGTTGGCTGGATTCCTGCCGAGATCCTGTTCGTAGGGATTGCCCATCCCGTTCCTCCCCTAATGTCTGATCGACCCTTCTACCCCACAAGATTCCGGCCCGTCACCACCAACAATGCCACGCTAGGGCCCATTCGGCACAATGATGATCTAGATAGAGCAAGCGAAAGGGCATCGTTTACCCTCGCTCAGTTTGACTTTTGTCGACAGCCGTGAATAATGTCAGCGAGGAGATGGCATGGCGATCCGACCGGCAGAACAGCTTATCCACAAGGCCGCCTGGCTCTACTATGCCCACGGCTTGCGCCAGGACCAGGTGGCCAGCCAGCTCAAGATTTCCCGAGCCTCGGTCGCGATGTATCTGCGCAAGGCGCGCGAGACCGGCATTGTCAACATCTCGACCTCGACCCAGCTTTTCACCGATGATGTCATGGCGCGCAAGCTCGAAGACGCATTGAAGCTCGATGCCGTCTGGATAGCGCCGGAAAACGGCCATGTCGCCGATCCGTCGACCGACATCGCGGTGCTGGCGGCCAGCGTCTTTCTCGAACTGATCAAGAAGGGCGATCGCATCGGCGTCGCCTGGGGAAGGACCATCTATACGATCGCCGACATCATGTCCTATGCCGATCTGCAGGATGTCACGGTGGTGCAGCTCTGCGGCAATCTGGGAGCCCCCTATTCCTACCGCCCCGACCAATGCACCATGGAAATCGCCCGCCGGCTCAATGCCAAGGGACTCAATTTCTATGCGCCGCTGGTGCTGACGACAGAGGAACTGGCGCGCGGCCTGCGCGCCGAGCCGGTGATCCGCGAGCAGTTGTCGGGTATCAGTGCGTGCAATCTGGCGCTTTACTCGGTCGGCACCGTCGATGCCGACAGCCATGTCGTCAAATGCGGCGCGCTGACTGCCAGCGAAATGGAGGTGCTGCGTCGTGCCGGGGCTGCCGGCGTCATCGCCGGTCAGATCATCGACGCGCAAGGCAAGGCGCTCGACTGCAGCTACAACCGGCGGATCATTTCGGCGGAGCTGTCATCGCTGCGCAAGATCGAGAAGCGCCTCGTGGTGGTGCAGGAGGACAGCAAGTTCGGACCGCTGGTGGCGGCGATCGCGGGTGGGCTATGCACGCATCTGGTGGTCGGCGCCCGGATGGCGAGACGGCTCCTCGACCATGCCGGACCGGCAGCAGAAAAGGTCGCCTAGAGAACACAAGCCGCCGCGGAGGCATTGTCATAAAGGCGTCGCGGCATTCCTGTTTCACAACAAAAACAACCGGACGAAGCGAACATGAAGAACCTGTGGAATGACGGCGACGCGGAAAAGCTGGTTACCGACTATGCAATGAAGGGCGTGGCACGCGACCTGGCGCTGCGCGTCTACACGACCAGGCTTCTGGGCGGCGAACCGCGGCTTGTCCTGCATGGCGGCGGCAACACATCGTGCAAGACAAAGGCCACCGATCTCGTCGGCGACGAATGGGACGTGCTCTGCGTCAAGGGCAGCGGCTGGGACATGGGCGTCATCGAGCCGCAGGGCCTGCCGGCGGTCAAGCTCGGCGCGCTGCTCAAGGCGCGGTCGCTCAAAAAACTCTCCGACGAAGACATGGTGGCGCTGCAGCGGGTGAACCTGATCGATCCGTCTTCGCCGAACCCTTCGGTCGAGACGCTGCTGCACGCCTTCCTGCCGCATAAATTCGTCGACCATACGCACTCGACCGCGATCCTCGCCATTGTCGACCAGGACGACAGCGAGGCGCTGAGCAAGAAGGTCTTCGGCAACAAGATGGGGTTCGTGCCCTACATCATGCCGGGCTTCGACCTGGCGAAGGCGGCTGCCGATGTCTTCGACGCCGACCCGACGGTCGAAGGCCTGATCCTCGACAAGCATGGCATCTTCACCTTCGGCGACGATGCCAAGCAGGCTTACGACCGGATGATCCATTATGTGAACGTCGCCGAGGATTTCATCGCCAGCCACGGCAAGCCGCGTAGCGAAAAAACCGCCTTGCCGGCCAGGCTGGCGAAGCCTGCGGAGATTGCGCCGATACTGCGCGGTGCAGTGGCGGTAGCGCGCGGCGAAGGCCGCTTCGACCGCATGATCAGCGATTTCCGCACCTCGGACGCGATTGTCGATTTCATCAACTCGGCTGACATTGCCGACTATGCCGGGCGCGGCGTGTCGACGCCCGACCTGTCGATCCGCATCAAGACCGGACCGATGGCGCTGCCGGCGCCCGACGCGGACAAGATCGGCGACTACAAATCCGTCATTCGCCAGCATGTCGAAAACTTCGCCAGGGACTATCGCGCCTACTTCGAGACCAACGACGCGCTCGACGACGTGAAGCGGACTATGCTCGACCAGATGCCGCGCCTGACGCTGGTGCCGGGGCTCGGCATGTTCGGCCATGGCCGCACGCTGAAGGACGCGAAGATTGCCTCCGACGTCGGTGAAATGTGGATCGAGGCGGTGCGCGGCGCCGAAGCAATCGGCGATTTCCATCCACTGTCCAAGGCCGACCTGTTCCCGCTCGAATACTGGTCGCTGGAACAGGCCAAGCTCGCCGCCAACAAGCCGAAGCCGCTTACCTCCCAGGTTGTGCTTGTCACCGGCGGCGCCGGCGCGATCGGCGCCGCCACGGCAAAGCTGTTCGCCGACAATGGCGCTCATGCGGTCGTCGTCGATCTCGACGCGGCGAGGGCGACGGAGGCGGCAAAAAAGGCCGGCAACGGTTCGATCGGCGTCGGCGCCGACATCACCGACCCGGCACAGATGCGCGCTGCCTTCGACAAGGCGGTGGCCGTCTACGGCGGCCTCGACATCCTCGTGTCGAATGCCGGTGCGGCCTGGGAAGGCAGGATCGGCGAACTCGACGACGCCACTTTGCGCAAGAGCTTCGAGCTCAATTTCTTCGCCCACCAGTCGGCGGCGCAGAACGCAGTGCGCATCATGCTCGAGCAAGGCACCGGCGGCGTGCTTTTGTTCAACACCTCCAAGCAGGCGATCAATCCGGGTCCGAAGTTCGGCGCCTATGGCATGCCAAAGGCGGCGACGCTTTTCCTGTCCAGGCAATATGCTGTCGACTACGGCGCCCACGGCATCCGCTCCAATGCCGTCAACGCCGACCGCATCCGTTCCGGGCTGTTGACCGACGCGATGATCGCCAGCCGTTCGAGCGCCCGCGGGGTATCGGAAAAGGAATATATGGCGGGCAATCTGCTCGGGCAGGAAGTGACGGCCGAAGACGTCGCCCAGGCCTTCCTGCATCAGGCGCTGGCAGAGCGCACCACCGCCAATGTGACGACGGTGGACGGCGGCAACATCGCGGCGGCGTTGAGGTAATGCATGTCGCTCAAGACGCCGCACATTTTCGAGCGGTACGAATGGGCCGAACGGCTTGCGAATTCGGCGCTTCGTAGCTACATTGTAGCTCTCTTCAAGGAGCAGTAATATGGCAACGGAAACTGTGGTCCGCGCTCGGATCGATGCGGCGACAAAGGCACAGGCGACGGAAGCCTTGGCGGCAATGGGATTGTCCGTTTCCGACGCCATTCGCCTGCTGCTGGTCCGCGTCGCCGCCGACAAGGAGTTCCCCTTTCCGGTGAAGGTGCCGAACGCAACCACTCGAAAGGCCATGTTCGAATTGGAGCAGGGCAAGGGCAAGCGTTTCGCCTCGGCCGACGAGTTGTTCAAGGACTTGGAAATCTGATGTGCTGGCGCCTGTTCGATCCGGACAATTCCGCCGTGATGTGAAACGTGCCGAGAAGCGTGGCAAAGATCTTGGCAAGCTGCGCGAGCTGTTGGGCCTCCTGCTCGCCGGCGATGAACTCCCAGCGAGTTATAAGGATCATCCACTGAAGGGCGACTGGAAAGGCTATCGTGACGCTCACATCGAACCGGACTGGCTCTTGATCTATCGTGTCGCCGGCGATGAGCTACAGCTTGCTCGCACCGGGTCCCATTCCGATCTGTTCAATGAGTAGCCGAGGCGGGCACGCAACTTAGGATTTTTTGCGCTGCGGGCTGGAAACTTGCCATCCTCACCGCGGGACTATTGGACTGCAGGCTAAGCATGAAAACCCAACCCATGCGCACCCTTACCATATCCCTCACCCCGCAGCAGGCTGCCCGCCTGCAAAGCGCTGTCGAAGGCGGGGGATATGCCTCTAACAGCGAGATTGTCCGCGACGCCCTGCGCCTGTGGGAACAGCGCGAGGAATTGCGCGCATTGGAGTTGGAACATTTGAAACGGAGCCTATGCCGACGGCATGACCAGCGGCAAGCCGGTGAACGTCGAACCCGCCGAGTTCATACGCGGTTTGAAGGCAGAATGCCGCGCCCGTGGCTAGATATCGGCTCACGCCGACGAAGCAGGCATTCAGACCTGGAAAAGAGCGGCCCGAAAGCCGCTCGTCCCTTACGCCTGCGGAACGCTATTTCGCGTTGGGGTTCGGCATCCAGGCCGGCATCGCGACATCGGCATGGGCGAACTGCGGCAGCTTGGCCGAGAGGTCTTCCATGTTCTTGATGTCCTTGTCGATCAGGTCCTTCTGGGTGATCAGCGTCGGCGGCACGATGACGTTTTGGCCGGGGTCTTCGCCGGCCAAAAGCTGAGCCAGCGCGCGCACCGAAACCTGGCCGACGACGGCCGGGTTGGTGGCAGCGGTTGCCGCCCAGGCGCTGTCGGGCTCGCGCATCGCGGCGATGTCGGAGGTCGAGATGTCGGCCGAATAGATCTTGATGTCCTGCGACAGGCCGGCCTCGTCGACGGCGATCTTCACGCCCTTGGCGAATTCGTCATAGGGCGCGAACATCACCTTGATGTCGGGATTGGCCGACAGCACCGAACGGGCCTGGTTGGCGACGGAATTGGCGATCGGATTGTCGAGCGTGCCGAACATCGCCGCCTCGTTGATGCCCGGATATTTCTTCTTGAACTCGACCCAGGTCTCGTTGCGGCGGTCGAGCGGCGCAATGCCGGCGACATAGACGTAGCCGGCCTTCCAGCTCTCGCCATTGTCCTTGATTGCCTGCTCGAGCGCGAGGCGTGCAAGGTCGCGGTCGGACTGCTCGATCTGCGGTATCTTGGGGTTTTCGACATTGACGTCGAAGGCGACGACCTTGATGCCGGCGTCGACCGCGCGCTGGGCGGCGTCCTTCATCGATTCCGTCAAGCCATGCTGGATGATGATGCCCTGGACGCCAAGCGCGATGGCCTGGTCGACCATGTCCGCCTGAAGGGCGGCGTCCTGGCGGCTGTCGAGGACGCGCAGATCAACGCCAAGCGCCTTGGCCTGCGCTTCGACGCCGGACAGATAGGCCTGGAAGAAGTCGCCGGTCGAGAGATAGCGGACCAGCGCGATCTTGACCGCGCCGGGCTTGTCGAACGGCGCCGGCCTGTCCTGCGCCATTGCCGGGACCTGCATCAGCAGCGCAGCACCGGCAAGCCCGAGTGCTGCCTTCGCCAAAAGTGTTCTTGTGATCTTCATGGTGTCTCCTCCTCTTGTTGAATTCAAATTTCAGCCGGTCGAAAATCCTATCCGTCGAAATCCTACCTGTTGCCCCTGCCGGAAAGGGCGAAGGTGAAGACCAGGGCAATCACGAGAACCACGCCCTTGATGAAATCCTGCGTGTAATAGGGCGCGTTCATCATCGTCAGGCCCTGCAGCAGCACGCCAACAAACACCGCGCCGACAGCCGTGCCGAAGGCGTTCGGCTTGGCGGCGCCAAGAACCGCGTAGCCGATGAGCGCCGCAGCCACTGCGTCGAGCAGGAGATTATTACCCGAGGCGATATCGCCACGTCCAAGCCGGGCAGCGAGCAAAATGCCGCCGATCGAGGCAAAAACCCCCGAAATAACGTAGGCCCAGATCTTGTATGCCTTGACAGGCGCGCCGGCGAGCTCGGCAGCCCGTTGGTTGCTGCCGACCGCATACATCATGCGGCCGAAACGGGTGTATTCGAGAAAGAACCAGATCAGCACCGCAAGCACGAGCAGGACGACGACCGAAACCGGGATGAGGTTGGGGATGAAGAAATCGAAGCGGTGGCGGCCGAGCGCCAGGAAGGCGCGGCCGAACGTGCCGTTGGCGACCGAGCCGTCGGGCATCGTCATGCCGGTGGCGATCGAGCGGCCCTCGGTCGGGATGCGCTGCAAGCCGACGAGCAGGAACATCATGCCGAGCGTCGCCAGCAGATCCGGCACGCGCATATAGACGATCAGCCAGCCATTGATGAGGCCGACGACGACGCCGATCAGGAGACAGGCGACGACCGCAACGATGGCGTTCTGCTCCAGCACCACCATGACATAGGCGGCTGCCATCATGGCGCTGGTAGCGACCGAGCCGATCGACAGGTCGAAGCCGCCGACGACCAGGGTGGCGGTGACGCCGAGCGCCAGCACGCCGGTGATGGCGACCGACTGGAAGATGAAGACGGCGCTCTGCGGCGAGACGAAGCCATCGGCGGCGATGGCGAAATAGGCGATCAACCCGAACAGCAGAACGATGAAGCCATAGCGGATGGCATGGTCGCGCGCGGCTGCCATCCTTACCCAACCCGAACTCATGCCCTCTCCATTCCACGTCCCATTACTGCCCGCCTCACGCTGCACTGTGCAGCGGCCCGCCCGCCACTTCGGCCAGCAGCCGCTCGAGGTCGATGTCGGCATTGCGATGTTCGCCGACGATTGTCTGCTCCGACATCACCAGGATGCGGTCGGCGGTCTCCAGCGCCTCATCGAGCTCGGTGACGAACAGCAGCGTCGCACGGCCGTTGGCGCTCGCCCGCAGCTTGGCCGCGATATCGCGCCTGGCTGAAATGTCGACGCCCTGAAACGGCTCGTCCAGGATGAACAGTCTTGCCGCCTGCGACATCCAGCGGGCGACCATCACCTTCTGCTGGTTGCCGCCCGAAAGCGCCGACATTTCGTCCTTCTCCGAGCGGCAGACGATGCCCAATTCCTGGATTTGCCGGCGGGCGATGGCGCGCTCGACGCGGCGCTTGAGGACGCCCAAACGCGACATCCGCCTGTGGAACGGCAGGCTGATATTTTCCTGGATGTTGAAGTCGCCGACGATCCCGTTTTCGCTCCGGTCCTTGGCGACGAGAAAGACGCCGGCGGCGATCGCCTCGCCTGTCGACCCCGGTGCATAGGCTTTGCCGTTCAGCACCATGGTGCCGGACAGCGGTTTGCGGACGCCAAACAGCGTCTCGGCGAGCGCTGTCTTGCCGACGCCGACGAGGCCGGTGATGGCAACGACCTCGCCGTCGCCGAGCGTCAGCGAGATCGGCCTGGAACCTTCGGCAATCCGCAACCCGTCGATCGTCAGGACAGGCCTGGCCGAATTCCTAGCGACGATCCGGTCGAGCTGGATCTTGCGGCCGAGCATGGCGTTGACCGCGCCTTCATAATCGAGCGGCTTGCGGTCGAAGACGCCTGAGACGACGCCGTCGCGCATCGAGACGATCCGGTCGGCAAGCCGTCTGATGTCGGACATGCGGTGCGAGATGTAGAGGATGGCGACGCCGTGCTCGCGCAGCCTGTCGAGCAGCGCGAAAAGCCGATCTGCCTCGGCGCTGGACAAGGACGAGGTCGGCTCGTCGAGGATCAGCACCTTCGGCTGATGCGCCATGGCGCGGGCAATCGCCACCATCTGGCGATCGGCCAGCGACAGATCGCTGATCCGGGCTTTCAGGTCGATCGCCAGCCCCATGCGGTCGGCAACCGCCTTTGCCTCGCGGCGCACCCGGCCCGGATTGAACAGGGTCGGCGCGCCGCTGCCGCTCAGCCTGTCGAGCGTCAAATTGGTGGCGACGTCGAGGTCGGCGACAACACCGTCATTGATGTTCTGATGAACGGTGACGACGCCGGCGCGGATCGCCTCCGCCGGCGTTTTCGGCGCGAAGTTTTGGTCGGCGAGGCTCATCGTGCCGCTGCCGCGCTCATAAACGCCGCTGATGATCTTGACCAGGGTGGATTTGCCGGCGCCGTTGGCGCCCATCAGCACGGTCACTTCACCGGCATGCAAATCGAGCGAGACGCCGCCAAGCACCTCGATAGGGCCGAAGGATTTCCTCAGGCCGTCGACGCGGAACACGGCATCATTGCCCATTCGTTCCTCCCTGGCGACGACGCTATGGGCTGTTCCGGCAATTGTCAACACGATTGACAATTGCCAGAGGGCTTCCTAGCTTGGACCAACCGTGATGGCTCCACTAAGATGAGAGCACGTAAACGGGAGGTGAGGATGACTGGGAAATTGCCGTTCGAAGCACTGTCGGTCGAAACACTGGCGGCACGCCTCGGCGCCAACGCGGCGCTGTGCTCGCATATCGGCAAGGACACGAGCCGCTGGAAGGTTCGCGAGGTCGGCGACGGCAATCTGAACCTGGTGTTCATCGTCGGGGGTGCGCAGGGTGCGGCCGTCGTCAAGCAGGCCCTGCCCTATGTCCGCCTGGTCGGCGACAGCTGGCCGCTGCCGCTAAAACGTTCCTTCTTCGAATATCACGCGCTGACACGGCAGCATTCGAGAGCGCCCGGTTCGGTGCCGGCGATCCATCACTTCGACGAAGGCCAGGCGCTGATCATCATGGAGTATCTGTCGCCGCACATCATCCTGCGGCGCGCGCTGATCGAGGGCCGGCAACTGCCCAACATCGCCAGAGACATCGGCCTGTTCATGGCCCGCACCCTGTTTCGCGGCTCCGACCTGCATATGGCGACCAGGGATCGCAAGGCCGATCTGGCGCTGTTCGCGGACAATGTCGCGCTTTGCGACATCACCGAGAACCTGGTGTTCTCGGACCCGTATTTCGATGCCAAGATGAACCGGCATACGAGCCCGCAGCTCGACAGCATCGTTGCAGAATTGCGCGCCGACCGCGACCTCAAGGTCGAGGCGCAGCGGCTGAAGCACATTTTTGCGGCCAATGCAGAGACGCTGCTGCACGGCGACCTGCATTCCGGCTCGATCATGGTCACCGAGACAGAAACGCGGATGATCGATCCCGAATTCGCCTTCTACGGCCCGATCGCCTTCGACGTCGGCATGCTGCTCGCCAATTTCTGGATGGCGTTCTTCTCGCAGCGTGGCCACGAGCAGAACGGGAAGCGCGACACCATGCGCGCCTATCTGCTCGACGTCACGGTCGAGACATGGTCGGTGTTCCGCAGCGAGTTCTCGCATCTGTGGCGAACCGAGCGCACCGGCATGCTCTACCAGAAGAGCCTGTTCGAGGATCAGGGCGACAGGCTTGGCGCCGAACAGGCGCTCGACCACATGCTGCACCAGGTGTGGACCGACATGCTGGGCTTTGCCGGCGTCGAGGTGCACAGGCGCATTCTGGGCCTCGCGCACAACGCCGATTTCGAGACCATTGCCGACGCCGATCTGCGCGCCACATGTGAGGCAAAGGCGCTGAAATTCGGCCGTCACATCGCCGTCAACCGGCGCCAGATCCACAGCATCGACGAGGTCAACAAATTGGCCGCACTGATCGAACGGGAGAACAGGATTTGAACGTCGGCGACCGCCACTACCGCACCATCTGGCTGAGCGACGACGGGCGTTCGGTGGAGATCATCGACCAGCGCTGGCTGCCGCATGATTTCCGCGTCGAAAAAGTCGACACCGTTGCCGGCATCGCCACGGCGATCCGCGACATGTGGGTGCGCGGCGCGCCGCTGATCGGCGTCACCGCCGCCTATGGCGTCGCCATGCAGATGGCCGACGACCCTTCGGATGCGGCACTCGACGGCGTCTGGGAGGTCTTGCACGAAACCCGCCCGACCGCGATCAATCTGCGCTGGGCGCTCGATGAGATGCGCAATTTCTTGCGGCCGCTTCCATCTGGACAGCGCGCCGAGGCGGCTTACCGGCGCGCCGGCGAAATCGCCGACGAGGATGTCGGCCTCAACCGCGCCATCGGCGTCAACGGGCTTGAAATCATCAGGGAAATCGCAGCACGAAAAAAACCGGGCGAGCCGGTCAACATCCTGACCCACTGCAATGCCGGCTGGCTGGCCACCGTCGACTACGGCACCGCCACGGCGCCGATCTATCTGGCAACGGAAGCCGGCATTCCCGTTCACGTCTATGTCGATGAAACCCGCCCGCGCAACCAGGGCGCCCAGTTGACCGCATGGGAGATGGCCGGCCACGGCGTGCCGCATACGCTGATCGTCGACAATGCCGGCGGCCATCTGATGCAGCGCGGCCAGATCGACATGGTCATCGTCGGCACCGACCGCACCACCGCCGACGGCGATGTCTGCAACAAGATCGGCACCTATCTGAAGGCGCTGGCCGCCGCCGACAACGACGTGCCGTTCTATGTCGCGCTGCCGTCGCCAACCATCGACTGGACGGTGGGTGACGGGCTGGCCGAAATCCCGATCGAACAGCGTTCCAGCGACGAGGTCTCACTGGTCTGGGGCAAGACCGCGAGTGGCGAGATTGCGCAGGTCCGCATCTCGCCGGAGACGACGCCCGCGGCAAACCCGGCCTTCGACGTGACGCCGGCGCGGCTGGTCACCGGATTGATCACCGAACGCGGCGTCGCCAGGGCTTCGCGGGAGGGCTTGAAGGCGATGTTTCCCGGACGGGGATAATCCTGCTCCCGAATACTGCTGAAACGGTTGGCAGCGGACCCTAAACATCAAGACTGACGGCTCGCCGGGCCGCCACCAGCTAGCGCAGCCGACGGCGCGGGACTACGGAATTGGCTCTCGTGAACGCGTTCGTCCCAAACGGGTTGCCAACCCATGGTAGTGTGATTATACCAGTTACTAAGGTGACGATCGGCAGGGCCATCGTTGGAGATCAGGAGCACGGCTGGATGACAACGATTGCGCTGTTTGGTGCCGGCGGCAAAATGGGTTACCGCCTGTCGACCAATTTTCGCGGCTCTCCTTACATCCTACGCCATGTCGAGGTCAGCGACGCCGGCCGCGAGCGGCTAAAGACCGGGCTGGGCATCGACGCGGTCAGCGCCGATGAAGCCTTGAACGGCGCCGAGGTGGTTATCCTGGCGGTTCCCGACACCCATATCGGCAAGGTCGCGGCCAGCATCGAGGGCAAGCTTGCGTCCGGCACCATGGTGGTCGTGCTCGACGCCGCAGCGCCTTTCGCCGGTCATCTGCCGAAGCGGCCGGACCTGACCTATTTCGTCACCCATCCCTGCCATCCGCCTATCTTCAACGACGAGACCGACATGGCGGCCAAGAAGGACTATTTCGGCGGCGTCAAGGCCAAGCAGCATATGGTCAGCGCGCTGATGCAGGGACCGGAGGCGGATTTCGCCAAGGGCGAAGCGATCGCCAAGATCATCTGGGCACCGGTGATGCGGTCGCATCGCGTCACGGTCGACCAGATGGCGCTGCTCGAGCCGGGCCTTTCGGAGACCGTCTGCGCTTCGCTGCTGGTGGTCATGAAGGAAGCGGTCGACGAGGTCGTCGCGCGCGGAGTCGACCAGCAGGCCGCGCTCGACTTCCTGCTTGGCCATATGAATGTGCTCGGCGCCGTCATCTTCGGCGAGACCAAGGGCGTGTTCTCCGACGCCTGCAACAAGGCCATCGAGTTCGGCAAGCCGGTGCTGATGCGCGAGGACTGGAAGCGGGTCTTCGAGCCGGAAGAGATTGCAGCGAGCATCCAGCGCATCACCTGAAGGCGGAAGCCGCCTTTCCTTCTCCTCTCGTAGGAGAAGGTACAGGCGCGTCCTATGTCACCGCGGTGACTCTACCCGCCGCATCGAGGCGACAGCCGACTCGCGCCTGCCGAACCTCGACGCCGCCTTGTCTTGCATAGTGTATGCGCACCTCGATCGGCGCCGTGAGCGCGCCCCGACGTTGCTGCAACGGGCCCGCGCTTACCGCGTGAACAAGCACGGCGCCAAGCGGCGTGGCGGCCGACCCGATCGCCATGCGGCAGGCGCGCATTACAGCTGGTGGGATACCGGGTTTGGCTTTCAGTGGCGCCATAAACGGATAGCCATAGGTGATCCGCGCCGACGTGTTGCGATCAGTTCCGGAAGGCCTGAGCTTGCGCGGCAGGATGGCGAATTGACTCGCAGCCTTGGCCTTGGTGGTGGCTGGCGTGATGCCGGCATTGCTGCTCGCGGCTTGCCCAGCGCCCAGCGCCGGGTTGCCTGGCTTACCTCCTGGAGCGGTGCCCGATGCGGACGTAGGGTCGCCCACCCCGACACCTGTCGACAGGCCGCCGCTTGCGCCGCCGAGGTTGCCGCTGACGCCAAGTCCGGCACCGAGCGATCCCTTGCCCGCGCCGAGCGATCCGCCAAGGCTTGCTCCCCCTACTCCGTCGACGCTCGAGCCGCCCGCCACCGAGGCGCCTTTCGGGCCGGCGCTAAGGCCAGCACCGACCCCGACACCGCCAAGTTTGCCGCCAAGCCCCGCCTCAAGAGCCGAGGCAGGGCAAATTGCGATCGCGACGGTCAATGCGGCTGCGACGTATTTGTTCATCACCATATTCCTCCTGCGGCATGGATTCGGGCCACGGAAATGCCCTTCACGATCACCCCTCGCTAGGGAGCGCCGAGCTTCGGCGGTCGCGTCGGGAGCAACGCGTCGGGAAGCGCGATGGTCGCCACCAGAACAGGTCGCGATGGTTTTTTGGCCTTCACTTTGTGGTTTTCCCGCAACCCCGATTGACGGGCTGGTCGCGAGCGCACGGACACATCTGCACCCGAAGCTGCGACGGCACGCGCTTTCGGAACGCGGTTGATACGCTCGCTGCGACGCTCATCCCGGGCCTTTTCAACGTCAATCGCCTTTCGAGCGGCGCTGAGCTCGCGGGCCAGGCCGACGGCCTTGTTGCGCTCTTGCTCCAACGCCACGCTCAGCTCCATCGAGACGCGGCTCGCTTCCTGCCTTGCCGCGTCGCGTTCCCGCCGGGCGCTGTCGCGATCACGAGCAGCTGAATCTGCCCGTTCCCGCTCCAGTTCGAGTGCGTCGCCAGCTCGCTTCAAAGCCGCCTCGGCCACCTGTCGTTCCCTGATGGCGTTGGTGCGCGCAGCCGCAGCCAGATCCGCGCTTGTCTTAAGCGCGTCGATGGTCTGGCGCGCCGCGGTGAGTTCGCGTTCGAAGCGCTCAGCCTTGTGCCGCTCCTCATCCAGCGCTCGCTGCGCCTCTGCAACAGAGGCCGCCATGGAGTGACGCGCTTCAAGCATGGCGGCCTTCTCGTGATCGGCGAGAGTGGCTTTGGCCTTCAAGCCTTTCACTTGGCTTTGCGCCACTTCCAGATCGAGCGCGAGCTCTTCGGCCCGTCGCCGCTGCTGTTTTAGCGCCTGTGCTTGTTCAGCCATCATGTCGGCTACCGCACGCGCCTGCGCACTGGCATCGCGGGCGCCGCGCTGCATCACGGCCAGTTCGGCTCGCGCCGCCGCCAAATCGCGGCCGTCATGGTCATCCCGAGCTGGGTCACCGCGAGCCGGCTGCACGCTCTTCCTGAGCGCGTCGACTTCCCTCAGCGCCGCAAAGAGCTTTTGTTCCAGCGTACCGCGGTCAGTCCGCATCGCATCGAGTTCCCGCACCAAGGCGTCAGCCCGTTGACGCGCCGTCGCAAGGTTCTGATTGTGTCGCGCGGCATCGTTGCGACCAGTCTGGCGAGCCGCAAGTGCTTCCGCGCGCGCTGCCGCAATTTCCATGCGAGCGGCGGCTAGCTCATTCAGCAATGCCCCTTGCAGAGTTTGCTGCTGCTCCGCAGCAGGCTGCCGAGATGTGTGGGGACCGTGCACGCCCGGTTGCGCCTCGGCTTGGCCGTTCTCGACACTGGCGCGTTGCGAAGCCACGGCCGAAGAGCCGTCGCTGGCTGCGTCAGCCGGCGGTTCGGGCGCTTCTTGTTTGACCTCCACCGAAGCTGTGAGGTCCGAAGGCGAACTTTGTATCAGTTTGACGGTTATGTCAGCCCGTTCCTGACGGCCGCTCCTGGCTTGCAAGCGATCGGAAATCAGCTTTGCCAGCTCCTCCTCACGCAGACCTGCGGCGGCAATGCTGCCGATCAAGGGAAGGTCAAGCGTGCCAGTCGAGTCGATGGTGAAACTATGGTTGAGCTGCAACGCTTCCAGAACGCCGTCGCGCAAGGCAGTCCACTGCCAAACGTGCAGTTCGATCGTGTCTCGCGGAGCAAGTCTGTCGTCAGCCTTCGGCCGACCGTGTGCCGCAGATCCCAGCAGCAGGATGATACACAACGAAATGAGGCACAGCATGGCGCTGCAGCTCCTGCCGCGCATGCCACGCAATGAAGCCGAATGCCGTCGGTCAGCAAAGCTTGGCGCGGGGCTGCAGGATGGCGGCCTGAAACTCTGCACAAAAGTCATAGCTGAACCTCACCGGCAACGCGACCCTTGCCGCGAACGGATTTCATTAGAAAAACCGCGCGCAGGCTGGGGCAGGGAGAAATTCCACAACCACGACGCGACACTAGCAAAGCCTGCGCGTACCCGCTGAGCACCGAATAAGGCTTAGGAGTGTCTACTCCTTACTTAAATTATTGCGCCCTCACCCGCGTATCATACTCCTTAAGGTGGTGGTTCTCCGACCTGGCCAGATGCAGGCGCATCGTAGGGAACGAAGTATCGCTCTTGGTGGGCTGACTCTCCGATGGCGCTTGCTGCTCATCAGATACATATCATCTGAATTTGTGGTTGACTCATTATACCAGTTGGCTTAGCTGTTGGATTGGCTTTGGCCAGCCGAGGCCGGGCTGAAAATTGGGCAGGCGGCAGGTGGAGGGGCAGGCTGAAGACGGAACCGAGCCGGATGATCCGCCCGGGTGAGCCGGCAAATGACCCGATCCGCGACACCGGACGCGATCCGCCTGACAAACTGGAATGCATTTCAGCCTGGGCCGCGCAAGCACAGGCTTTTTCAAATGGGAGGAAATCATGAAACTCACTCGCAGAATGACATTTGCGGCTTTTGCCGGCATGCTGGCGCTGGGCACCGCGGCACCCGCCTATGCGGCGGATCTCATTGCCATCATCACGCCCTCGCACGACAACCCATTCTTCAAGGCCGAAGCCGTCGGCGCGGAAGCCAAGGCCAAGGAACTCGGCTATGAAACGCTGGTGCTGGTCCATGACGACGACGCCAACAAGCAGTCCGAGCTGATCGACACGGCGATCGGCCGCGGCGCCAAGGCGATCATCCTCGACAATGCCGGCGCCGACGCCTCGGTCGCCGCCGTGCAGAAGGCCAAGGACGCGGGCGTTCCGTCGTTCCTGATCGATCGCGAGATCAACGCCACCGGCGTCGCCGTTGCGCAGATCGTCTCCAACAACTACCAGGGCGCCCAGCTTGGCGCGCAGGAGTTCGTCAAGCTGATGGGCGAGAAAGGCAATTACGTCGAGCTGGTCGGCAAGGAATCCGACACCAATGCCGGCATCCGCTCCAAGGGCTATCACGACGTCATCGACGACTATCCGGACCTGAAGATGGTGGCGCAGCAATCGGCCAACTGGAGCCAGACCGAGGCCTATGCCAAGATGGAATCGATCCTCCAGGCCAACCCGGACATCAAGGGCGTGATCTCCGGCAACGATACGATGGCGATGGGCGCCCATGCCGCCCTTGCCGCCGCCGGCCGCAAGGACGTCATCGTCGTCGGCTTCGACGGATCGAATGACGTCCGCGACTCGATCGCCTCTGGCGGCATCAAGGCCACAGTCCTGCAGCCGGCCTATGCGCAGGCTCAGATGGCAGTCGAGCAGGCCAACGACTTCATCAAGAACAAGAAGTCTCCGGCCGAGGAAAAGCAGCTGATGGACTGCGTCCTGATCAATGGCGACAATGCCGCCAAGCTGGAAACCTTCGCGCTGACCAACTGAGCCGGTGTGACATCAATCGCAAGGGACGAGCTTCCGGCTCGTCCCTTGCTTCCATTTCCCGGGTGCCCTGACCGCCATGCCGAACAAGCCGACATGTTGAACAAGCTGACTTGGGCGACCGTTGCCGTGATATTTGGCATCAGCCTGACTGCCTGCAAGATCCTGCCGACACCGTCCGCGGAAGATGCCGGCAATGCACCGGCCTTCAATGCGGACAAGATGGTCGGCGATATCTGGGCTGCCAAAATGCTGCCCTATCTCCAGCAGAAGGCCGGATCGTTTCCCGAGGTTCATGCCCTGGCGAAAGCCGATCCTGCGGCTGCCGGCGCCAAGTATGGCAATCCGAAGAAGCAGGCGAATTCGCCGTGGACCTTCGCGGTTCGCCTCGAAGGCAAGATTGTTGCGGCGAACACACAATCACGCGCGGCAACCATGGATGTCGATGCCGACGGTGACGGCAAGGCGGATGCACGGGTGCAGATCGGACCCGCGATGCGTGGCACCGCGCTGCGCGACAGCCTCGACTTCATCCAGTTCAACGATTTTACCAATCAGATCGACTTCGCCCAGTTCGGCAAGGCGTTCAACATCCATGCCGACAAGACGGTGCTCTCCAAGCTGCCGCGCGAAGCGCTGGAGGGCCGCAGCGCCAGGGTTGTCGGCGCTTATGTCATGGGCAGCGGCCAGGACCTGCCGCTGGTGACCCCCGCGGAGGCAGAGGTGGAGCCGAAGCCATGACTGCCGCCGGCGATCATGATGTCATCCTGAAGCTGGAAGACGTCTCCAAGGTCTATTCGGGGACAGTCGCGGTCAAGCGCGCGAATTTCGAAGTGCGCAAGGGCGCGGTCAACGTGCTGGTCGGCGAAAACGGCGCCGGCAAATCGACGCTGATGAAGATCATCGCCGGTGTCGAACAGCCGACGCTCGGCCGCATCCTCCTGGAGGGCGAAGAGGTCTCCTTCTCCTCATCCGGCGACGCGGTGAACCGCGGCATCGGCATGGTGTTCCAGGAGCTGAACCTGTTCGGCAATCTGAGCGTCGCCGAAAACATATTTGCCACCCGCGAGATCACCAACCGGTTCCGCAAGATCGACAGCCGGGAACAGGAGCGCCGCGCGGCGGAATTTCTCGAGCGCCTGCAGGCCGGCATTCGGCCGGACATGCTGGTCGAGGATTTGCGCATCGGCCAGCAGCAACTGGTCGAGATCGCCAAGGCGGTTTCGCTCGATGCGCGCATCCTGATCATGGACGAACCGACCTCGGCGCTGAGTGCGGCGGAAGTCGAGATTCTGTTCAAGGTGATCGCCGACCTCAAGGCGCGCGGCGTGGCGATCGTCTACATCTCGCACCGGCTCGAGGAACTGATCCGCATCGGCGACTACATCACCGTGCTGCGCGACGGCCGCATCACCGGCCAGGAGAAGATGAAAAACGT
The DNA here is from genome assembly GCF_000502375.1 of Mesorhizobium sp. L48C026A00. NCBI lineage: Bacteria > Pseudomonadati > Pseudomonadota > Alphaproteobacteria > Hyphomicrobiales > Phyllobacteriaceae > Mesorhizobium > Mesorhizobium sp. L48C026A00. The sequence continues at coordinate 107,924 of NZ_AYWU01000012.1, read as the reverse complement.
CGACACGCAATGGATCGTGCGGCAGATGATCGGCTCCGACGCCAAGGACTTCGCCAAGGCCGACGGCCATGTTCCGGGCGATGAGATCTTCCGCGCCGAGGACATCTGCCTGCCGCGCGTGACCGGCGGGCTTGCGGTCGATCATGTCTCGCTGTCGCTGCGTGCCGGCGAGATCCTCGGCATATACGGCCTGATGGGCGCCGGTCGCAGCGAGCTGTTCGACTGCATCATGGGGCGCCACGGCCATGCCACCGGAACGATTTTCATAGCCGGCAAGAAGGTCAGAGAACGCGACACCACGCGGCGCATCCGACGCGGGCTGGCGCTGATCCCCGAGGACCGCCAGCGCGAAGGTCTGGTGTCGATCCTCTCGGTCGCCAGCAATCTGACGTTGGCCAGCCTGTCGCGGTTTGTGCGCCTGTTCCATATCAGCGGCGCCAAGGAGAACCAGGCGGTGACGCAGATGGTGCGGGAACTGGCGATCAAGGTCGCCGATCCGGCGCAGGAGGTCTCGTCGCTGTCGGGCGGCAACCAGCAGAAGGTGGTGATCGGTAAGGCGCTGCTCACCGGACCGAAGGTGCTGTTGATGGACGAACCAAGCCGCGGCATCGATGTCGGCGCCAAGGCCGACGTCTTTCGCACCATGCGCAAACTGTCCCGCGACGGGCTGGGCATTCTGTTCGCCACCTCCGATCTCGACGAGGTGATGGCGCTGTCAGACCGCATCGCGGTGATGAGCAATGGAAAACTGACCGGCATGTTCGATCGCGCCGAGGCGACGGAGGCGGCACTTGTCGCCGCATCGGCGCTTGGCCACGGGCCGGTCCCGCACATGGAGAGCCACGCCCATGACTGACATCCCGGCCAAGGCTTCGGTTGCCTCCGCCTCGAGCGGCTCCGTGCTGCTGACGCTGATGAAGGCGAGGACGTTCATTGCGTTGATCGCCGTCCTGATCTTCTTCTCGATCGCGGCGCCGAATTTCCTGTCGGCCGCCAACCTGATCCTGATGTCGAAGCACGTCGCGCTGAACGCCTTCCTCGCCATGGGCATGACCTTCGTCATCATCACCGGCGGCATCGACCTCTCGGTCGGCTCGATTGTCGGCCTGTGCGGCATGGTCGCCGGCTATCTCGTGCTCAACGGCATCGACCTGCAGGTCGGCTACACGATCTATTTCAACGTCTTCGAGATCGCACTGATCACGCTGGCGGTCGGTATATTGATCGGCGCCGTCAACGGATTGCTGATCACCAGGCTGAATGTCGCGCCGTTCATCGCCACGCTCGGCGTGCTCTACGTCGCACGCGGCCTGGCGCTGCTGTCGTCGGATGGTCGCACCTTTCCGAACCTCGTCGGCAAGCCCGATCTGGGCACGACGGGGTTCGGCTTCCTCGGCGCCGGCCGGCTGCTCGGCCTGCCGGTCTCGATATGGATTCTTGTCGTCGTAGCAGTTGGGGCGGCCTATCTGGCCAAATACACCCCGCTCGGCCGCCACATCTTCGCCGTCGGCGGCAACGAACGGGCGGCGCGGATTTCGGGCGTCAGGGTCAATATGGTGAAGATGTTCGTCTACATGTTCTCCGGCTTCTGCGCGGCGGTCGTCGGGCTGATCATCTCCTCCGAACTGATGGCCTCGCATCCGGCGACCGGCGAAAGCTTCGAGCTCAACGCCATCGCCGCGGCGGTGCTCGGCGGCACCTCGATGTCGGGTGGCCGCGGCACGATCGGCGGCACCATCGTCGGCGCCTTCGTCATCGGCATCCTTTCCGACGGGCTGGTGATGATGGGGGTGAGCTCGTTCTGGCAGATGGTGATCAAGGGCCTCGTCATCATCGTCGCCGTCGTCGTCGACCAGGCGCAGCGCCGGCTGCAGAGCCGGGTGACGCTGATGCAGATGGCAAAGGCGGGCTGACCCGTGGCGGAACTGCGAGGAGCGCTGATCGGCTGCGGCTTCTTTGCCGTCAACCAGATGCATGCCTGGCGCGACATCGACAGCGCGTCGATCGTCGCCATCTGCGACCGCGACCCGGAACGGCTCAAGGTGGTCGGCGACCAGTTCGGCATTGAGCGACGCTACACAGACGCGGCGGCACTGTTTGCCGGCGAAAGCCTGGATTTCGTCGATATCGCCACCACCGCGCCGAGCCATCGTTCGCTTGTCGAGATGGCGGCACAAAACCGCGTTCCGGCGATCTGCCAAAAACCGTTTGCGCCGACGCTTGCCGACGCCAAGGCCATGGTGAAGGCATGCAGCGATGCCGGCGTGGCGTTGATGGTGCATGAAAATTTTCGCTGGCAGTCGCCGATCCAGGCGGTGCGCGCCGTTCTCGACAGCGGCGACATCGGCACGCCCTTCTTCGGCCGGATCTCGTTCCGCTCGGCCTATGACGTGTTTTCCGGGCAGCCCTATCTGGCGACGGGAAAGCGCTTCATCATCGAAGACCTCGGCATCCACAGTCTCGACATAGCCCGCTTCCTGCTGGGCGACGTTTCGACGATCACGACCCGAACCGCTCGCATCAACCCCAACATTGCCGGCGAGGACGTCGCTACCATGCTGATGGACCACAAGAGCGGCGCAACGTCCGTGGTCGACTGCAGCTATGCGACCAAGCTCGCGACCGAGCCGTTTCCGCAGACGCTGGTCGAGATCGACGGCAGCGACGGCACGATCCGGCTCGAGCAGGATTACCGGCTCACCGTCACCGGCAGGAACGGAACGGCGGTCAGCGACGTCTCGCCGCCGCTGCTGCCCTGGGCATCGCGGCCGTGGCACAACATCCAGGAAAGCGTCGTCGCCATCCAAAAGCACTGGGTCGCCTGCTTGGCGAGCAAAACCGAGCCGGCAACCTCGGGCGCCGACAATCTCAAGACCTTGGCGCTGGTCGAGGCCGCCTATGCGAGTGCTGCGAGCCGTGAGCCGGTGCAGATCGACACGCTGCTGAGATGACCGCCGACGCCTTCCTCCTCTATGGCACGCGCGCTGTCCAGGCCGAGCCGGTCAGGCTGCGCGCCGGCGCACTCAGCGCCGACTTCGTCAACGGCAATCTGCGCACCATCCGCCATGGCGGCATCGAAGTGCTGCGCGCCATAGCCTATATCGTCAGGGATCGCGACTGGGGCACTTACGAGCCGACGCTTGCGGACCTGACTATCGACCAAGATGCCGACACTTTCTTCGTCAGCTATTCGGCAAGCTGTGTCGGGCCGGGAGGAAGCCGGCTCAACTTTCGCGCGACGATCAAAGGTTCCGCCGACGGCCAGCTGGTTTTCGACGTGAGCGCGCTTCCCGAAAACGCTTTCGAGACCAATCGCTGCGGCTTCTGCATCCTGCATCCAATCGCCGGCCTGGCCGGCAGCCCGGTCACTGTCGAGCACACCGACGGCAGCGTCGTCGCAACGAAACTTCCTGAGCTGATCGACCCCTGGCAGCCTTTCAAGGATCTGCGGGCGATCACGCATGAGGTCCGGCCCGGCGTCACCGCGGAATGCCGGATGGAAGGCGATGCGTTCGAGATGGAGGACCAGCGCAATTGGTCGGACGCGTCCTACAAGACCTACGTCCGGCCGCTGGCGCTGCCTTGGCCCTACATGCTGCCCGCCGGCCAGACTGTGCGCCAGACGGTCAGTCTGCGTGTGACCGGCGACGGCAGGGCGCCGGCTGCCGCAGCAGCAGCCGAGCCGGTCCGAGTCGAACTCGGCGAAACCGGACCGCTGCTGCCGGATATCGGCGTGATCATCTATCCGGACGAGGTCGAGACGGCGCTGGCAAACCTGCCGACACTGTCCGCGCTCGGCCCGCAGCAGCTGATGTTCCATTACGATCCAACGCGGGGCCATGGCCTCGACGCCTTGCAGTCCTTTGCCCGGCTCCGCCGCAGCCTACCCGGTCGAGACCACGCTCGAATGCGTCGTTTCCTGCGTTGGCGATCTCGATGCCGAGCTCTCAGGCGTCGCCGGCATGGTGCGTCAGGCCGGGCTGAAGCTCTCGGCTATTGCCGTCTCGCCTTCGGTCGACCGGCAGTCGACGCCGCCGGGCAGCGCATGGCCTGAATGTCCGCCGCTTGAAGATGTCTATGCCGCGACGTGCCGCGCCTTTCCCGACATCCGCCTCGGCGGCGGCATGTTCAGCTATTTCACCGAACTCAACCGCAAGCGCGTTCCCGCCGATCTGCTCGATTTCGTCAGCCACTGCACCTGCCCGATCGTGCACGCCGCCGACGATCTCAGCGTCATGCAATCGCTGGAGGCACTGCCTTTCATCACCCGATCGGCGCGGGCGATCTTCGGAGCAAAACCCTACCGGATCGGCCCATCGACCATCGCCATGCGGCAGAACCCCTATGGCGGCGCGACCAAGGCCAATCCGCACAATCAGCGCATCGCCATGGCCGACCGGGATCCGCGCCATGCCGGGCTGTTCGCGGCAGCATGGACGATCGGCTATGGCGCGCGGGTCGCGCCGGCCGGGCTGGAGATGCTCACGCTGTCCAGCTTCAGCGGACCGTTCGGCGTGCTGGCGGCATCCGGGGAACCTGTCGACGAAGGTGAACCCCGGCCGATCTTCCAGGCCGTGCATGGGCTTTGCGAACTGGCCGGCTTCAGACAAGTGGCGGCGAGGACGAGCGATGAGACGCGGGTGGTCACGCTGGCCGGCCGTTCTGCCGCGTGCCAGACCATCATGTGGCTGGCGAACCTGACGGCGAGCGAAGTGACGGTTGATATTTTCGGGTTCGAACGACGCCGCCTTGTGATGACGCCTTACGCGATCACCCGGATCGGGTGAATCAGCTGCCGGAATTCATCACATAGAGCGCGCGTGAACGCTCAAGGTGCTTGATCATCGCCTTCTCGGCGCCGTCCGCGTCCTTCTGCTCGATGCGGCCGATGATCTCTTCGTGCTCGGTCAGCGTGAAATTTTCCTTGCCGCTCCAGATCAGCATCTCGGTGTGATATTCCTTCAGCCAGCCAAGCATCGCTTCGCTGACCGCGACATAGATCGGGTTGCCGGATATGGCCGCGATCTGGGTATGAAACTTCATATCGGCGGATATGAAGGCTTCGGAATCGCCGCGAAAGCTCCGCTGTTCGGCAACGGTTGCCCGCAACCGCTGCACGTCCTCGGCGGCGGCCTTTTCGGCGGCTTCCCTGACCATGCCGCGCTCGAAGAAGATGCGGGCGCTCTTGAGGTGCTCCAGCGTGTCCTTCGATGACGACAGGATGATCTTGGCGGCGCCGTCGACCTGCTTGATGATCGACTTGGCGGTCAGCTGAAGCACCTTCGCCCGCTCGCCATGCGAGATCGCGACAAGGCCCATATTGCTCAACGCCTGCATCGCCTCGCGGATCGCCGGCCTGCCGACCGCGAAGCGCTCCATCAACTCCCGCTCCGACGGCATGTCGTCGCCCGGCTGCAATTCGCCGCTGGTGATCAAGCGCTTCAGTCGCAAAAACACTTCGTCGGAAAGTTTGCGCCGGACGATCGGCTCCGAACGGTTCATCGTCGCGAATCACTCCTTGACCGGTTCTGTTTAGCATCGTCATCACGAATCTCGGAATGCTCGGCCGAGCAGGATATCGCTTGCAATACTTATGTACTCATTATACCAGATTTCGAAGATCAGGGAACTTTTTTCGGACTATGATCACCCTCACCTATCGCATCGAAACCCCAGGCAGCATCGACGCGCTGGCGGCCAAGATCGCCAGCGACCAGTCGACCGGAACCTTCGTCGCGCTGGCCGGCGAGACCGAGGAGCTCAAGGCCCGGGTAGCGGCGCGCGTATTGGCGATACGGCCTCTGCCGGACGCCGATCGCCCGTCCCTTCCCGAAGCCGGCGACGGGCCCTTCAATCGGGCGGATGTCGACATCGCATTTCCGCTTGATGCCATCGGCACCGATCTTTCGGCATTGATGACCATCGCCATTGGCGGCGTCTTTTCGATCAAGGGCCTGTCCGGCATTCGCGTCGTCGACATGAAGCTGCCTGAGGAATACCGGGGCGCGCATCCGGGTCCGCAATTCGGTGTCGCCGGCAGTCGCAGGCTGACCGGCGTCAGGGATCGCCCGATCATCGGAACGATCGTCAAGCCGGCGCTTGGGCTGCGCCCGCACGAGACGGCCGAAATGGTCGGTGAGCTGATCGACGCCGGCGTCGATTTCATCAAGGACGACGAGAAGTTGATGAGCCCGGCCTATTCGCCGCTGTCGGAACGGGTGAAGGCGATCATGCCGCTCGTCCTCGACCATGAGCAGAAGACCGGCAAAAAGGTGATGTATGCCTTTGGCATCTCGCACGCCGACCCGGACGAGATGATGCGCAACCATGATCTGGTGGCGAAGGCCGGCGGCAATTGCGCGGTGGTCAACATCAATTCCGTCGGCTTCGGCGGCATGGCTTACCTGAGAAAGCGCTCCAGCCTGGTGCTCCATGCCCACCGCAACGGCTGGGATATCCTCACCCGCCACCCCGGTCTGGGCATGGACTTCAAGGTCTGGCAGCAGTTCTGGCGGCTGCTCGGCGTCGACCAGTTCCAGATCAACGGCATCGCCTCGAAATACTGGGAGCCGGACTGGTCCTTCATCAGTTCCTTCGAGGCGGTGACCACGCCGATCTTTTCGCCGGAGGATTGCGCGCTGCCGGTCGCCGGCTCCGGCCAATGGGGTGGACAAGCCCCCGAAACCTACCGGCGAACCGGCCGAACGGTCGATCTTCTCTATCTCTGCGGCGGCGGCATCGTCAGCCATCCTGACGGACCGGGCGCCGGCGTACGCGCCGTGCAGCAAGCCTGGCAGGCGGCCGTCGATGGCGTACCGTTGGCGGACTTCGCCCTGAGCCACCCGGAACTGGCGCGGTCGATCGAGAAATTCGGCGACGGCAAAGCGGCCTGACGCCATGCAAAGCCTGCTTCTGAGCTATTATGGCGATGATCTCACCGGCTCGACCGACGTCATGGAGGCGCTCGAGCTCGGCGGTGTGCCGACCGTGCTGTTCATTCGTCAGCCGGACGAGGCCATGCTTTCGCAGTTCGGTCATTGCCGTGCCATCGGCCTGGCCGGCACCAGCCGAAGCGAGACGCCGCAGTGGATGGACATGCACCTCAACCGCGCCTTCGTCTGGCTGAAGACCCTGAACGCCGAGATCTGCCACTACAAGGTCTGCTCGACCTTCGATTCCAGCCCGACGATCGGCAGCATCGGCCGGGCCATCGAGATCGGCCGCTCGGTTTTCAGCCAGGACAGCGTGCCGCTGGTGGTCGGCGCGCCGCAGCTCAAGCGCTATACTGCCTTCGGCCATCTGTTTGCTGCCTACCGCGAACAATATTTCCGTATCGACCGCCATCCCGTAATGAGCCGCCACCCGACCACGCCGATGGATGAATCCGACCTGCTGATCCATCTGTCGCGCCAGACGGACCTCACCTCGGGACTGGTCGACCTGGCGACGCTGCAGTCGGCGTCCCGGTCGAAAGCGTTCGATCGCTTGCTCGCCGATGGCACCAACATCGTGCTGTTGGATGTCGACAGCCCGGAAAGTCAGGCGCTTGCCGGCAAGGAGATATGGCGCGTTCGCCGGCCGGGCCGCACATTCGTCGTCGGCTCTTCGGGCATCGAATATGCGCTGCTGGCCGAATGGGCCGCCAACCGGACCGTCCGTGCCGAGCCCAGCTTTTCGCCGCCGGGTGCGGCCGACCGGATCGCAGTGGTATCGGGCAGCTGCTCGCCGACGACGGAACGACAGATCCGGCATGCTTTGACGGACGGTTTCGACGGCGTCGCGGTGGACCCTGTCGAACTGGTTTCCGAGGCCTCCAGCGATGCGATTGCGCGCGCGGCAGCAAGCGGGCGTGCCAGCCTCGAAGCCGGTCGCAGCGTCGTCCTCTACACCGCCCTCGGTCCCGCAGCCGATCGGGGCGCCGAAATCGATCGGCAGGAAGGCGCCCGCCACAAGCTTGGCCGCGGCCTCGGCGAACTTCTTCGCGAGCTGACGATCGAACAGAAATTGCAGCGCGTGGTCATTGCCGGCGGCGATACGTCGAGCCATGCGCTCGGCCAGATGGGCGTCGATGCGCTGACGGTCAGGATGCCGCTGCCCGCCTCGCCGGGCTCGCCGCTTTGCGTCGCCCACTCGCGCGTCAAGGCGATCGACGGACTGGAGATTGCACTCAAGGGCGGGCAAGTCGGTACCGATCGCTATTTCTGCGCCATCCGCGATGGGCTCGGCGGGTGACAGCAGGCGCGCTGGATTTGGCTGATCTCACGACTTCTTGAACACGGCGCGGTTACCAACGCCAGATGCCTGCCCCACATAAGGCGCCGTACGCGCAGCGGCGGGGCGGCGTAAACGCTCAAGCGGGGCTGGATCACGGCTCCGCGAATGAACCAGCGGGATGCCGCGATGTCATTCAGACCATTGCTTGGAGACGGACGGGTTCGCAGCCAGGGGGAGAAGTCGGAGCCCCTGCAAACCGCGTCATGGGGAAGCTCCTCGATCGTTTTCGACAACCGGCGGTGGGCGTGCCGCGAGGCGGAGCTGCGCTGGACAGCCCCTCATCATCTGATCGTGCTGACCGAAGAAGGCGGAACTTCCCATACATCTATCCGGCACGAGGCAAAATCGCTGTACGACGGAATGGACCGTCCCGGAGCCCTCACCTTCGTCCCCGCAGGCGCCGAGCGGCAGGGCTTCTATCGCGATGTAGACCTGTCCTACTCAGCCCTGTGGATCGATCCCGATATCAGGCTTCCCGGCTGCGAACGCCTGAGAGACCTGCCGATCCTGGTGAACAGGAAAGACGTGGTGATCGCCACGCTGCTGAGTTCGCTTCGCGACGAGATGGCACTCGGCCACAAGCCGGACACCGCCTATATCGAGCATCTGGTCGCCCTGGTCAGCCTCCGCGTGGCCGCCCTGAACCGGGAGCAACACCCGTCAGTGCGTCACGGCTGTCTCAGCCGTCGCGCGCTTGGTCGAGTTCAGGCTTACATCGATGCCCATATGAATGCCGACGTTTCGCTAAGCGAGTTGGCAGCCGTCGCGGGCATGGCCGTCGACAGTTTTGCACGCCGATTCAAGGCGACGACCGGGCTTGCACCCTATGCCTATGTGATCGAGGAACGCGTGCGGCGAGCCGAGATACTGCTGCGCGAAACGGGTTTGTCGATCGGCAGCATTGCCTTTCGGCTCGGCTTTTCAAGCCAGAGCCACTTCACCACGACCTTCCGGCGTCTCAGGGGCATGACGCCTCGGGCCTATCGGGTGAATTCTTCTCCGGAATCCTGATATTGCCGCCGGTTTCTTGAAAGAAAGCCGCCGCGCGCCTTCCCACCTCCAAGGTCGATGAGTGACAGAACTGCGACTGGGAGATCATGCATGGCCAAAACAGACACAAGGAGCGGGCCGACTCGTCGAACGGTTCTGGAGGGCGGGGTGGCGACCGGCGTGCTGCTGGCTACCGGTTTACCGGTATACGCGGAGCCGGCCGGCGCCGTTGCGGCGGCCGCATCGCCGACGCCGGCGCCGACGATGCCGATGTCCCTGCGGATCAACGCGAAGGATTTTGCCGTCGAACTCGACCCGCGGACGACGCTGCTCGACGCGCTGCGCAACCATCTCGGCCTCACCGGCTCGAAGAAGGGCTGCGACCACGGCCAGTGCGGCGCATGCACGGTGCTGGTCGATGGGCGCCGGATCAATTCCTGCATGACGCTTGCGGCAATGCATGAAGGCGACGAGATCACCACGGTCGAGGGCCTGGCCGAGGGCGACCGGCTGCATCCGGTGCAGGCCGCCTTCGTTGCCCGCGACGGCTTCCAGTGCGGCTACTGCACGCCGGGCCAGATCTGCTCGGCGGTCGCTATGCTGGGCGAGGCCAGGGCCGGCTGGCCGAGCCATGCGAGCGCCGACGTGGCAGCGGTTTCCGTCGCCCTCACCGATGCCGAGATCCGCGAGCGGATGAGCGGCAACATCTGCCGTTGTGCCGCTTATCCGAACATTGTCGCTGCAATCCGCGACGCGGCAGAGGGGGCGTGAGCAATGCAGTCCTTCACTTATGAACGTGCGGCAAGTGCCGAGCAGGCAGCCGCCGCGGTCGCGGAGCGGCCGGGCGCCAAGTTCATCAGCGGTGGCACCAACCTGCTCGACCTGATGAAGCTCGAGATCGAGCGCCCTGCGCATCTCGTCGACATCAGCCGGCTGCCGCTCGATCGAATCGAGGAGACGGCGGCGGGCGGGCTGCGGGTCGGCGCCCAGGTCCGCAACAGCGATCTTGCCGCCGATCCGCGGGTGAGATCGCGCTATCCGATGCTCACGCAAGCGCTGCTGGCGGGAGCATCCGGCCAGATACGCAACAAGGCCTCGACCAGCGGCAATCTCCTGCAGCGCACGCGCTGCCCCTATTTCTACGACCGCAGCATGCCTTGCAACAAGCGCGAGCAAGGTTCGGGCTGCGCGGCGCTGCAGGGCTTCAATCGCATGCACGCCGTGCTCGGCGCCAGCCAGGCCTGCATCGCGGTCCATCCCTCCGACATGGCGGTCGCCATGGCCGGGCTCGACGCCAGGATCGAGACCATATCGCCCGGCGGCGGGACCCGCACGATCCCGATTGGCGATCTCTATCGATTGCCCGAGGCGACGCCGCATGTGGAAACCGTGCTCGACCACGGCGAGATGATCGCCGCCGTCACCCTGCCGCCGCCACCGCCCGGCCGGCAGGTTTACCGCAAGGTGCGCGACCGTGCCTCCTACGCCTTCGCGCTGGTATCGGTGGCGGCAGTCGTCGAGAAAAGCGGCGATCGTATCCAAAGCGCTCGGATCGCCATGGGCGGCGTGGCCGCCAAGCCCTGGCGCGCGACGGAGGCAGAGCGCACCCTCGCTGGAGCGGCGGCGTCCGACGGCGCCTTTACCGACTCGGCCGAAGCCGCGCTCGCCGGAGCCGTCGGATATGGCGGCAATGATTTCAAGATCCCGCTGGCGAAACGGACGATGCGGCACACGCTCGCTGCTGCCGCCGAGAGTGCATGAGGTGACATGATGACAGAGACGAAGACCTCAAACCATCCTCGCGAAACACGCAGCGGCATCATCGGGCGTCCATTCGATCGCATCGATGGTCCGCTCAAGGTGAGAGGCGATGCCACCTACGCCTACGAGAATACGCTGGAGGGTACAGCCTTTGGCTATATTCTCGGCGCTGCCGTCGCCAAGGGGCGCATTGCCGAGATCGACACGGCCGAAGCCGAACGGGCGCCGGCAGTGCTGCTCGTCATGACGCACCGGAATGCGCCGGCACAGCCGGATTTCGGCCCGGCGGTCACGCCGACGGTGCCGGAGGTCTTCACGCGCGCCCGGCCCGCGCTCAACAGCGAGCGGGTGCGCTATTACGACGAGCCCGTCGCGCTGGTCGTTGCGGAGACGTTCGAGGCGGCACGTGCTGCCGCCGGCCTCATCAAAGTGCGCTACGACGAGGAGCCGGGCCTCTACGATCTGTCGGGACATGTGGCCGACGCCTACGCACCAAAGCGGACCAATGCCGGCTTTGAGACCGACAGCGTGATCGGCGACTTCGAGAGCGCCTTTGCCGCGGCTCCGGTCAAGGTCGATGCCACTTACCGGACGCCCTTCGAACATCACAATCCGATGGAGCCCCATGCGACGCTCGCCGCCTGGTCAGGCAACGAGCTGACGATCCATACATCGGCGCAAACCCTGGCGAATTTCCGGGCGGGGGTCGCCAGCACGCTTCGCATCCCGCCCGAGCGCGTGCGCATCATCAGCCCGTTCATCGGCGGCGGCTTCGGCTCCAAGCTGATTGCCCATGCCGATACGATCCTGGCCGCGCTTGCAGCGCAGGTCCTGCAGCGTCCCGTCAAGATCGCGCTGACGCGACAACAGATGTTCGCCAATGCCGGTCATCGCGCAGAGATGATCCAACAGGTGCGTCTCAGCGCGGACACTGACGGGCGGCTCACCGGGATCGCGCACGACGTCTGGTCGGCAACGTCCAGCTTCGAGGAGTACTGCGAGCAAACGGCAGTTTTTGGCCGCTCGCTCTATGCGGCGCCGAACCGTGTCACTCGGCATCGCCTGGTTCCGCTGGATATCAACCGCGGCGAATGGATGCGCTCGCCCGGCGAAGCGCCCGGCATGCTGGCCTTCGAATGCGCCATGGATGAACTCGCCGAGCGGCTCGGACTGGACCCGATCGAGCTCAGGATCCGCAATGAGCCGGTCCAGGATCCCGAGCGCGGTGTGCCGTTCTCCACCCGCAACCTCGTCGCCTGCATGGAGGAAGGCGCCCGCCGTTTCGGTTGGGAACGGAGAAACCCGACGCCGGGCCGCGCCCGAGAGGGCCGCAAGCTCATCGGCTACGGCATGGCGGCGGCGATCCGTCCGAACTACATCGGCGCGGCGACGGCGCGGGTTGCGATCGACGGCGACGGTCGGGTGACGGCGCGGCTCGACATGACCGATATCGGGACGGGCACTTATACGATCCTGACCCAGATCGCCGCGGACAGCCTCGGCGTGCCGATCTCGTCCATCAAAGTGGAGCTTGGCGACAGCCGCTTCCCGCGTACCGCCGGCTCCGGAGGGTCCTGGGGTGCGGCCAGCGCAGGGTCGGCGCTGCACAACGCCTGCAACGTCCTTAGGGAACGGATATTGCAGGCGGCGCGGTCGAGCGAAGCCTCGCCGTTGCGCGGCGCTGGCGCCACCGAAGCGAGCTTTGCCGACGGCGAGGTCAGGCTCGGCCACCGTTCGGCAAGCCTGGCCGACCTCGTCCGGCGGATCGCTCCCGACGGGTTCGAGGCCGAGGGTTCCGTAACCGCCGGCGCAGCCACCCCGTCATACAAGGCTTACTCGCAGCATTCCTATGGCGCGCATTTCGCCGAGGTCGCTGTCGATTGCGATACCGGTGAGATCCGCATGCGCCGGATGCTGGCGGTGATGGGCGCTGGCCGTATCCTCAACCCCAAGACCGCGCGCTCGCAAATCATCGGCGGCATGACCTGGGGAATCGGTGCGGCGCTGATGGAGCAGACGGTGCTCGACCGGCGCTACGGCCACTTCGTCAATCACGATCTTGCCGAGTATCACGTCCCGATCAACGGCGACGTCCCGGAGATGGAGGTCGTCTTCCTCGAGGAACATGACGACAAGGCCAATCCATTCGGCGCGAAGGGGATCGGCGAACTCGGCGTCTGCGGTGCGGGGGCAGCTGTTGCCAACGCCATCTATAACGCGACCGGCGTGCGGGTGCGTGACTTTCCCATCACCCTGGACAAGCTGCTGCCTGCCTTGCCGGTGATCGCCATTTGACGCGGCAAGTCTTGTTCGGGCATTTCAAGCTCAAGGACAAAGCGGCTGCCAATCCCTGCGTGCAGGTACTGGCCGCGCCGGAACATATTGCCGCGTGAAATCTCCCTCCCCGGGTGGAAATTCCGGTAACACGCTGTACTATCTGCGAAATTACCGAAATCGGGAGGCTGCCGGTGCAGACCAAGAAGATCATCAACGACGGCAACCGCACTGTCGACGAGATGCTGGAAGGCATTCTGGCCGCGCATCCCCGCCATCTCAAAAGCATGGAGGGCAGCCCACGCTCGATCATCGCCCGCGATGGACCTCGCCAGGGCAAGGTCGGCCTCGTCATCGGCGGCGGCTCCGGCCACGAGCCGACCTTCCTCGGTTTCGTCGGCAAGGGGCTGGCCGACGCGGCGGCGATCGGCAATGTCTTTGCCTCGCCGCCGCCGGACCCGATCCTTGAATGCGCCAAGGCGGCCAGCGGCGGCGCCGGCGTGCTGTTCATGTATGGCAACTATGCCGGCGACGTGATGAACTTCGACATGGCCGCAGAGATGGCGGCGATGGATGACATCGAAGTGCGCACCGTGCTGACCACCGACGACGTGGCATCGGCGCCGCGCGACCAGAGGCAAAAGCGCCGTGGTGTCGCCGGCAATTTCTTCATCTTCAAGGCCGCCGGTGCCGCCTGCGAGCGGATGCTGTCATTCGACGAATGCGAGCGTATTGCCAGGAAGGCCAATGATCACACCTTCACCATGGGCGTGGCGCTGTCGCCCTGTTCGCTGCCGCAGACCCGCCGGCCGAATTTTGAGATCGGACCGGATGAGATGGAGATCGGCATGGGCATCCATGGCGAGCCGGGCATCGCCCGCGGAAAATTGAAAACCGCCGACGAGATCACCGACGAGATGCTGGACAAGATCGTCGACGAGATGGCGCCGTCACGCGGCGACAAGGTAGCCGTGCTCATCAATTCGCTCGGCTCGACGCCGCTGATGGAGCTCTACATCATGAACCGGCGCGTCAAACAGCGGCTCGATGACATCGGCGTGTCAGTTCACGCGACCTGGGTCGGCAATTATTGCACCTCGCTCGAAATGGCCGGCGCCTCGGTGACGCTGATGCATCTCGACGCCGAATTGCAGACGATGCTCGACCATCCTTGCGACTGCGCCATGTTCCGCGCCGGTTGAAAGGGTGCATCCATGACATCCATCGATGCAGCCGATCTGAAAAGAATGTTCGATGCGATCGCGGTGGCGATCGAAGTCGACAAGGACAGGCTCTGTCAGCTCGACGGGGTCATCGGCGACGCCGATCATGGCATCGCCATGGCGCTCGGCTTTGGGGCGGTGCGCGATGCGCTGGCGCCGCTGGAGTTCACGGCAACCGAGCCGACTGTTCTCCTCAACACTGCGGCGAAGTCGTTCCTCAACGCCGTCGGCGCCTCGTCGGGCCCGCTCTACGCGACGGCCTTCATGCGTGGTGCGGCTGCCGTCAAGGGCAAGGCGGCCCTGGCGGGCGCCGATGTCGTCGCCCTGTTCCAGGCGATGGCGCAAGGCATCCAGGATCGCGGCAAGGCGGAGATCGGCGAGAAGACGATGGTCGACGCCTGGCTGCCGGCGGCGCAAGCCGCGGCCGCTGCCCATGCCGCCGGCAAGACCCTGTCCGAAAGCCTGGCAGCCGCCCTCGAAGCAGCCGAACGGGGCGCCGAGGCGACCAAGGATATGATCGCCGCGAAGGGCCGCTCGTCGCGGCTCGGCGAGCGGTCGCTCGGACACATCGACCCCGGCGCGGCGTCGGCGGTCACCGTTATCGGCGCGATGCGAAAAAGCCTGGCTTAAGCGCATCGCATCAATGCGACGCGCTTAAGCTCCTGTTTTATACATGTCGTTATCCCAAAACCGCTGCGCACCCTCGGTTCACGCCCGAGGGCATGCTTTTGGGCGACATGCATTAGCCCAGCTTCGCCGCGTCGAGCCTGTCGATCGCCTGGACATTGCCGGCGGATGGCCCGTTTTCGTCGAACTCCGATGCGAGCCAGGCATCGACGATCGACTTGGCCAGTTCCGGGCCGATAACGCGGGCGCCCATGGTGATGATCTGGGCATTGTTGGATTTCGCCGCGCGCTCCGCCGAATAGGTGTCATGGGTGAGTGCGGCGCGAATGCCGGGCACCTTGTTGGCCGAGATGGAAACGCCGATGCCGGTGCCGCAAAACAAGATGCCGCGATCGTTTTCGCCGTCGAGGATGCTCTGGGCGAGCTTCTGCGACAGGTCGGCATAGTAGCCGGCCTGGCTGACGTCGCTGACGGAGAGGCCGGGCTTGGTGGCCAGGTGAGCGGCAATGACGTCGAGCAGCGGCTTGCCGGCGCTGTCGGCCCCAATGGCTATTTTCATTTTTTCTGTCCTTTCCTGTTCGATTGCTCTGGAGCCTGTTCCATCCCGATGGCATCGGGATGGGGCTCTAACTTTTGTTGGGCATGATCTTTTCCGAAAACCGGATTCCACTTTTCGGGATCATGCTATCTTTTGTTTGAGCATGATCTTTTCCAAAAAACCGGATTCCACTTTTCGGGATCATGCTATCTTTTGTTTGAGCATGATCTTTTCCGAAAACCGGATTCCACTTTTCGGGATCATGCTCTAGATCGCCGCCGAGGCGCGTTCGAGGATGTCGACATAGCCTTCCGCCTGCCAGGCGGAGCGGCCGATGAACAGCCCGTCGATATGAGGCTGGCCGATCAGCTCGGCGGCATTTTGCGGATTGACGCTGCCGCCATAAAGCACCGGCGGCATGGCCGGCAGAAGATCGCCGGCGATCTTCTTGATCAGCGCCTGCTGCCTGTCGGCGTAGTCGGCACTTGCCGGAATGCCCTTGTCGCCGATCGCCCAGACCGGTTCGTAAGCAAACAGGATCGTCGCCGCCTTGGCCTGGCCTTCGAGGTATTGCAGCGCGCCGTGCACCTGCAAGGCCAGCACCGCATCGGCCTGGCCGCTGTTGCGTTGCGCCAATGTCTCGCCGACGCAAATGAGCGGCACCAACCCGTGCTTCACCGCCGCTGCGGTCTTGAGACCAACCGTATTGTCGGTCTCGCCGAAATGCTCGCGCCGTTCGCTATGGCCGAGCTCAACGAGATCGAGCCCGCAGTCCGTCAGCATCACCGGCGAGATCTCGCCGGTCCAGGCGCCGGCGTCGGCCCAGTGCATGTTCTGGGCACCGACCTTGATCCGCGTCGATGCCAGCGCTTTCTTGACCTCGCGGACCGCCGTGAAGGGCGGGATGACGAAGGGCTGGATACGGTCGTTGAAACCGGGGACGAACCCCGCCAGCGCCCTGGCAAAGTCAGTCGCTTCTGCAAGCGTCTTGTTCATTTTCCAGCTTGTGCCGACCCAGTAAGCCACGCGTCCTCCTTCTAGAGCCTGTTCCATCCCGCGAGGCGGGATGGGGCTCTATCTTCTTCTTTGACCATGATCCCGAAAACCGGTTCCCACTTTTCGGGATCATGGTCTAGTCCTTCTCGACCAGTGTCAGCGAAACGCCGGCGCCATCCAGCGCCTCGCGCATCTGCGGTCCCAGTTCTCGACCGGTGAAGACGGCGTCGAACGCCTTGAGATCGGTCAGGAAATGCAGGGCGGTGCGGCCGAACTTGCCGTGATCGACCAGCAGATATTTGCGGGCGGCCGCGGCCATCATCAACCGCTTGGTATGGACCACTTCCTGGTCCTGGTGGAAGGCGGAAACGCCGTGGATGGCGGACGACGACAGGAAGGCGACATCGGCGCGCAACGATCTCAGCGTGTCCTCGGCAAGCAGGCCGAAGAAACCGTGGAATTTCTTGCTGTACTGGCCGCCGAGCGCGATCAGGGTGATACCGGCAACGCCGGCCAGATCCTGTATCACGGCCAGATTGTTGGAGATCACGGTCAGCGGGCGCAGATCCGCAAGGTGGCGCGCAATGCCGCCCGCCGTCGAGCCGTCGTCGATGATCACCGTCTGGCCCGGTTCGATGACAGCCACGGCGGCAACCGCCAGGCGCTGCTTCTCCTCGGCGGCCTGCTTCTGACGGTAGCGGAAATCACTTTCGAACAGGCCGCTCGGCTGAATCGAGGCGCCGCCGCGTATCTTGCGCAGGAAGCCGCTTTCCTCGAGCTCGTCGAGGTCGCGATGGACGGTCATCTTCGACACGCCGAAGCGCGAGGCAAGGTCATCGACACTGGCCGTGCCGGTGTCCATCAGAAAATCCATGATGCCTTGCCGCCGGCCGTCGCTCTTCATCGTCCAGCCTGTTTCCTTTAATTCGCGTCGCCGCGTCCGCCGTGGCAGAAACGGCTGATAGAAGCTATTATAACAGATAAAATCGCATGCATGCCAAATTTTTTGTGATGGTGTTACATTTCCTTGGGATATTCCTTGCTCCTGATCGCTGCCTTGTAACAAGAATTGCTCTCGCCGGCATGGCCAGAGGTTGCGGTTCTCCGGAAATCCGGCCAGAAGCATCAATGGGCTGAACGACGAACGGACAGCTCGCAAACCATAGGCTTGAAACCAAATACGGGAGACCATTGGGTGGCTCGCATCACATTGAGACAATTGCTCGACCATGCCGCCGAACACGGCTATGGCGTGCCTGCCTTCAACATGAACAATATGGAACAGGGCCTTGCCATCATGGAGGCGGCCGAGGAGACCAAATCGCCTGTCATCCTGCAGGCGAGCCGCGGCGCCCGCGCCTATGCGAACGACGTCGTGCTGGCCAAGCTGATCGACGCGCTGGTCGAGATCCATCCCGATATCCCGGTTTGCATGCATCTCGACCATGGCAACAACGAAGCCACCTGCGTGACCGCGATCCAGCACGGCTTCACCTCGGTGATGATGGACGGATCGCTGAAGGAGGACGGCAAGACGCCGGCCGATTACGACCATAATTCCGGCATCACGCGGCGCGTCGTCGACATGGCGCATTGGGGCGGCGTGTCGGTGGAAGGCGAGATCGGCGTTCTCGGATCCCTGGAGATGGGCGGCGGCGAACAGGAAGACGGCCACGGCGTCGAGGGCGCCGTCAGCCATGACCAGTTGCTGACCGATCCGGAGCAGGCGGTGCAGTTCGTCAAGGACACGCATGTCGATGCGCTGGCCGTTGCCATGGGCACCAGCCACGGCGCCTACAAGTTCTCGCGCAAGCCGGACGGCGCGGTGCTCGCCATGAACGTGATCGAGGAGATCCACCGCCGCCTGCCGAACATGCACCTGGTCATGCACGGCTCGTCCTCGGTGCCGGAAGAGCTGCAGGAGATCATCAACAAATATGGCGGCCAGATGAAGCCGACATGGGGCGTGCCGGTCGATGAGATCCAGCGCGGCATCAAGCATGGCGTGCGCAAGATCAACATCGACACCGACAACCGCATGGCGCTGACCGGCGCGATCCGCAAGGTGCTGACCGAGAACCCGAGCGAGTTCGATCCGCGCAAATATCTGACGCCGGCAATGGCCGCGATGAGGAAGCTGTGCAAGGAGCGGTTCGAGCAGTTCGGCACCGCCGGCAACGCCCCCAAGATCAAGCCGCTGCCGGTCTCGGAAATGGCCAAGCGCTACAAGTCGGGCAGTCTCGACCCGAAATTCGGCTGACGTACTCTGGTTCTGAACAGGAGCCGCATCGGCTCCTGTTCACCTATCCTGCTCGCGGCAGGAGTGCCGTCCTGCCGGTCTCGATGAACGGCGCCCAGTAGTCGACCGACTCGCGGATCATGGCGACGACCTGGTGGTCGACCGGCTCGCGTTCGCGGAACGACAGTTCGAGGCAGATCTCGTTGTCGACGCCGCCGCCGCGCCGAACCGTCTCCAAAAGCTTTTCCGGCGTGATGCGGCCGTCCTTGTTGTAGGCGGCGATGAACGGCCAATGGCCGCCCTTGTTCATCGACGACTGCTTGACGTGGATGATCGGCGATACCGTGGGAAAAGCTTCGACCCAGGCATAGGGGTCGATGTCGGCCGGGTCGCTCGAGGTGACGTCGCCATGGTCGATATCGACCATCATCTTCAACGGGATGGCCATGCCGGCTGCTTCGATCTCGTTGTGCAGGGCTCGGCAGCTGTCGATCGTGTGGCCGAATTCGCGGCCGACAGACATCGGCTCCCAGAACAGATAGGTCAAACCGGCCGCCCTGGCGTGCTCGGCGACCTCGCGCCAGCATTCCAGCGCGATCTCGAAAAGCCGCGCGCGACGCTCCGGATCGTCAAAATCCCTATGCGTGAAGATCGCGAACTGCGTGCCCATGCCGCTGGCGCCGAGCTCGGCCGAAATGTCGGCAAAGGTCTTGAACCAATCGACGTAGTAGCGGCGCACGTCGGCGTCGGGATGGCCAAAATGGTTGAGCCGCCCATAAGGGCCAGTCATGCCCGACGTCACGCGCACGCCGGTCCGGTCGAGCGCCGTGCGGAACAGGCGAACGAATTTCGAGATCGTCGCCGCCGGCCAGCCGGGATTGACGAATTCATGCGTGAGCTGCACGTCCCGGATGCCGATGTCGTAGGCGATCGCGTCGATCAGATCGTCCGGTTCGGCAAAACGGTTGACCAGCGGATTGGTGTTGAGGGAAAGCGTAAAAGTCATCAGCCTGCCCTCACCAGTCGGCCAACGCACCAGTCCTCGAAGGCGGCTCTTTCCGCGGCGGACAGATGCAGGCCGTGCTTGGTGCGCCGTTCGAGAATATCAGCAGCGGTCAGCGCCCATTCATGCTCGAACAAATAACTCGCCTCGCGTTCGAAAAAATCCTTGCCGAAGCACCGCCCCAGTTCGGTGAGCGACCTGGACGCACCGACCAGAACGCGCGTCCTGGTGCCGTAGAGCCGGCCATAGTGCTTGACCAGCGATGCCGGCATCCAGGGATATTCGCGGCCGAGATCGCCGAGAAACTGCTCGAAATCGGCGTTGGCGATATCGCCGCCCGGCAGGTAGCCTTTCGACGTCCATGGCTTGCCCATTTTCGGAAAGAACGGGGCGATCCGGTCCAGCGCATGCTCGGCCAGCTTGCGGAAGGTGGTGATCTTGCCGCCGAAGACGGAGAGCAGCGGCGCCTGCCCGACTGAGGCGTCGAGTTCGAAAATATAGTCGCGCGTCACCGCGCTCGGATTGTCGGCGTTGTCGTCATAGAGCGGCCTGACGCCCGAGAATGAGTAGATGACATCATCGCGGGCAAGTTCGCGCTTGAAGTAGCGGTTGACCACCTTGATCAGGTAGTCGACCTCGCTGGCATCCGCCGCTACGTCTTCCGGCCGCCCCTCATAGGGAATATCGGTGGTGCCGATCAGGGCCAGATCGTTCTGGTAGGGATTGATGAAGATCACGCGCTTGTCGCTGTTCTGCACCAGATAGGCCTGCCGCCCTTCCCAGAATTTCGGCACGACGATGTGGCTGCCCTTGACCAGCCGGACATTCCGCTTGGAGTTCTGGCCGGCCACGCGGTTGATAATGTCGTTGACCCAGGGACCGGCGGCGTTGATCAGCGCACGCGCCCGAACCGTGGTCCTGACGCCGGTTCGGCTGTCGCGCATCTCGACCGACCACAGGCCGTTTTCACGGCGGGCGGCGGTGCAGACGGTCCGGGTGAATATCCTGGCTCCCCGTTCCGCAGCGTCGAGCGCATTGATGACGACGAGACGGGCGTCGTCGACCCAGCAATCGGAATATTCGAAACCGCGCTTGAACGCATCCTTGATCGGTGCGCCTTCGGGCGCGGTGCGCAGGTTAAGCGTGCGGGTGCCCGGCAGCCGCTTGCGGCCGCCAAGATGATCGTAGAGGAACAGACCGAGCCGGACCAGCCAGGCCGGCCGGTCGTCCGGGCTGTGCGGCAGCACGAAGCGCATCGGCCAGATGATATGCGGCGCCGATTCAAGCAGCACTTCGCGTTCGATCAGCGCCTCGCGCACCAGCCGGAATTCGTAGTATTCGAGATAGCGCAGGCCGCCATGGACGAGCTTTCCCGATCGCGAACTGGTGCCTTCGGCGAGATCGTCTTTTTCGCACAGGATGACGGAAAGCCCGCGGCCGACTGCGTCGCGCGCGATGCCGGCGCCATTGACGCCACCGCCGATGACGAACAGATCGACGATTTCAGTGGCGCCGCTCATCTCGCCGGATCCTCTATGCCTGGATTGCGTTTCATGGCTGCCGCGACCTTCAGCACGGGTTGACCGGCGGGAGCCCGACGATGAAGCGGCGCACCTCTTCGGCCGCTTGCTCGGCCGCATAGGTCACCGTGCGCACGGAAGCGCCGGCGATATGCGGCGTCAAGGTGACATTCGGAAGCTGCAGCAGCGGCCAGTCGGCAGGCACCGGCTCGACCGCGAACGTCTCCAGCATGGCGCTGCCGATATGGCCTGAGACCAGCGCATCGTAAAGCGCGTCGTAATCGACCAGCGGCCCGCGCGCGGTGTTGACGAAGATCACCCCCGGCTTCATCCGAGAGATGATGTCCTTGTTGATGAGGCCGCGGGTTTCCTCGGTCACCCGGGAATGAAGCGTGACCACATCGGAGCGGGACAGGAGATCGTCCAGCGCGACCAGTTCGACGCCGTCATTGCGGTCTTCGGCGCTCAGTTGCACATAGGGATCGGTGACCAGGATGCGGCAGCCGAAGGCGCGCAGCAGGCGGACAACCTTGGTGCCGATATTGCCGTAGCCGATGACGCCGACGCTCATTTCGTTGAGCTCGCGGCCGGTACGGTCGGCCCGGTAGAGATCGCCGCGCCATTCCCCTTTGCGCAAGGCCTCGTGCCCGACCCGGATCAGCCGCGTCTCGGCAAGGATCGCACCGATGGTGAATTCGGCCACAGCACTTGCATTGCGGCCGGGCACATTGACGACGGTGATGCCGTGGGCCCTGGCGGCAACCATGTCGATGTTGATCGGGCCGCCGCGCGAGACCGCAACCAGCTTCAGCGCAGGCAGACGCTGCATCATGGTCTCGGACAGCGGCGCAAGCTGGGTGACGAATATCTCGGCGTCGCCAATGAAATCGACCACCTCGTCCGGATCGCCAAAATACTCCTTCACCTTGTCAAGGCCGAGCGCCGCATTGCCGAATTCCATCGGCTCGTCGGGCCAGGCCGCCTCAAGGGTGCGGATGTCGAGATTGTCGCCGCAGGCCTTCTCGATTTTCTCGCGAAAGACCTCGGGAAGCATGAAGCGGTCGCCAATGATTGCAATCTTCTTATGCATGCTCGACTTCTCAGTTTGCCCTGGACGCGGCCATCGACCGCCAGACCGGCCGCAGCGCCTCATGCGCCAATGTGTAGGACGGAACCGCCCGCTCATAGATCGCGGCAAGTTTTCGGTCGCTCGGTTCCGTCGCGCCCAGCAGCGGCGTGACCCATTCGCCGACGCATTCGTCCATCGAACTGTATTGGCCGACGCAGACCGCAGCGATCATCGCGGCGCCCGCCGCACCGGCTTCCTCGCGTTGGCTGGTGCGAATGTCGGCGCCGACGACAGCGCCGAGGATCTTGCGCAGAGCCGGGCTTCTGGCGGCGCCGCCGGTCAGCCGGATTTCGCTCGGCAGCGGCCCCATGGCGGCGTAGCAATCGCGCGACGCGAAGGCCAGCCCCTCAAAAACAGCGCGAACCATATCGGCATAACCGTGCCGCGACGAAATGCCGACGAAACCGGCCCTGGCATTGGCATCGACGAACGGCCCGCGCTCGCCGGCCTCCGACACATAGGGCTGATAGAGCAGCGAGGCCGGCTCCGATGACGATATCCATTCGTCGACCAGCGCGATCATCTCGCCATTGCTGCGGGTGATGCCTTGCGAGGCGAGTATGCCGGAGGCGAGGCTAAGGATCCAATCGATGTTGAGCGTCGCTGCCATGTTCGACTGCATCTGCGCAAAGACGCCGGGCACCGGCATCGTCATCGTGTAGCCGGTCCTGGCCTCGTTGAGCAGCACCTCGTCCGGCGTCTGAGCAAGCCGCATATGCATGCCGGTGGAGCCGATGATCGAGCAGCCAGGCTTGCGCTCGCGGTCGAGCAGGCCGGCGCCGAGCGCGGTGCAGGCCACGTCGACATAGGCCAGTACCACCGGCGTACCGGAAAGCAGCCCGGTCGCTTTGGCAGCCGCCGCCGACAGGCCGGCGTTATGCCTGGTGCCGTCGACGATCGGCGGCAGCAGATGCCTGAGGTCGGCGACGCCGAGCACCTCAAGCACCTCGTCGCAATAGCCGCGGGTGCGAAAGTCGCCAAAGGTGAAGGTGCCCTCGGAAGGATCGGTGGCGCGTTCGCCGGTCAGGTTGAAATAGAGCCAGTCCTTGCAATGGAACGCTGTCGCGGCGCCGGCAAGCCTGTCAGGCGCGTTGCGCTTCATGAAGGCAAGCTGCGGCCCCTGCTGGCAGGCCGCGAGCCCGCTGCCGGTCTTTTCGAAACGAAGCCGGTCATCGGGGCGCGCGCGGATCTCCTCGACGATGGCGGCAGCGCGCGCGTCTAGCCACAGCCAGCCCTTGGCGACCGGCTCACCGTCCTTGTCGATCAGCCAGGTGCCGTCGCCCTGCCCGGTCACCGCGATCGCAATGATGCGGCTGGCGAGGTCCGGCACCTTGTCGGCAAGCTGTCGCAATGTGGTCGCCGTATCAGTCCAGGTGCGTGCCAGATCCTGCTCGGCGCCGCCGCCCGGCAAGGTCTCGTACCGGTTCGGTACCGCCGCGGCCGCGAGCTGCCGGCCCGCCGTGTCGAAGGCGACGGATTTGATGACAGACGTGCCGGCGTCGATGCCGATCAGCACATCCCGCATCAGGCAAGCTCCATGCCGTGCGAAATGGCCATGCCGCTGGACTGATCGAAGACGTGCAGATTTTTCGGATCGATGCTGATGTTGATCGGCGCGCCAAGCTCCAGCCGGGTCCGGTCATGTTCGACCAGGACCAGCGAGCCGCCGGCGAAATCCGCCGCGATATGGGTCTGGTCGCCGAGCCATTGGTTGGCCGAAACCGTCGCCGGCACGCCGTCCTTCGAGCGGCGAACCGCATAGGGCCTGACACCGATGACGACCCGCTGCCGTTTGAGCAATTCGTCGCGAACCGAGCCGCTGAACGCGTCCTTGTCATAGTCGAGTGAAAGCCCGTCGGGCAGCCGCAGATTGATCTTGTCGGCGGCCGTGCCGACATAGGCCTCGAAGACATTCATCGGCGGCTCGCCGACGAACGTGCCGGTGAACAGGTTGGCCGGCCGCTGCTTGAGCATATTGGGCGTATCGAACTGCTGCAGCACGCCGCCTTCCATCACCGCGATCCGGTCGGCCAATGCATTGGCCTCGGTCTGGTCGTGAGTGACCAGGATCGCGGTCAAGCCGCGCTCCTTGATGAAGTGCTTGATGCGGCCGCGCAGCACCGCGCGAAGCTGCGGCTCGAGCTGGCCCATCGGTTCGTCCAGCAGATGCAGGTCGGCCTCGCGGATCAGTGCCCGGCCGAGGCTGGCGCGCTGCTGCTGGCCGCCGGAGATGGAACTCGGATAGCGCTCAAGAATGTCCTCGATCTCGAGCAGCTTGGCGATGCTGGCAACTTTCGCGTCGACCTGACTTTTCGGCAGCCTGGCCGCCTTCAGCGCAAACGCCATGTTCTCGCGCACGGTCAGCGGCGGATACAGCGAATAGCCCTCGAATGCCATCGCCACATTGCGCTTGACCGGCGGCAGCGTGTGCACCTTGCGGCCGGCAACCGAAATGCTGCCGCGCGAGACCTCTTCGAAGCCGGCGATCATGCGCAATGTCGAAGTCTTGCCGCAGCCGGACGAGCCGAGCAGTGCGACGATCTCGCCCTTGTCGATTTCCATCGTCAGATTCTGAACGGCGTGCACACCTCGGTCGATCGGGCCGTAGAATTTGTCGACGCCCGAAATGGTGAGTGCGCTCTGGCTCATGCCGCTTCTCCGCTGCGCAAATTGACGACATTTTTCGAGCCGATACGGTCGCCACTGGCACGATCGAACAGCAGGGCGCTTTTGCCGTCGACGGCGATATGGGCCCTGCCCTCGGTTTGACCCGCTGTTCCGGCCGGCCGGGAGACCAGGATTTCGCGACCGCGCACGGTGCGCACCAGCGTGACGATCTTTTCGTTGAGCGGCGTCTCCGCCTCGACGGTCACCGGAATGGCCGCGGGTGTTCCTTCGTCGACGAAGCGCAGCGCTTCGGGCCGCAAGCCGATCACGCAATCGCGGCCGACCATGGCGTCATAGGCGCCGGTCAGATGGACCTGGACATTCGACAGACCGACATAGATGCCTTTGGCATCGCGCGACGGCTTGACGTCGAGCAGGTTGATTGTCGGATCGCCGAACAGCCGCGCGATCTCGATGTTGGCCGGCTCGCGATAGATCTGTTCGGGCGTGCCGAGCTGCTTGATGACACCTTGCGACATCACCGCGATGCGATCGCCGAGCGCCATGGCCTCCTTGTAGTCCTGGGTGACGTAGACGACGGTCGCACCGCGATCTGCCAGCAGCCTTGGCAGTTCGAGCCGCATTTCGAAGCGCAGTTTGGCATCGACGTTGCGCAGCGGGTCGTCGAGCAGCAGCACCGGCGGCGAGCCGACCAGAGCGCGGGCGAGCGCGGTGCGCTGCTTCTGGCCGTTGGACAGCGCCCGTGGCTTGTGGCTGAGCACGTGGCCGATCTTCAGCAGCTTGGCGACGCTCTCGACACCAGCCTTCATCGCGCTTTGCGACGATCGCTTGGCCTGAAGCGGCGTGGCGATGTTGTCGAAGGCGGTCATGTGCGGAAACAGCGCGAAATTCTGGAATGCCATGCCGACGCCGCGGAACTCGGCGTCAAGATCGGTCATGTCCTCGCCGCCGATGAAGATTTTTCCCTCATCAGGGTCGATGACGCCGGCGACGAGCCGCAGCAGCACCGTCTTGCCGGCGCCGGACGGTCCGAACAGGACTAGGGTTTCGCCGTCGGCGACGCTCAACGACAGATTATCGAGCACAGTTTGGCTCTTGTAGCGCTTGACGACATTTCGCAGTTCGAGGCTGGCCATGAGAACTATCCCTTTACCGCGCCGAGCGACAGGCCTTCGACGAGATAGCGCTGCGCGTAAAGGGCGAGCGCCAGCGTCGGCGTGATCGACAGCACGATCGCCGCCGAGATCTGGCCGTACTGGATGCCGGAGGAGGTGATGAAGGCGAGCGCGCCGACCGTCACCGGCTGTTTGTCGGCCGAGGCGAGCACGAGCGCGAAGATGAAATTGTTCCAGGCGAAGATGAAGGCGAGCAGGCCGGCAGCCGCAATGCCGGGGCCGGCGAGCGGCAGCGCGATCTTGCGGAAGGTGGCGAACCAGGAATGGCCGGCGATGCGATAGGCATATTCGATATCGGCCGGGATGTCCTCGAAATAGCCGCGCACGATCCACAGGATCAGCGGCAGGCAGATCAGCTGGTACACCCAGATCAGCCCGATATAGGTGTTGGCCAGTCCAAGCTTCTGGAAATAGAGGGTGAGCGGCAGCAGCACCAGCAGCGCCGGCGCGAACCGGAACGACAGCAGCGTGAAGGCGATGTCCTCCGAGCCGCGGAATTTGTGCCGGGCAAAGGCATAGGCGGCGGGAACGCCGAGCAGCAGCGCGACGGCGACCGAGGTGACCGACAGGAACACCGAATTCCACAGGTTGCGCATGAAGGCGATGTCGAGCGTGCCGGCCGCCGTGGTCAGCTTCCCGGTGATCAACGCGGTGTAGTTGGCCAGCGTCGGCTTGAAGACAAGCTGCGGCGGAATCCGCAGGATGGTCTCGTTGGTCTGGAACGACATCATGAGGATCCAGACGATCGGGAACATGAAGAAGATCACGACCAGCGTCAGCGCTATGCCACGCAGGATGCGTTCGAGAAGCGAGGTGTGTTCCATCCCGGCCTCCTATGCCTGGCCGCGGGCGCGTTCGCGCAGCCGCAGCCAGTTTTTGATGAAAATATTCGAGAGGAAATAGGTGATCGCCCACAGGATGATCATCAGCGCCGCCGAGCGACCGACATTGGTCGACTGGAAGAAGTTGAGGTAGGCCTCAACCTGGAAAACGGTCAGCGTGTCGCCCGGACCGCCCTGGGTCATGGCATAGATGATGTCGAACTGCTGGATGGAATCCAGCAGGCGAAACAGCGTCGCCGTCAGGATGTAGGGCGTCAGCATCGGCAAGGTGATGCGGAAGAACACGAAACTCCGCGGCACGCCGTCAAGTGCCGCCGCCTCGAAGGGCTGCGTCGGCAGGCTGCGCAGGCCGGCAAGCAGCAGGATCATGATGAAGGGCGTGTAGACCCAGATATCGACAAGCACCACCGTGAAAAGCGCGGTCGACGGCGACGAGGCCCAGCGGAAATCCTGCAATCCGATCAGGCTGGCGAGATAGCTCAGCACGCCAAAGCTGGGATTGGTCATCAGCTTCCACATCAGCGCGGCAAGCGCCGGCGCCGTCATCAGCGGCATCAACAGCATGATCGAGATGAAATTGTTCAGCGTCGAGCGCTTCTGCAGCAGCATGGCGATGCCGAGACCGAGAAGCAGTTCGAGCAGCACTGTGATACCGGCATAGAGCAGCGATATCTCCAGCGTGTTCCAGAACCTCGGGTCGGTGAAAAACGAGATGTAGTTGTCGCCCCAGTTGAACTGCCGCGCCCAGGGCTGGCTCAGCCGGTAGCGCTGGAACGAATAGACGACCGATGTGAAGAACGGGATCAGGATGCCGATGCAGACGAGCAGGGCTGGCAGGCTGAGCACATAGGGCAGCACTTTCTTGCTGATCCTGAAGCCGGAAGGCCTGTTTTTTTGCATTGTCGCCGCAGTCATCGTGGCTCACCCGTCATCTTTGTTGCTTCGCCCTGCCGGCCGCCCAGGGAGCTAGGCGGCCGGTTGGGCGAGTGGCGGCACCGCCGTTGTTTAAGCATCGGATTTTCCCAAAACCGGTATCGACTCCGATGCTCTGAGCGGGCTTGAGGGTAGGAGAGGNCAGCAGCGGGCCAGTCGGCCGCCAGGACTCAGCCGAGCCCGGCTTCCTTGAGCTGGCCGTCGACGCTGGTGGCCAGCATGTCGAGGCCTTCGTCGATGGGCACTTCCTTGGCCACCATCTTCTGCAGCGTCGCCGCCCATTCGGTGGTGAGATCGAAGAACAGCGGCTGCGGGGTGAACTTGATGCTGGCGCCCGGCGCCGAGACGTCGAACATCTCGACATAGCCCGGATAGCTCTTGTTCAGCTTCTCGCGGAACATCTGGTCGTTCCAGACCGACTGACGCACCGGATTGACGAAGTCCATCTCGGTCGCACCGAACAGTGCATGCTCGGGCCCTGATGCCCATTGCATGAAGTACCAGGTGGCGTCCTTGTCCTTGGAAAAGTTGGACATCGACAGTGACCAGATCCAGATGTTGGGCGTCGGCGCCTTGGCGGCGGGATTGGCCTTGAAGGCCGAGAAGGCGAGTTTGCCGGCCATCTTGTTGTCGCCGCCGTTCATGAAATAGCCGAGGATGTCGGCGTCGAAGATCATCGCCGAGGCGCCGGCGCCAAGGTCGGTGCCGACCTGATACCAGGTGTAGGTCGACCAGTCCTTTGGGCCGCTCTCCTGGATCATCTGGACCCATTGCTTGTGGAAGGCCTTGGATTCGGCGGTGTTCATCGCGGCCGACAATTTGCCGTCAGCCGAGACGTTCAGGTCCTTCTGGTCAAAGTTGGCATAAGCCGACAGGAAGCCGGGATGGATCGTCGCCCAGGAGCGTGAACCGCGCACGCCGATGCCGTAGACGCCACTACCAACATCCTTGGTCAGCTTGGCCGCCGTAGCGACCATCTCGTCCATATTGCCGGGAACGCTGACCCCGACCTTGTCGAACATGCCCTTGTTGTAGGTGATGTTGTTCTGTTCGAAGCCCCACGGAATGCACCACTGCTTGGCATCGTCGGAACCGAGCACGCCGCCGGGCTGGCCGTTCCAGGCGCAGGACTTCCTGACGCCGGGCAGGAAGTCATCCCAGGCATAGTTCACATTGGTTTTGGTCGGATCCTTGATCCACTCGTTGAGGTCGGTGATCCAGCCGGCCGGGCCGTAGGTCCAGGTCATGTAGGCGCCGGTCATGAAGGCATCGTATTCAGGCGAGCTGGCCGACAGCGCAGCGGTGACCTTGTCGAAATAGACGTCTTCCGGAAACACGTCATAGATGACTTCCATGCCGGTCAACTTCTTGAAGTTTTCGAGGTTGGCAATCATCGCATCGGCATAAGGGTGCTTGTTGAGCAAGAGCTTGATGGTCTTGCCTTTGTGCGCCTGCCAGTCGAAATCCGCCGCCAGCGCACGGGTCTGCCCCAGATTGAGCAGCGTTCCGGCCGTGCCGGCGGCAAGGCCCATCGCGCCAAGGCCCTTGATCAGCCCACGACGATCGACTTGTCCGCGCAGGAACGCGTCGATCAGGTCTTTTTCTTTCTCATGCATTTGTCTTCTCCTCCACAGGGTAGTTTCAATCGAATGGCTGCCGGCTACCCGACCGGCGTCTGCTCCACGAGTTTTCGCGCCGTCCGCTCATCGGTGACCAGGCCCTTGAGATAGCGACCCTCCAACACCGATTTGATGGCACGAACCTTCACCTTGCCGCCGGCAACGGCGACAATCCTGCGATTGCTGATGTCTTCGCGCGCCAGCGCCAGCGCCCGGTTGGAAAGCGTCGTCTCGACCGCTTTTCCAGCGTCATCGAAGAAATGGCCGAGCAGTTCGCCGACACCGCCGTTGCGACGGATCTCCTCCATTTCGCCCTTCTCGATCATGCCGGTGGCGACCAGCGACGCCTCGCGCTCGGCGGTGCCGATGCCGGCGATAAGCAGGTCGGCGGCCTTGCCGAGATCAAAAACCTCGCTGATGCCCTTCTGCCCGAGCAGCACGGTTCGATCCTCGACCGTGTTGGCGAACATCGGCACCGGCATCACATAGGCTTCGGCGCCGGTCCGTTCGGCCAGGCGGTGAATGACGTCGTGCGGATTGGCCGAGAACTTGCGCGTCAGACCGCCGAGCAGCGAAACGAAGCGGGTCTTCTCGGCCGATATGCGCGGCAGATATTCGACGCAGGCGGCGAGCGTGCGCCCATGACCGACGCCGATCAGCGTGTCCTCGCCGCGTTCGATCTCACGCTTGAGGAACTGCGCGCCGGCGATGCCGAGCGCCTTGAGCGGCAAGTCCTCGCCATCGAAGTCGGGAACGACCTCGCAATAGTCGAGGCCGTAGCGGCTGGACAAATCGTCTTCAAGCGCGACGCATTCCGACACTTCGCCGTCGATATAGACTTTGACCAGCCCTTCCTGATTGGCCTTGGTGATAAGGCGATGCGCCTTGAGGCTGGTCAGGCCAAGCCGCTTGGCAACCTCCGACTGGGTCAGCCCGCCAGCATAATGGAGCCAGGCGGCGCGCGTCGCCATACTGGTTTCATCGTCACGCAGGAGGCCGTTTCCAAAACCAACCATTTCCGCCCTAAGATATTTTTATCAGGTGATGCAAAATTTTTCACAAGGTGTCGCAGGAGTCAAGCGCCGCAGCGTTCAAATCACCTTGAGAGGGCAAAAAAGGCCTGCTGAAGCAGCCATCGTGCAGGGCGGTGCCAGTCTGAAATGCCATGCCTGTCGACCTGAAGGGCAAAGGCTGAACGGCTCGCTCCAAGCGAACCAGTTGCATGGCCGCAAAGGCCTGCTCCCGTTCAATGAGCGCATAACTGGGCTGACCGACGCCAACCGCCGATTTGCTGAAAATGCTCTGCCCGCCGAATGGCGGTAGAGCTCGCTTGCGGATCAGGCGAATTCGGGCAAGGAGGACAGGGGCCGAGAAGTATCGATCTTCACATTGCGAGAGCTACAATAATTCTTCACGAACGGCTATCTATCCTTCCGACAGGTGTTTGGTTCGAGTCACGAGGGGCGCGGCTTGGAATTCGATTTGAGGACCATTGAGGCGCTTGCTCCCGATCAGGCGTCGCTGAGCGCCGCCTCCAAGCTGACCAAACGATCGAACTGGCCGCGAAAAGCATGAGCCCCAGGCGCTCATCTGGGGTGAATGCCAGGGCTCCGGCTCCAATCCATATCGGGTGGTGGTCGACACCGGCGATCACGGCTACAAATGCACCTGCCCGTCGCGAAAATTCCCGTGCAAGCACACGCTGGCGCTGATGTGGATTGCCGCCACCGCGCCAGCCAGTTTTGCAGCCGCTGAATCCTCGCCTGAATGGGTGAATGACTGGCTTGGCCGGCGCAGGAAGACGACGCCACCGCCAGCGCAACCGATAGAAGGTGTGGCAGCCAAAAGCATTGCTGAGGCTGCACGGACGGACGACAGCGCCGCCGTCGAAGACGGTGCGGCGGTGGAGCGTCGTGAGGCTGCGCAGCGCAAGCGGGCGGAAGACACACGACAAGCAGTGTCGGCGGCGCTCGATGAACTCGATCAATGGATCGCCGACCAGTTGCGGCTTGGTCTTTCCGGGTTTGTCGACGGCAGCAGCGACCGTTGCCGCCGGATTGCCGCGCGGCTGGTCGACATGAAGGCAACCGCGCTTGCCGGTCGCATCGACGAGATCCCT
The DNA here is from genome assembly GCF_000502375.1 of Mesorhizobium sp. L48C026A00. Lineage (NCBI taxonomy): Bacteria > Pseudomonadati > Pseudomonadota > Alphaproteobacteria > Hyphomicrobiales > Phyllobacteriaceae > Mesorhizobium > Mesorhizobium sp. L48C026A00. The sequence continues at coordinate 76,034 of NZ_AYWU01000012.1, read as the reverse complement.
TCGCGGCTGATGGCGCTGCGCAGCGAAGAAAAACCGGATGCGGCGATCCGTGAGCTTGGCAAGCTTGTGCTGCTGGCCAAGGCATGGCGGGCGTCGCCCGACGACCCAGAGCTGAAGCGCCTCGTATCGACCTCTGAAACCCGCGAACAGGTTCTGGCCAATCCGGATGCAAGACAGGTCGAAAGCTTCTGGGAGGTTCTGGGCGAGAAGATCGAGAGCCGCCGTGACGGTCTCGTCAGCCATTCGACCTGGCTGCTCGATCTGAAGTGCGCTACCCCGGAATTTGCCGTGCTGCTCGATTATTTTCCGGCTTCTGCCGGACGCCGGTCCAACGCTTTTGCGCCGGGCGATCGTTTCGATGCCCGGCTGGTCTTCTATCCATCACGCAAGCCGCTGCGCGCACTGGTGGCAGAACGCATGGGTGAAGTGACGTCCGGCGCGTGGCCTGATTTCAGCTTTGGCGCTGCAAAGGACCCACTCGCCACGCATGCTTCCTATCAGGATGCTGCGCCTTGGATTACCGATTGTCCTCTCATACTGCCGCCTGGTGCGATCCTGGTTGATGACCGCGGCACAGGCTGGTGGCAGGCCGCGGATGATCCGCAAGGGATCGCCTTGCCGATCACAGGCGCTGTCAATCAAACATTGCTCGGCCTCGACCTTGCGGCCACGGCAGCGCTCTGGGATGGCGCCCGGCTTGACCTTCTGGCGGCTCAAAGCGGATTCGGGAGGCTTGGCCTGTCGTGAACGAGGGCGAGCAAACAGGCCTGGCGACAATGCGCGATTGCTGGATCACCGGCGGAGCCACCTTCGATCTGGCTCCGACCGCCTGGAAGACGATCGCCGGCGGTGCAAGTCCCGACGAGCAGGAGCGCCGGCTCCTGGCAATCGCAGCACAAGCGCTCGACGTCGCCCTGCGGCCGGCGGCGCCGAAGACGCTCAAGCGCCGGCCGCCGCTGCCCAGGCTTGCGCTCCCGATGCTGCCGGAGCGGTTGCGGCCGCTGTTGAGAGCCGCTCTGAAACATGCCGTCGACGCGCGACGCAAGACGCGCGTGGTGACGCTTGTCGCCAGCCGCGGCTTTGTGCTCCATCCGATGGACTGGATGCCCGTCGCGTCGGATCAGAACAGTCCGGACGTCTACGCCCCCTGGATCGACTGGCAAGCAAGCGTGGACGGGGAGAGACATGCCCCGCAAGAGAAACTGACGGCGGAAAATTGGGATGAGTTCTATCCCGCCGCGCGACGCATCGCGCTGGCAGACGCGCGCCGCAGTGAACCGGCTTCGGCTCGACTGCTGATCGAGGCCAAGGCGTCGGGCGAGCCCGCCGAGGTCAGGCTTGCGCTCGTCGAGCTCATGCGCTTCGGCCTGAATCCTGAGGACGCGCCGTTCCTTAAAAGCCTCTCCGCCGACAGGTCCGGCAAGGTGCGCGAACTGGCTGGCCGGCTGCTGGCAAGGTTGGGAGAGCACGGCCGTTCAAACGATGGCGGACCGGATGATCCCGCAGCTGAACTCGCCGCTTTCATCAGCGAAGGCAAATCCGGCTTCATCCGCCGCCGCAGCATCTACACGCCGGCGAAGTTCAAATCGCCGGCGCAGGAAAAGCGTCGCGCCGAATTGTTCGAGACCTGCAACCTGGTCGACCTGGCCGCGCGGTTCAGTGCTACCGAATCTGAGTTCATAGGAGCCTGGCAATTCGGCGTCGACAACAATGCCGACATCCTGATCGCACGAATGGTCGCCGCTTCGGGGAGCGACGCCGCGGTGACGCATATGGCCGACGCACTTGTCGCCGATGGCGGCAAGCCAGCGCTGTTCGTACTGCACCTCACGCCGCGCCTGGACAGTCGCAGAAAACGAGCCCTCGTCCGGCTGATCCTCAAGCAAGCGAATTACCTCAACGCGATCAATCTGGCGGAAGGCATTGATGCTGGCTGGCTGGAATGGGGCGATCTTTCGAATGGGTCGGCTGTTGCGGCGCTGCGTTCCGCCGTTGCGGGAAACGACGACGCCATGCGCCGAGGCGCCGACGATATACTGGAAACGATCGGCTTCCTTGCCACGGCGACCACGGCAGCAAAATTGATCGACGAGGTCGTCGCAGCCGGCATGCCGCCCGCAGCCCCATCACTCAGCGTCCTGCGTCTCAACGCGGCGCTGGCCGAACATCAGTCTAGAACCGACACATGATCAATCCGGAGAATTCATATGAACGCTGCCATCCGTCTCCCGGTCGAGCAGGCCTATGCCTCTGAATTGCAGGCGCTGGCGCGCGGTGACGACAGGCAAAAGCCTGCCGGCTGGAGCCTCTCGCCACAAGCTGTGCTGACTTATCTGCTGGGCGGGAAGGCCGGTGACGGCACGCCGGTAACGCCAAAATATGTCGGTCGCCGCCGACTGATGGAGACCGCGGTGGCAACGCTCGCCACCGACCGCGCACTGTTGCTGCTCGGCGTTCTCGGAACGGCCAAGTCCTGGGTGTCGGAACATCTGGCCGCCGCCATCATGGGCGACTCGACGCTGATCGTGCAGTGCACGGCCGGCACCGACGAGAACCAGATCCGCTATGGCTGGAACTATGCACAACTTCTGGCAAAGGGCCCGAGCCAGGAAGCATTGGTGCCGACGCCGCTGTACCGCGCCATGCAGACCGGCAAGCTCTGCCGACTCGAGGAACTGACGCGCATGGGCTCGGATGTGCAAGACACGCTGATCACCGTACTTTCCGAAAAGATGATGCCGATCCCGGAATTGAACACATCGATCTATGCCCAGCGCGGCTTCAACATCATTGCCACGGCAAACAATCGGGACAAAGGTGTGAATGAACTCTCCTCGGCACTCAAGCGTCGCTTCAATGTCGTGGTGCTGCCATTGCCGGAAGACATGGCTGAAGAGGTGGCGATCGTCTCCAAGCGGGTCGACGAGATGGCCGGCGGGCTCGACCTGCCGGTGCCGAAAAATGTCGGCGAGGAGATAGCCCGGGTATTGACCATCTTCCGTGAATTGCGGTCCGGTGCGACCGCCGACGGCAAGGTGACGCTGAAGACGCCCTCGGGCTCGCTGTCGACCGCCGAGGCGATCGCGACGATGGTTGGCGGGCTGAGCCAAGCGGCGTGGTTCGACAGCGGCAAGCTCGGCGCCGAAGGTCTCGCCGCCAGCCTTGTCGGCGCGATCGTTAAAGACCCGGTACAGGACAAGGCAGTGCTTGAGGAATATCTGGAAACAGTGCTCAAGAAGCGGCCTGACTATGCCGGCTACTATGCGGCCTTGAACGCAGCGATCTGACGCGTCATGGGGCACAGCGACGTCGCCTATTTCGGCATACGCCATCACGGGCCGGGTTCCGCCGACAGCCTTGTGCAGGCATTGCAGGATTTGCAGCCGGTCGCCGTGCTGATCGAGGGGCCGATCGATGCCTCCGCGCTGCTGCCGTTGCTGGCCCGCCCGGAGATGCAGCCGCCGGTAGCACTGCTTTGTTATCCGGAGGAGGATCCGGCTTCGACAAGCTTCTGGCCATTCGCCGAGTTCTCGCCGGAATATCAGGCGGTCCTTTGGGCCGTGGACAACAAGGCGGCGTTGCGCTTCATCGACCTGCCGTCGTCGGCGCGCTTCTCGGAAGCGGCGGTCGACGGCGCGGAAAAAGTCGATGCTGACGATGCGAAGGAATCAAGCGAGCGTGATGATGTGGCTCCGCATCGGCGTGATCCGATAGGCACGCTGGCCCGCGCCGCCGGCTATGAGGATGGCGAAAGCTGGTGGTCGGACATCATCGAGCAGAATCCGGAACCAGGCCCCATATTCGCCGCCATCTCCGACGCGATGATGGCGCTGAGGGATGGCGAAGGCTCGATCGCGCAGTTCGAGGCCCAGCGCGAAGCGCATATGCGGCTCGAAATCGCTGCGGCGCGCAAGGATTTCGACGGACCTGTCGCCGTCGTCTGCGGGGCGTGGCATGTGCCGGCACTGCAGGCGACACACATGCAGAAAAACGATCAAGCCCTGCTTAAGGGGATTGCGAGGCGCAAGAGCACGATGACATGGGCGCCGTGGACGGGACCGCGTCTGGCGCTGGGCTACGGCTATGGCGCGGGCGTCGTCGCACCCGGCTGGTGCAAGCATCTCTGGCGCACGCGCGGCGGGCGCGATGCAGCAACCTTGTGGCTTGCAATGATTGCAGCGGTGCTGCGGGTGAAGGGTCACCTGGTCTCGACCGCTTCGCTGATCGAAGCGGAGCGGCTCGCCCGCACGCTCGCCGCGATTCGCGAGCGGCCGAAACCCGGGTTTGAGGAATTGCGCGACGCCGCAATTGCGGCTCTGTTCAACGGCGAAGCGTTGCTGTGGGCCGTGGTCGAGGCCGAGCTGCTTCTAGGTGCGGACGTCGGCGAAATTCCACCCGACACGCCGTTGGCGCCGTTGATCGAGGATCTGCAGCGCAACCAGAAGGCGGCGCGGCTGAAACCTGAAGCGCTGGAGCGGGAACTATCCGTCGACCTGCGAAGCGACAGCGGGCTGTTTCGTTCGACATTGCTGCATCGGCTGAACGTGCTTGGTGTGCATTGGGGCAAGTTGACGGACGCCGGTCGCAGCCGTGGCACGTTCCGCGAGCGGTGGACCCTGGCCTGGGAGCCGGAATATGCCGTTCGCCTGGTGGAGAACCTGATCTACGGGCCGACCATCGAAAAGGCTGCCAACGGCCGCCTGATACAGATGATCGAAGCCGCAGCAACCCTCGATACGCTTGCGGCACTGGTCCAGGGCGCCATCACGGCAGGCCTGTCGGAAGCATCGACCGCCGGTCTCACGGCCCTGGAGGCGCGCGCGGCGCGCAGCAGCGAATGCCTGGAGATTCTGGCCTCGGTGCCGCCGCTCGCCGACATCATCCGCTACGGCGAGGCGCGCAAAACCGAGACGAACCGGCTTTCCGGCCTCATGGAGCGGCTGATCGTCGAAGGTGCGATCGCGCTTCCCTATGCGGCACGCGACCTGGATGAGCAGGCCGCCGCGACGCTGGTAAGAGCGATGCGCAAGGCCGATGAGGCGATCAGGCTGGTGGAGCCGGGGGAAGACGTGCTGAACGGATGGCGCAACGGGCTGGCTGCCGTTCTCGAGGGGTCGCGGGCGACGGCGCTATTGGCCGGATGCGCCGCGCACCTGCTCTACGAGGCCGGCCGCCTGTCCGCCGAAGCCGCAGCCGAGCTGCTCGGGCGACGCCTGTCGCCGGGCACGCCAGTCGCCGAGGCGGCGGGGTTCTTCGAGGGCTTCTTCAGCACAGCGGGTCAACGGCTGATCTATGACGAAGGTCTCCGCAGCGCGGTCGATTCCTGGCTCAAATCTCTCGACGAAGATGCTTTCATCGCGCACCTGCCGTTGCTGCGCCGCGTCTTTTCCAATCTGGACAGCATGGAGCGCCGGCGACTGATCGAAGCGGTTCTCGGCCGTGCCGCGCGCTTGCCGGCTGGCCTGACGCCGACGCCGGATGGCGAGGCATGGCGCCGACACCTGGAACGGCTTGGACCATCGCTGAGGGGAGGAAGCGGCAATGGATGACGAGGGCGAAATGAACGGGCCCGGCCGACTCACTGCAGATGCCGGAGGGGAGCGCCGCTGGCGCCTGGCGATCGGCGCCGATGACGAGGCGTCGGCGGCACTTTCCAGCGACGACAAACGACTTTCGGCGGCACTCGATGCTCTCTACGGCGATGGTGCCAGCGCGGCGGCCAGTGACCCGCGCAAGCGGCGTGGCGGGCTTGGCCGCTCGGCACCGCGCGTTGCGCAATGGATGGGGGACATTCGCTCCTTCTTTCCCGCGCAGGTCGTTCAGATCGTCCAGAAGGACGCTTTCGAACGGCTGGACCTGAAGCAGATGCTGATGGAGCCGGAGTTCCTCAAGGCGATCGAGGCGGGCGTCAACCTGGTCGCCGACCTGATTTCACTGCGTTCAGTCATGCCGGCCAAGACCAAGGACATCGCCCGCACGATCATCGCCGACATCGTCGCCAAGCTGATGCAGAAGCTGGAGCAGAAGACCGCCGAGGCGATACGCGGCGCGCTCGACCGATCGAAGCGCACCAAACGTCCGCGTGCGCGCGATATCGACTGGCAGCGCACCATCTCGGCGAACCTTCGCCACTACCAGCCCGAGCACAAAACTATCGTGCCGGAGAAGCTGGTTGGTTTCATGCGCAAGCAGCGTCGGCTAGTCGACCTTGACGAAGTCGTTCTCTGCGTCGACCAGTCCGGCTCGATGGCAAGCTCGGTCGTCTACGCCTCGATCTTCGCGGCAGTGATGGCCTCGCTGCCGGTCGTGCGCACCAAGCTCGTCTGTTTCGATACGGCCATCGTCGACCTTACCGAAGAACTCAGCGATCCCGTCGAAGTGCTGTTCGGCGTGCAGCTTGGCGGCGGCACCGATATCAACCAGGCCGTCGCCTATTGCGCCGACCGTATCGAGCGGCCAACCAAGTCGCATCTGGTGCTGGTCACCGACCTCTACGAGGGCGGCAATGGCCAGGAATTGCTGCGGCGGCTGGCGGCGCTGGTTCGATCCGGCGTCAATGTCGTCGTGCTTCTGGCACTGACCGACCAAGGCCGGCCCGGCTATGATCCGGCAATGGCAGGTTCGGTTGCCGCACTTGGCATTCCGGTCTTCGCCTGCACGCCGGATCTGTTTCCGGACATGATGGCGGCGGCATTGCGCCGCGAGGATATCGGCGCCTGGGCGGCGGGAGCCGACATCAAGCTGGTTCGCGCCGAGACCGAGGCGCCCAGGGCGGACGACTGAGCCCCATGTTCCAGAGGGTTGCCGAACTCCTGTCGCGGCTGGAAAGCGGCTGGACAGGTCAGCGATTGTGGCCGGCAGTTCCGCTATTTAATGTCCTTCAATCCCGCATGCGCCACGGCAATGCGGGCAGCGAGCGCCGCGTTGTTGCGGACCAGCGCGATGTTAGCCTTCAGGCTGCGGCCCTGCGAAAGCTCGTTGATGCGGGCGAGCAGGAACGGCGTCAGTTCCTTGCGACCGATGCCGCGTTTTTCGGCTTCCGCCACCGCCGCGGCGATCGTGCCATCGATGAAGGCTGGATCGAGCGCATCCAGTTGCGGAATTGGATTGGCGACGAGGATGCCTGTGCCCGAGCCGATCTGCTCGTGCAGCAGCATGGCCTGCGCAATCTCCTGCGGCGTATCGAGGCGGTGATCGGCTTTAAGTCCGCTGGAGCGCGTATAAAAAGCCGGAAAGTCGTCGCTCTGGTAGGCAATCACCGGCACGCGCTGGGTCTCCAGATATTCCAGCGTTTTTGCAATATCGAGGATCGATTTCACGCCGGCGCAGACGACGGTCGTGCCGGTCTGGCCGAGTTCGGTCAGGTCGGCCGAGATATCGAAACTGGCCTCGGCGCCACGATGCACGCCGCCGACGCCGCCGGTCGCGAAAATACCGATGCCGGCCAATGCAGCGATCCGCATCGTCGCCGAAACCGTGGTTCCGGCCGAGCCGCCGCCCACCATAATGGCGGCGAGGTCGCGCCCGGACGCCTTGACCACGTCCTTTGCCGCTGCCAGCTGCTCCAGTTCACGGTCATCGAGCCCGACCTTGATCTTGCCGGCAACCACCGCGATGGTGGCAGGCACGGCGCCATTCTCGCGCACCACGGTCTCGACGCCGCGGGCAGTCTCCAGATTGGCCGGATAGGGCATGCCGTGGGTGATGATCGTCGATTCCAGCGCCACCACCGCGCGGCCTTCTCGAAGTGCTGCCGCGACTTCGTCGTTCAGGTGGAGAAGGGAAGGTTTCATCGTCATTTCGCTTTCAGGGTTCGGCTCGCGTTCAGGCGGGAATGCGGTACATGCCGGCGGTGAGGAAGCGCGGCGACAGATCGGGATGGACGCTGGATTCGCTCTCGGTGGTCAGCGTGGCGAGCAACGCCCCGGTGCGCGCCGAGTCAAGCACGGGATCGCCCGAAAGCACCTTGTACAGGGTGCCGGCAATCATTGCGTCGCCGGCTCCGGTGATGTCGACGGCGCGGGCCGGGACGGAACGCATCGTTGCCACGCCGCCTTCGGTCGCGACCGCAAATCCGTGCGCGCCCATGGTCACGATCACCCCGCTGGCGCCGGCCGCGCGCAGCGCCGCCGCGGCCTCTTTCGGCTTCAGCCGCTTGTCGGCATCGGTGATGCCAAGCATCGTATTGGCCTCGTCATGGTTGGTGAATAAAAGGTCGATGCCGGTCAGGTCCTTGGGCAGGCGCGCCGATTTCGGCGACGACACCGTGTCGACGGCGAGCTTGAAGCGCGCGCCCTGCTTGCGTGACATCAGCGCTGCGATCGTCGCGGCCGGCAGGTTGCAGTCGATGAACACCCAATTCGCCGAAGCCAGATGCGGCCAGAAACGGTCGAGACAGGAGGGCGAAAACAGATCGAAGATCTCCATGTCGGCGATGCCGAGCACGAGATCGTTATTGAGGTCGAGGATCGCTGCATATTCCGCCGTCGGCCGCTCCGTGGTGGTGATGACCTGGCTGACGTCGGCGCCCAGGTCGCGCAGATGCCGCACCAGCGAGCGGCCGGTCTCGTCGTCGCCGACAATCGAAACGAAGCTTATGTCGACGCCGAGGCGGACAAGGTTCTCGGCGACGTTGCGGGCGACGCCGCCGAAGCTGCGGTAGCCGGCGACCGGGTTCGACGTCCCGAAGATCAGATCCTTCCTGGCGTGGTACTTGCGGTCGAGGACGGCGCCGCCGATGCAGATCATGCGCTTGGAGGCCGGCAAGACATAGCCGCGACCAAGAATGTAGCCCTTGTTGACGAGCTGCACGATGTGGGCCGCGACGGTCGAGCGGGCAATGCCGAGCGCGGTCGCTATATCCTGCTGGCCGGCGAACGGGTTCGCCGCAATGAGATCCAGCACTGCCTGTTCCTGTGCTCCAAGGTCGTCCATCGCCTCACCCCGGCCCGTGCAATTCATGCTGAACTTTGACCAACAACAGATGATGTTGTCAACATTTGTTTGGCCGGCGAGCCTGTCGATGCCAGCTCTGGGACTGGTCAACGCCCGGCGCCGCATCACATTACTTGTTGCCGATGGCAAGAAGTTTGAAAGCAGGCGGATGAACGAACAGGAGTTGATGGCGGAGCTGGAGCGGCTGGTTTCCGAGGATCGGAACCCGAGGACGATGGATATCGACCTGTTGCCGACCATCGAGATCCTGCGCATGATCAATAACGAGGACAGCGGCGTTCCGGCCGCCGTCGAGAAGGTCATTCCGGAAATTGCTGCCGCGGTAGACCGGATCGTTGGTGCGTTTCAAAAAGGCGCGCGGCTTGTCTATATGGGCGCCGGCACGAGCGGCCGGCTGGGGGTTCTCGACGCCTCGGAGTGTCCGCCGACATTTGGCGTGCCCGAGGGCATGGTGCTCGGTCTGATCGCCGGCGGCCCGAATGCGCTGGTGCGGGCTGTGGAAGGCGCCGAGGATGATCCGCAACAAGGCATCAAGGCACTGCAGGGCATCAAGTTGACCGCCGACGATGTGGTGGTCGGCATCGCGGTCAGCGGCCGCACACCCTACGTCATTGGCGGCCTGACCTATGCAAGGCAGGTGGGAGCAACGACGGTGGCACTTTCCTGCAACCCCAGGTCAGTCATTGCCGGCATTGCCGACATTGCCATCTCTCCGCTTGTCGGCCCCGAGGTTCTCGCCGGCTCGACCCGGTTGAAGTCGGGAACCGCGCAAAAGCTGGTTCTCAACATGCTGACGACAGCCAGCATGATCCGGAGCGGCAAGAGCTACCAGAACCTGATGGTCGACCTCAATCCCAGCAACAAGAAGCTGGTCGCCAGGGCGGTCGGGATCGTGATGCAGACCACCGGCTGCACAGCGCAGCAGGCACGACGGGCGCTCGACCAGACCGGCAAAGACGTCAAGCTGGCGATACTGGTGACAATCACCGGGCTGGGCATCGAAGAGGCGCGCAAGGCGCTCGACAATGCGGGCGGGTTTTTGCGAAAGGCGATCGGCGAAAAGACGGCGTGAGCTGTCTGGATACCGGTATACCAGTATACAGGATGGATCGACTTCGACAAAGGCAGGGGCATGGGAGACCTTGCTCCCCAAACGGATCCATCCGACACATCATTTCGACAGCGGGATTATCGAGATTCGCCCATCGGTCGGCGATCGCGCCAACGGAGCCTAACAAATGATGATTGCGAAAAGTGGCGAACCAATCTGGGCCGTCGGGCTGATGACCGGCACGGTGCTGGACGGCAATATCGATGTTGCGCTGATCAAGACCGACGGCGAGCGGATCGAGGATTTCGGCACCTACACGCTGGCGCCCTACCCCGGATCGATCCGGACGCTGCTGGAGGAGACGCTGGATCAGGCCAGGGCGTGGAATTTTTCCGGGCCGGAACCGGCGATCTTTCGCGAAGCCGAAGAAGCGCTAACGCGCGCCCAGTCAGCAGCCGTCAAGGACCTGGTCGAAAGCTACGGGCTGACGATGGCCAATATCGGCGTCGTCGGCTTCCATGGCCAGACCGTGCTGCATCGCGCCCCGCAAACCGGCCGGCTCGGCCAGACCCGCCAGCTCGGCGATGGGGCTTTGATGCATGCCATACTGGGGACCAAGGTCGCCTATGATTTCCGTTCGGCCGACATGCGCGCCGGCGGGCAGGGGGCGCCGCTGTCGGCCGCCTATCACGCCGCGCTGCTGCGCGATGCCGATATCAGCGGCGACACGGCGGTGCTCAATCTCGGCGGCGTCGCCAACATCACCTGGTGGGACGGCAAGGACAATGTCGTCGCCTTCGACACCGGACCGGCCAATGCGCCGCTTAACGATTTCATCAAGGCGAAAGGGCTGGGCGACATGGATCGCGACGGCGCGCTGGCGCGGACCGGCACCGTCAACGAAGCCAAGCTGGCCAAGCTCCTGCAGCATCCCTACCTGGCCAAGCCCTATCCAAAGTCGCTTGACCGGTTCGATTTCGGCGCAGCCATGGCGGACGGGATGAACGCTGAGGATGGTGCCGCACTGCTGACGGCCTTCACCGCTGCGGCCGTCGGCAAGGCGCTCGACCTCCTGCCGCACCGGCCGAAGCGGCTGGTGGTCAGCGGCGGCGGCCGCCACAACCCGACGATCATGGCCATGCTCGCCAGCCGCGCCGGCGTCGAAGCGGTGCCGGCGGAGGCGCTCGGCTGGAAGGGTGACGCGGTCGAGGCGGAGTGCTTTGCCTTCCTGGCGGTTCGCGTGCTCAGGGGCCTGCCGATCAGTTTTCCGACCACCACCGGTGTGCCACAGCCGATGCGCGGCGGACGCCTTGCCGGCTGATCAAGCCAGCAGTTTCTTCTGCAGGAAGACGCGGCTGCGACCGGCGGGAAAATCGGGAAGCACGCCGAACAGCCGATACCCCTGACGCTCATAGGCCTTGGCCGCCTGGGGATTGAAGGTGTCGATCAAGGCGCCATGACAGCCGCGTGCGACGGCCTCCTGTTCGGCTGCGTCCAACATCCTGCCGGCCATGCGCTGGCCGCGCAGCCGCTCATCAACCCACAGCCACTGCACATAGAGCCAGCCCCAGGCGGTGTATCCCGAGATGCCGCCGACAACCGCACGGTGCTCGTCGCGCACGAACACGGCGAGCACCTTCCTGTTGGCCGGACCGACTTCGCTGTCGTTGAACGCGCTGAGCCGCTCCCCGAGAAAAGCGAGTTCTTTCGGCGAAGGGTCGGCGGTGGTTTCAAGCGTCATGTTCATCGCTTGTCCAGACAGGCTCACAGCCGGATACCGGTATACAGCGCTTCCGACGCGTAGCACTTTCATTTGCATTTATCGAAGGAAAGGCGGGGAGCGCAAGCGCTGCCGCCGCGTGGCTCCGCGACTACACGGGCCGCGGCGAATGCCACGCCGCCGCCGCAGCGGCAACCAGCATGAGCAGCGCGGCGACCATTGCCGATGCCGCAAAGCCGAAGCTGGAATAGAGCGGTCCGAAGGCGGTGGTGCCGACAAACACCGCGAGATAGGTCACTGCGCTGTTCAGGCCCATGATCGTGCCGCGCCGCGCCGGATCGAGCGCCGAGAGGCGCATCACCAGGACGTTCAGCCCGAAATGATTGGCAAGGCCCCAGAGCGCGACCATGGCGATAGTCAGATGGAAACTACTGCCTGCCGCGGCCAGCGCGACATAGACGGCCGCGACGAGGAGATAGGCGAACGGCATGACACGTCGCGCGCCAAGCCGATCGATCACGCCGTCAAGCAGTGCCGCCATGCCAAAGCCGGCGCCATAAGCGAGCGCCGCCAAGCCGTTGGCGCTGACCGGCCGTCCCAAGCCATTGTGAAGGTGATCGCCAAGATAGCCATAGACGCCGTAGAATGCGGTCATGAAGGCGCCGCAGGCGACCAGGAGCGGCACTATGCCGGGAACGGCCAAGGCGCCGAGCGGCGTCGGCGCCGGGCCGCTTTTCCTGACATCGCTCAACGACGTCAGCGTAAGGCCGGTCAACGCGAGCGCCGCAAGCACCGCAACCGCTGCGAAAACGGCGCGCCAATGCACCAGATCGGCAAGCACCGCCGACAATGAGACGCCGGCGACCATGCTCAGGGTCCATCCGGTCAGCACGACACCGATGGTTCCACTTTCGCGGCCAGGCGGCGCGATCGCAGCGGCGCTGGCGTAGATTGCCGGCATGGCGATACCGGCGGCGATGCCGGCGAGAAGCTGGGCTGCAACCAGCGTCGTTACCGTCGGCGCGGCGGCGCTGGCGAGAAGCGCGACCGCCAGCAGCAGCAACGCCCCTTGCAGCATGCGGCGGGCGCCGAGCCGATCGATATGGCGGGCCAGGAACAGGGCGCTTGCCGACGTTCCAAGCCCGAACGCAGCGGACGCGATCATGACGGCCGGCACGCTCGTCGCAAACGATGCGGCCACCGCCGGCGCTATCGGACCGAGAACCAGCGAGTTCGAGCCGATCACCGCGATGCATCCGGTCAAGAGATAGGCGAGCGCCGGGATAGGCGGCCTTGCCGTCAATGTTGCGACTTGATCACTGTTCGACATATGGCGATAATCGCCGTATTAAATTCTGTATCAATAAGGAATTTCACCATGGATGAAGAAACAGATGGCATTCTGCAGAACAGGCCTGCTGCCCGCGATGTCGACGCAACCGACCGAAAGATATTAGGCGTTCTGGTCGACGACGCCACGGTCAGCTATGCCGAGCTCGGTGATCGTGTCGGCCTGTCGCCGCCGGCCGCGCATGAACGGGTGAAGCGGCTTCGGCGCAGCGGCGCCATCCGCAACACCGCGGCAATCATCGATCCCAAGGCGGTGGGCAAGCCGTTGCTCGCTTTCGTCCACATCGACACCAAGGGTTGGGGAAAGACCCCCGAACTGATGGCGATTTCCGAGCATCCCGAAGTCGAGGAGATTCATTCGGTGGCCGGCGACACATGCATGCTGATCAAGGTCCGCACCGAGGACACAAGGGCGCTAGAAGGCCTGCTGTCGCGTCTTTACGAAACGCCCGGCGTGACCTCGACGCGAAGCTATGTGGTTCTGTCGACCTATCTCGAGCGGCCGGTGCAGCCCGGGATCACGACGGAATGGCCGGCACCCCGGCACATGGCCAAGCCATTGTATTAGCCGGAGCGCGCGACCGGCTGGATGAGGGAGGTTAGCGGGCTTCGACAAGCTCGCTAACCGCTCGAGGTTCGCTACCGAGACGCCTTGTAAAGCTTGGTAGCAATCTCGTACATTTCCTCAGGCGCGTAGTCCGGTGTGAAAGCTGACGGCTCTCCCACCAACTCCTGGATCTTTCCGCCCTCTGGCATTCCCTCGACCACCTCCAATTCACCTGGAGGATCGTCCGGGAGGGCCATTTCGCCATTGCCCCAGATGCCGGCTATTTCACGGTAATCTTCGGGGCTGAATGTATAAAGGCGTCGGTGCGAGCCTTCCTCAAGATATTTCTGGCTCTCCGGGATGTTGGCCAGCGGAATGTTGGGCGTCGGAAGCATCTTCTCGATTTCGACACCCGTTATCTGTTTGAGCGCGAGGGCATAGGCATGGGCGTGCACCGATCCCCTTACCAGCAGATATCCGCAGACCTCCCGTCCGGTTGGGTCCGACAAGGTTTCGTAGACCCGCAGTTTGTGAAGGCGGGCTCCGCATTCGAGATGGAAATTGTGGAGGAGGTCGAAAATGACGTTGCCGGTCGTTGTAACGAAATCCTTGTTCCAGCTCAGGCCGTTTGAATCGATCGGCACGGCGCCACCACCATGCGACAAAAATCCGGCAGCCAGCCTCGCGTCCTTCATCATTTCGAACGGCGCGCCGGTGATATCTGTCGGACCTACCGTGTCAGCGCCGGGTTCATCAGGGCCGTTCGCAAGCATCGACACCCCGTTGCTGACCAATTCGACATGGCCAAGCTCTTCGGCGGTTATGGCCGCAACCAGGCTGTAGAACGGCCTCAACTTGCTCTTCGATCGGAAATTGAAGCTTTGGAAGAGGTAGTTACCGAGTGTGGACATTTCTCCGTATTTTCCGCCAAGCAACTCCTGGAGCGCTGAAGCGGCATTGACATCCTGTTGGGCCGGTGCCGGTAATTCGATCTGAAGCTTGTCGACGCGCAAGAACATGGCCTATCTCCGTTAGAGGAGCTGACCTAACAGCACTTCGACGGTATTGTTCCCGCCTTTAGAAGAGTATTTCTCCCGTCGACCGGCTTCTTTCCCAAATTGATGCGTTGGCGCGACTGGAACGCTGCACATCGAGGCGTGCGAACGTTTTAGCGCATGCGGAAACTTGGCGGCGCCTTCATCCCTTTCGGAGATGACTACACGACCGACTGGATGAGGCAGGCTAGCTGACCCCGCCGCAGGTAACATTGAATTCCGTTGCGTGGGCAGCCGGCACTGCGCACAAAAATCTGATGCCTGCCCTCAGCCAAGCTCCAGGGTCGTTATCGCAAAGACCCCGGACTGCATGAGCTGCGGCGCGCGCCCCCTGTACATTCGGGCAGTCTCGAAACCTGGTTGAAGACCGGCGGACGACAACAGACCTGCAAAACTGCCACTGGTCTCGGGAACATCGAGATGGACGTTTTCGGGACCCGACATGAGCGCGAGGGCCGCGAACAGGCGGCTTGCCGCGTCCAGGCTATTGGCAAAGAGCGGGCCGATCTTGCAACCGTCCCGGCAGCGGCGCGCGACGCCGTAGCCCGCGATGGCGCCATCCCTGACGATCGCAAGCGCGATGTGCGGCGGGCGCAGCCAGTGTTTTAGGAAGGATCGCCGCGGAGCGGGAAAGAACCGGCTGTCGTAGTCCAGAACGTCAGCCATGAGTTCCGCGCCTATGACGCAAATGTCGCTGTCGGCAGCTGCCGGACCGTTCGGCGACCCGACGAAACGGATCGTCCGATAAACCGGCGCAAAACCCATGCTGCGGTAATTGGCCTGCTGTTCGACGACACCATCGAGGCCGACCGTACGGTCGCCGAGCCGCGCCATGCCGGCATCCCAGACCGCCTTGCCATGGCCCTCACCGCGCCTGTCCGGCCGACAGATGTAGAGACCGATGAAGCCGAAATCGTCGCCATAGGCGACGGCCGAAATACCGGCCACCATCTCGCCATCGACAAAGGCGCCGATGAAGCCGTCTGGATCCGCCGCATGGAACGCCACGGCATCGCCAACACCGGGATTCCAGCCCTCCGCTGCCGCCCAGTCGACAAGGATTTTTACGTCTTCAAGTGCGAGCGTTCTGATCGTTCGGCGCATTGCCTCACTCGGTGGCTACGGTACCGGGGGCGAAGGACTTCAATGCGCCAAGATAGGGCTTTGCCAGCGGGTTTGCATAGGCGCCACGCTTGGACGTCGACAGGCCAAGCGCGATCAGTGCCTCGGCCTGCTTGACCGCGGCGCCGACGCCGTCGATGACCGGAACGCCGAACTCCCGCCGCAGCGCGGCGGCGAGATCGGCCATGCCGGCACAGCCAAGCACGATGGCCTCGGCGCGATCCTCGTCGAGCGCGCGCGCGATCTCGCCGCGCAGCTTCAGGATCGCATCGGAGGTTGGGTCTTCGAGCGCAAGAACCGGAATGTCGGCAGCGCGCACGCGTGCCCGTCCTGCCATGCCATAGCGCTGCACCAGCGCTTCGACCGGCACGCGCGAGCGCTCGGTCGTGGTGACGACGGTGAAGCGCTGGGCGATGAAAGACGCCGTGCTGAGCGCTGCCTCGCAGATGCCGATGACCGGAATGCTGGCCATGGCGCGCGCCGCATCCAGGCCGGTGTCGTCGAAACAGGCGACGATCGCGGCCTGCGCGCCCGAGCGTTCGCCGGCGGCGATCTCGATCAGCAAGCCCGGCACGGCAAGCGCCTCGTCGTAGTAGCCTTCGATCGACACAGGTCCCATCGACGAGGTGACGGCGACGATGTCCGTTCCGGCGGCGGCGACGAGCCGCGCCGCCGCTGCAATGGTTTCGGTCATGCTGGCGGTGGTGTTCGGATTGACGACGAGGATCTGCACTGCGGTTCTCTCAAGCTCGCGGCCGACGGCCGCCGACATAGGCGATTGCGCCGAGCGTCGCCAAAATCACCAGGAAGGAAAATACCGTGGTCACGGTACCCAGCGCATAGAGCACTGGCGTCGTCACATTCGTCGTCATGCCGTAGATTTCGAGCGGCAGCGTGTTGAACGTGCCCGAGGTCATCAGGGTGCGGGCGAACTCGTCATAGGACAGGGTGAAACCGAACAGGCCGACACCGATCAGGCTGGGCGCGATCATCGGCAGCACGACATGCGCGAAGGTCTGCCAGGAGGTCGCGCCCAAGTCCCGCGCGGCTTCCTCATAGGCCGGCGAAAACCGGTTGAAGACGGCGAACATGATCAGCACGCCGAAAGGTAAGGTCCAGGTCAGATGGGCACCAAAAGCAGAGGTGTACCAGGCGGGACGAAAGCCGATCTGCTGGAAGACGACGCCGATGCCGAGCGAGATGATGATCGACGGCACGACCAGGCTGGCGACTGCCAGATAGAACAATGCGGTGGCGCCGCGAAATTTTTGCCGAAAGGCAAGACCGGCAAGCAGCGACACGCCGACGGTGACGATCATCACCATCAGGCCAAGAATAAAGGAGCGTTTGAAGCTGCCGCCGAAATCACCGACCGCCTGGCGTTCGAACAGATTGGCGAACCAGTGCAGCGAAACGCCGTTCAGCGGAAAGGTCAGCCCGCCATTCTCGCCCTGGAAGGACAGGATCAGGATCGCCGAGAGCGGGCCGTAGAGAAACAGCACGAAAAGGGCGAAGAATGCCGCCAGCACGTAGAATTCAAGGGTGCGCTTGTCCCGGCTCATCGCCTCACAGCTCCTTGCGGATGTCGACGATGCGCAGGATGCCGGCGACCATCAGCAGCACCAGCACCAGCAGCACGACCGCGTTGGCGGCCGCTGCCGGATATTGCAGCAGCGACATCTGGTTCTTCATCATCAGCGCGACGGATGCGCTCTGTCCACCGGACATCACCTGCACCGTCGAAAAGTCGGCCATCACCAGCGTGACGACGAAGATGGTGCCGATCGCCATGCCGGGCTTGGCAAGCGGGATGACGACGTTCCACAACACCTGCCAGCCGGACGCGCCGGCATCGCGCGCGGCCTCGATCAGCGACTTGTCGATGCGCATCAGCGTGTTGAAGATCGGCGTCACCATGAACAGCGTGTAGAGATGCACCATGGCCATCACCACGGCGAATTCGGAATAGAGCAGCCATTCGATCGGCTTCGGGATCAGCCCGATCTCAACCAGCGTCGAGTTGACCAGGCCGTTGCGGCCAAGCACCGGAATCCACGAGATCATGCGGATGATGTTGGAGGTCAGGAACGGCACCGTGCAGACCAGGAACAGCACCATCTGCATGGCGGTGGTCCTGATATGGAAGGCGAGGAAATAGGCGACCCAGAAGCCGACGAACAGCGTCAGTGCCCAGACGATACCAGCGTATTTCAGCGTGTTCAGATAGGTTTTCCAGGTCACCCACGAGCCGAGCGTGTCGGCGTAGTTGATGGTCAGGAAATCCGGATACATCGCCGCGAAATCGTAGTCCCAGAAGGAGACCACGGCGATCATCAGGATCGGCAGCAAAAGGAACGCGCCGAGGATCAGCGCCAGCGGCGCCGCCTGCAGGTAGGGAACGAGGCGTGCGACCGAGACGCGGCGGCGTTTGGCCGGTTTGGCCTTGATCATTGCAGGACGTTCGAGCACTGCTGTCATCAACATCTCGGTAGGCTGCGAGGCGACCGGAGCTGCGTCCCTTCTCCCCTTGTGGGAGAAGGTGGATTGGCGCGCAGCGGCAAGACGGATGAGGGGTGTTGGAAGAAACTCAGCGTTGGCGATCCGTCCAACACCCCTCATCCGACCGAGCTTCGCTCGGCCACCTTCTCCCACAAGGGGAGAAGGCAAGAAGGCACTACGCCGCGATGAATTCGTTCCAGCGCCTCACCATGTAGCGGTCCTCGTCCATGACCGAGTTCCAGCAGGCGACCTTGCCCATGCGCTCGACGAAAGAGCCGCCGTCACGCACCGCGCCCGCCTTCTCCATGATCTTGCCGTCCGGCGCCATGATGTCGCCCTTGGCCGGCTTGCCGTCGACCCAGTAGCCCCATTCGTCCTCGGACATGAACTGCTTGGCCGTATCCATGGCGGCCGAGTAATAGCCCTGGCGGTTGAGGTAGGCGCCGACCCAGCCGGACAAGTACCAGTTGATGTACTCGTAGGCGGCGTCGAGCTCGGCGCCCTTGAGGTGCGCCGCCAGGCCGAGGCCGCCGCCCCACGAGCGATAGCCTTCCTTGAGCGGCTGGTACTTGCAGGCGATGCCCTTGGAGCGGACCGCAGCGACGGCCGGAGACCACATCGACTGGATGACCACTTCGCCCGATGCCATCAAATTGACGCTCTCGTCGAACGATTTCCAGAACGCCCGGAACTGGCCGTCCTGCTTGGCCTTGATCAGGAAGTCGATCGTCTTGTCGATCTCCTCCTTGGTCATGTTGCCCTTGTCGGCATATTTGATGTTGCCCATGGCTTCCATGATCATCGCCGCATCCATGATGCCGATCGACGGGATGTTGAGAATGGCGGCCTTGCCCTTGAAGGCCGGATCCATGATGTCGGCCCAGGTGGTGATCTCGCGGCCGACAAGATCGGGGCGAATGCCGAGCGTATCGGCATTGTAGATGGTCGGAACCATCGTCATCCACTGCGTCGGCTGCTCGGCGAAGGTCTTGGCGTCCTGCGCCTCGACGAAGCCGACCGTATGGGGCGCGGTGCCCTGGGCGATGACGCTGTCGGGCGTCAGCTTGCCGGTGATGAACAGCGGCACGATCTTGTCGTAATATTTCAGCTTCTTGACATCCATCGGCTGCATCACGCCGGACGGATACACCTTCTTGGCGATCCAGTATTCGATGTCGGCGATGTCGTAGCTGTCCGGCTGGGTCACCGCGCGCTGGGCGGCGGCGTCGGAATCGGTCGCGGTCATTTCCAGCGTGATGCCGAGGTCGGCCTTGCACTTGTCGGCAATGGCGTTGAGGTTCGACACGCCGGTGCCGAACTGGCGCAGCGTGATCGGGTTCTGCGCCCAGATCGTCGGAAACCCGGTGATGGCACCCGAACCGGCGGCAAGACCGACGGCGGCAGCACCGGTCTTGAGCAGCGAGCGGCGGGAAATTCCTGTCTTGTTGTCGGTGGCGTTGGTCATGTCAGTTCCCCTGTTTTGATTGGTGGTTCTGGTTCAGGAATCGAGACGGCCAAGGACGATCGCGTCCTCGGCGTCCCAGGCGATCGGCACCGCGTCGCCGACGGCGACCGGCTTGGCGAAGAAGCTGGTGTCGTCGACGATGACGGTAAAATCCTCGATGCCGGCGCCATTGACCGAGAGTTTTACGGTCGAGCCGCGGTATTCGACGTTGGAAGCGATGCCGGTGAAGCCGAGCCCGGTGGCCAGTGGGTCGCCGATCCGCACATGGTCGGTGCGAATGGCGATATCGATCGGCTCGCCGATCGCCCTGCCCTGCCCGCTGGCCGCAAGCGAGGCCCCACCCGGCACATCGAAGACAACCATGCCGTCGCGGCTGCCGCTGACGCGGCCGGAGACGACGTTGTGATCGCCCATGAAGCGGGCGACGAACGCGGTGGCCGGCCGCTCGAAGACGATGCGCGGATGCGCCGCCTGCTCGATACGGCCGTCGTTCATGACCACGATCAGGTCGGCGAGCGCCATCGCCTCCTCCTGGCTGTGGGTGACGTGGACGAAAGTGATGCCGAGCGACGTCTGCAGCTTCTTCAGTTCCGCCCGCATGCGGATCTTCAGGAATGGATCGAGTGCCGATAGCGGCTCGTCGAGCAGCAGCGCTTCGGGGTCGGTGATCAGCGCGCGGGCCAGAGCGACGCGTTGCTGCTGTCCGCCCGAAAGCTGCGCCGGGCGGCGGCCGGCGTAGCCCTCCATCTGCATCAGCTTCAGCATATCGAGCGCCCTGGCGCGGCGCTGTTCCTTGCCGACGCCCTTCATCTTGAGGCTGAACGCAACATTGTCGACCAGGTCGAGATGCGGAAACAGCGCGTAGGACTGGAACATCATGGCGGTGCCGCGCCTGGCCGGCGGCAGGTCGGTGACCACCGTGTTGCCGAGACGCACGTCGCCGCTCGATATGCTTTCGTGGCCGGCAATCATGCGCAGCGTCGAGGTTTTGCCGCAGCCGGACGGCCCGAGCAGGCAGCAATAGGTTCCCGCGGGGATTTTCAAGCTGATGTCTTCGACGGCAGTCGTTGCGCCATAGATCTTCGAAACGGACACGATGTCGATTTCGGCGGCTTTGGACATCCGGCTTCCTCTCTAAATCAACTTAAGCAAAGCATCATGCATGCCAGTTGCCCCAGATCGGCCTCAAACGATTGATTCCTTGGGAAAATCAGAATTGCTCCCGGCTGCCCCTCGAAACGGCATGCCTGAGAATGCACAAATTATAGGCGATCGCCAGCGATTCTCGCCAAATTGTATGCAATCTTTTCCGGCATCGTATTCACTTTGCCCCTCGTGCAAGCGACCCGATTCAGGGTAGAAAGGCGCAGGGACCACCATCATGAATATAGCCGACCAGACTTTCCCTGCTGTCGACAGTGCCAACGAGGATCGCGCCCAGGCGATCCGCGACCAGTTGCGCGACGCGATCGTCGACCGCCGGCTGGCGCCCGGAACCAAGCTGTCGGAAGGCGAGGTCGGCACTTTATTCGATGTCAGCCGCACCGTGGCGCGCGCGGCGCTGCAGATGCTCTCCTTCGAAGGCCTGGTACGGACCGAGCGCAATCGTGGCGCCTTCGTCGCCAACCCGTCGCCGGAGGAAGCGCGCCAGGTCTTCGCTTCGCGCCGGCTGATCGAGCCCGGCATAGCGATTGCCGCAGCCGGGCGGATGACGCCGGACCATGTCGCTGCCTTCAAGGCGCAGCTCGATGAAGAGGGCCGCTTCATTGCCGAACGCGGACCAAATGCAAGACGCTCGGAAATCAAGGCTTCGGGCGATTTTCACCTGCTGCTGGCTTCGGTTGCCGGAAACGCCATCCTCCAGCGCTTCATGGAAGAACTGGTGGCGCGGTCATCGCTGGTGATCGCGCTCTACGGCCGCTCGGGCGTCTCGAGCTGCGGCCATAGCGAACACATGAATATCCTGGAGGCGCTGGAAAATGGCAATTCCGAACGCGCCAGCGCCCTGATGCTGCACCACATCGACCATATCGAGGCCGACCTCGATCTGCGTGTCAGGAGCGGTCCGGCGCTCAGGCAGGCGCTCGAGTTCTGACGCTCATTTCGACCGGAGGGACGCGAATACCGCGCCCCTCAAAGCCGTTGGGCTCGGACCTTCAGGATCTGGTACAGCAAATCGCGGACGCGCCGCAGCCTCATCGACCACTTCTGGCTCATCTGCTTTCCAGTTCTGTTCGCCGACTGCCTACGTCTCAAAAAGCTTGGGCCGCCATGGCCATTCCAACCAGCGAGGTGGCGATTCCAGCGGTGCGGACCGTCGTCGGCCAACGAGCCAGCTTGACAGCGGACAGAATGCCGATTGCATGCAGCATCGACGTGGCGAGCATGAAGCCAGCGGCGTAGGCGATGCCGCCGGCGCTCTCGGGACTCTCAAGGCCGTGGGCGTTGCCGTGGAAGAGGCCGAACAGGGCCGTCAGTGCCGTCGCGGCGGCCAGCGGCAGCGGCCTGGCGAGGCCGACCATGGCGCCGAAGACCACAAGCGACAGCGCGATGCCGGTTTCAAGCGAAGGCAGGCCGATGCCGGCCATGCCGAGCAAGGCCCCTGCGACCATGGCCGAGACGAAGAACAGCGGCACAAGGACAATACTGCGCCCGCCGGCGCGAGCGCCGATGATGCCGACCGCGATCATGGCAAGCAGATGGTCCATGCCGAGGAGCGGATGTTGGAGACCGGGGAAAAAGCCGTGGACGTGAGCGCCGCCGCTATGGGCAAACGCCAGCGACGGTGTGAGGGCGGCGAGAGCTGAAAGGACGCCAAGTCTTGCAAATATCTTCATGCTTGCGAAAGTTTTCATGGTTGCACCTGTTTGATGAGAATGACGGGTTCTGGTTTCAGTGCCCGGGAACGGGGAATTGCGAAGCGGCGGAACGGTCTGCTAGGGAGCGCGCGGCGGCGAAGCCGAGCGGCTTTTGCTCGCTGCCATCGTGATAGATGAAAGCGAGGCGGCGGCGGTGCGATGTCAGGCGCGCCGGCAGCGGGTGATAGGCGACGCCGGTGCCGCCGACGAGCGGCATGACCGCGCCGACGTCGACCAGATCCTCGGTTTCGACGCGCAAGAGATGAAGCCGCACGCCGTTGGCCATCTCGCCGACAAAGGGTATGCCGGCCAGACGCAGAAAGCTGGATGGGTCCGGCGCCCGCGCAAAGCCTTCGAGGAAGGCGGTTTCGACAAGGTCGAGGTCGACCGATGCGGGATCAACCGGCGGCTCGTGAGCCTGGTCCGGCAGATGCGGCGTCTGCCATTGCAGCGGCTTGCCAGCGGGCCCATTGTGACCAGGGGCGTGCGGATGGTCATGATGACCGTTCGGTCCATGATGATGGTGGCCGTCGTCATGGCCATGATTGTGGTGTTGGTCATCGTGCATGGTCAAAAACTCACCGGTTTGTCGATGATCGATTTGTGCTTGCCGAGATTGCCGTGCGCGACCATCGAGCCAAGCGCCTCGACGACGACACGCACGCCGAATAGCGCGGTGATGTCCGACGTGTCGTAGGGCGGCGAGACCTCGACCACTTCCAGGCCGCAAATGCCGGGAGCCGTCACCAGCCCAAGCAGCTTGAGCGCCTCGCGCGGCAGGAAGCCGCCCGGCTCAGGCCAGCCCGTGCCGGGTACGAAACCGCAATCGAGGCTGTCGACGTCGAAGGAGATGTACACGGCGTCGGTGTCTTTCCATGCGAGTTCGAGCGCGATTTCCGCCGCCTTCTCAAGCCCCATCTGCTCGATGTCGGCAATGGTCAGCACGTTGGTGCCGCGTTTTCTCGCCTCGGCGACGCCGTAGCGGGGAACCTGCCAGCCGCCGATGCCGAGCTGCACGAGATTGGTCGCCGAGACGTTCGGCAGGTTGGTCGCCCAGTACCAGGGCGTGGTGTGCATGCGCTCGTCGAGATCCTTTTCCTGGATGTCGATATGGCGGTCGAAATGGATGATGCCGATGCGCTTCGAGGTCACGTCGGCGATGCCGCGCACGCAAGGGAAACCGATCGAGTGGTCGCCGCCCAGCATGATCGGCAGCGCGCCGGACGAAGCGACATGGCTGACGCCCTTGGTGATCTGGTCGAAGCTCTTTTCGAGGTTGGCGGGAATGGTGAAGACGTCGCCGGCGTCGCACAGCGTCATCTGCTCGCGCAAATCGACGCCGAGCTCATAGTTGTACGGCGTGTACAGCGCCGAGATGCGGCGAATGCCTTGCGGCCCGAAGCGGGTTCCCGGCCGGTAAGTGGTGCCGCTGTCGAAAGGAATGCCGATGACGGCAGCATCATATTTGCCGACATCGCGGACGTTCTCGACATAGGGCGCCTTGAGGAAGGTGTTGATGCCGGCGAAATGCGGCAGCTCGCCGCGCGCGAATGTCGGGATCGACTTGTCGACGATCGACTCCGACCCCGGCAGGCCCATGTCGAGCGCCCATTGCTGCTCCTTGCGCCAGCCGTTTTCCGGCAGCTTGCCCTCGGCCTCGATCGATTTCCAGCCCTGCGTGCCGCGGGCGTCGAAATCGGGGTGGTGAAAACGCTCCCTGGCCGCCCGGGCGACGAGCCCTGCCCGGCGGTGGCTGCGTTCGGGGATATTTCTGGACATTCAAACTCTCCGTTACGACGCCGTCGTCGCCATTGCTGTTTCCGGCCGGGTCGTCCCGACCATCGCGGCCACCTTGGCCAAGTGATGAGAGGAAGCCCGGGTCTTGCGATCGAGCCTCAGATCGTAGGTGATCGTCGCGCCGTAAGCCGACGGGAACTGCGGATCGTGGCGCAGCTTGTCGAAGACCAGCACACGGGTGCCG
Organism: Mesorhizobium sp. L48C026A00; assembly: GCF_000502375.1. Lineage (NCBI taxonomy): Bacteria > Pseudomonadati > Pseudomonadota > Alphaproteobacteria > Hyphomicrobiales > Phyllobacteriaceae > Mesorhizobium > Mesorhizobium sp. L48C026A00. The sequence continues at coordinate 51,431 of NZ_AYWU01000012.1, read as the reverse complement.
AGCTTGAAGGCCTCGCCGATATCGTGAGTGACCATCACCACCGTCATGCCATGCTCGGTCCAGAGCTCGGTCAGCAGGTCGTGCATCTCGACGCGGATGCCGGGATCGAGCGCCCCGAACGGTTCGTCGAGGAGCAGGATCTGCGGACGGCCGAGCAAGGTCTGCGCAATCGCCAGCCGCTGCTGCATGCCGCCGGAAAGCGATGCCGGATAGAGGTCGCGCGCATGGGCAAGGCCAACCCGCGCCAGCATGGCCTCGGCCTGTTGCCTGGCGTTTCTGCGCCTGGCGCCGAAGACGCGGCCAAACGGCCCGCCCGAGCGAAAGTCTTCGACCAGCAGCAGGTTCTGGATGGCGGTCAGATGCGGAAACACCGAATAGCGCTGAAAGACGATGCCGCGCTGCGGCGTCGGCTCGGGCACGATCGGGCCATCGCCGACGATGACGACGCCGCTGCTCTGCTGCTCCTGGCCGAGCAGAATGCGCAGGAACGTCGATTTTCCGCAGCCGCTGGCGCCGACCAGCGACAGGAATTCGCCGGCTTCGGCGGTGACGTTGACCCGCTCGAGCACGCGGGCATCGCCATAACTCTTTTCCAGCCCGTGAACGACGATGCGACTCATCTGGCCTCCACCGGATGCGCCCAAGGGGAAATTCCCCGCGACAGCCGCACCAGCAGCCAGTCGGTGATCACGGCAAGCAGCGTGATCCAGGCGACATAGGGCAGGATGACGTCCATCGAGAGATAGCGGCGGACGAGGAAGATGCGGTAACCCAGCCCTTCGGTCGAGGCGATGGCTTCGGCGGCGATCAGGAACAGCCAGGCCGGTCCGAGTGCCAGCCGCACGCAAGTGATGAGGCGCGGCATGATCTGCGGCAGCACCAGCCGCAAGACCGTGGTCCAGCTGTTGCCGCCAAGCGTTTGCGCCTTGGCCACCAGTTCTGGTGGCAGTTCCATCACCCGGTTGGCGATGTCGCGCACCATCACCGGCGCGACGCCGACGGCGATCAGCATGATCTTGGCCGTTTCGCCGAGGCCGAGCGCGATGAACAGGATCGGCAGCAGCGCCAGCGGAGGGATGACGCAAACGACGGTGACGAAGGGCAGCAGGAAAGCCCGCACCCGCGGGATGAAGCCGATGGCAATGCCGAGCGAAAGCGCGGCGACCGTGGCAACGCCCACGCCCGCGAACAGCCTGAGGAGACTGGCATAGGTGTCGACCCACAGGATGAGGTCGCCCGAGCGCTTGTCCGGCACCGTGGCAAGGTCAAGAAAGGCCGACCACATCTGTACCGGCGAAGGCAGCAGCTTGTCGCTGGGATTGACCGCCAGTCGTTGCGCCGAAGCGATCAGATAGGCGATCGCCACGAACAGGAACGGCAAGCCGCCGAGGAACAAGGCGCCGCCGCGCGAAACCTTCGCATTGATCATGCGAAGGCGCACCCTCGGCTTTGGCCGGGAAGGGCGCGTGGTGCCCTCACCGCCCGTCGCGGAGGCTTCATCCCTGGCACTCATTCCCTTGGCCAGCATGTCGGGTCAGGGCGTTGCGGTGGCCGCCTCGGCCATGAACGCTGGATCGAAACGCAGCTTGACGTTCTTGGCGTCGCCCAGCGTCGATCCGTCGGCAAAGCTCATGCCGACCACGTCGACGCTCGTCGCATTGGTGCCGAGAATGCCGTGGCTGAACAGGAAGTTGCGGACCAGATCCATCGTCTTCGGCAATTCGCTACCATTGGTGAACTCGACCGCCTTGGCGGGGTCGAAGAACATTGCCGTCGAGGCAAGCTGCGCGTCGAAGCCGGCGAGGTCGGTGCCGGACGCCTTGGCCATCTCCTCCTTGGCTGCCTTGCCTTCCGGCGTGTCGGAGGTCATCAGCTCCATCACCTCGTACCACGCGCCGACAAGCGCCTTGCCCAATGCCGGATTGTCCTTCAGCGTCTCGGTGTTGACGACCATCATGTCGATGATCTCACCGGGAATCTGCGCGGAATCAAAAACCTTGTGCGCACCCGGCATGGCGACGATCTCGGAAACCAGCGGGTTCCAGGTAACGACCGAGGTGACGTCGCTGGTGCCATAGGCGGCGACCATGTCGGCGTCGGACGTGTTGACGACGGTAATGTCCTTCTCGGCGAGCTTGACCGTGTCCAGCGCCCGCGCCAGCAGGTAATGCGAGACGGAGAGCTCGACGAGATTGACCTTCTGGCCGGCAATGTCGGCGAGCGCTGCCTTGTCCTTGAGGATCACCGCATCATTGCCGTTGGAGAAGTCGCCGATGATCAAGGCGGTGGTGTCGACGCCGCCGCCTGCGGGGATCGACAGCGCGTCCATGTTGGTCATCGAACAGCCGTCGAAACCGCCGGCGGTGTACTGGTTGATGCTTTCGACATAGTCGTTGATGCGGGTGATCTCGACATTGATGCCGTTTTTGTCGGCCCATTTCTTCATGATGCCGCTATCGGAGAGATAGCCCCATGGCATCCAGCCGACATAGATCGACCAGCATATCTTGAAGTCTTTCTTGGGCGCCGCGCCGGCGGCGGAAACGATGGGAAGGCTGAGTGATGCGGCTAGGATGATTGCGGCCAGCTTGCGAAGCATTGCGTACCCCTGTTCGCGATCCGGATTGCGACCGGACTTAATTAATGTTGGGGTTTGCGAGCGCGTATCCGGGAGAGGTTCGCGCCAGCAAACCCGTGCAGGGTTCTCCCGGGATTTTGGCCCGCCGTGTTCCGCCGGATGCCTCAGTGCATCCCTGGCGGTCGCATCTCTTGGACCAGCACCGCTGTGTTGCGGCCGGAACCCTAGACGCTCTGCACACCATCAACGAAGCAAGGAGCATGCCAAGCCTAATTGTGCCAAAAGGCCGGCATTTGTGGAGCTGTGCGGCTTCGAGCGTGCGCACGAGTGACGCGAAAATCATCGCATCGCCGACGGATTGGGCAGTTTGCCTGATTGCTAGTGGTCAAAATCTGGACGCTTGGTTCCGGGGCCGTTAGCCCGCTCAGGGTGGGAAGGAGACCTAACTCACCAGCTCTCCGACGGCGGGTGTGCGCCAAGAGCGGTCATCGCCGAACCACTCCTCAGACGTCGCGGTTGGCCGGAAGCGGTCGGGCAGCCTTTGGCGTCCAAAAAATGATAGCGGACGTTCAGCCCGGTGAGACTAAGTTACTCAGGACTGGTCTAAAGCAGAAGCTGGCCATGGTTCTCAAACATTCAGATGATTGACAGTGGGCAGCCAGAACGTCACGGCTATACTGGATTACTTGCAAACTCTTGCGGCTGCCAATGATTCGATAATGCTGCGGAGCGAAGCGCGAGACCAACCAAGGGTCGTTGGTCTGGCGAGTTGGGGGACGAACGGCCTATGCATGCCGATACGGAATATTGGGACGGAGACGAGTGGGAGAACCACGTTTTGCGGCTACTCCAAGACATGCACGGAGCAGAGAACATCCAGCCGGTACCCGCGAAGCATAGACGTTCTGAGAAATGAGCTCGCATGCCTGAGTTGCAGCAGACCGATGTTAAGGCGCGCATAGCTGACGGGACTATTTCAGCGATCTCGATCGATACCGCGATCTTCGACAAGTACGGGTGCAATCTCGCTCATGCGGTGCTCGCTCGCCTTGATCAGTTCAAGAAAGGCGGGGTCAATCTCATTCTCTCCGAGATCGTCGTCAAAGAAGTCACCAAACACATAGCTGTCGCCGCGGCAGAGACCCAACGCGAGCTGAACGCCGCATTGAAGCGGCATGATCGCCGGTGGGGCCTGGGCAAGAATCTCGCGGCCGCTAAGGCGGAATTCCAGCTCGATGTCGATCCAGTTAAGGCTGCTACAGAACAGGTAACCGATTATCTCGACGGTGTTGGCGCTGAGGTCATCCCGGGGGAGGGAGACGGGGACCTCGCGGCTGAAGTGCTACGACGCTACTTCGACGTTTTGACGCCATTCGAGTCGCGGGAGTCTAAAAAGCACGAATTCCCGGATGCGTTCGCTTTGCTCGGGCTCGATCAGGCGGCTGCTGCACGTAAGACACTCATCGTTTGCGTAAGCCCCGACAAAGGTTGGGCCGCGTTCGCCGCACAGTCGGAACACTTGGTGGTTGTCCCAGAGCTCGACGTGCTCTTGTCTTGGTTCAACGATCCTGGCCGGCACCTTGCGGAAAAGGTCGTTGCTGTTTGGGCGAAGGGCGAGGCCAAGGCCATCGAAGACGAGATCGACAGAGGTTTCGAATACTACCTCGATGGCCTCGACTTCGACATCAACGCGGACGCGCCGCTCGACTACGACGTGGAGCCGATCAGCGCGGTGCTGCAGTACATCTACAAGGACAAGATTAGCGCGCCTTCTGTCATTGCAGAGGACGAAGACCAACTGACTTTGTCCGTTAAGGTGGTCGCCAAGATAGGGTTCGAGGCCGCCTTTAGCTTCTATGCGCGCGACTCTATCGATGGGGACAATGTCTCCCTGGGCTCACGGACACCCTATACCGAAGACGACCTCACCTTCGATGTGACCCTGACAGTGTCGAGGGATATGGACGGCGACGTGATCGAGGTCCTGGAGGCAACGGTGACGTCGACCAAGGTGTCTGCAGACTTCGGCTACGTCGACCCTTTTCCAGACGACGATCCCACCCACGAGAAGTACTGAGCGGGCTACGAACGACATGGCTGATTTGGTCGAATCACCGGGTGAAGTGGCGATCTTTCCCGTGCTGGCGACTGCCGCCGACGCGATAGAAGCGCTGACGCTCTCTCAGTTGGAACATGCGCTCGACGCGCACCATCGCAAGCTCAAGATATACGAGAGCCTGAAGAGCCTAAACGACGTGATCGGGACCCAGTATGGGGAACGTGTCCTCTTCGAGCTGCTCCAGAACGCACATGACGCGCACGCCCCCGACGAAAAAGGCGAGATCGCGATCCGCCTTGTAATCGAGGGCCCCGACCGCGGCGAGCTCCTCGTCGCCAACAAGGGTCGTCCGTTCACGGACTCCAACCTTGAAGCGATCCGCAACATCGGGACGAGCGACAAGGAGATTGGCGAAGGCATTGGCAACAAGGGCTTGGGTTTCCGCAGCGTCGAGGCACTGACGGATGATGTCCACATCTTCTCGGCCGGGCGTCCCACATCCGCCCGCGAGTTCGACGGTTACTGCTTCCGCTTCGCCGCGGTCGACGAGATAGCGAACCGGCTGGTCGGCCTTGGGGCATCTGCGGACGTTGCGGCTAAGGTCGCGTCAAACGTGCCGCGCTATCTCGTCCCGGTCACGGTCCGCGAGCAATCCGCCGAAGTGCGCCGGCTTGCCGAGCAAGGCTATGTGACGGTAGTCGCCCTTCCGCTCGCTACGGCCCCGGCCATAGAGCTGGCCCGCAAGCAGTTGGCGGCAGTCCTCAGCGCGCCGGCGCCCGTCCTTCTCTTTCTGGATCGATTGTCGTCGCTCGACGCCGCCGTGCTCGCACCCGAGCAGCCGCCCGAGCGCACGCGGCTGACGCGCAAGGTCGCGCCGATCGAAGCCGAGCTTCCAGAGGGTCTCCGGATGGAGCGCGTGACCCTCGACGGGACCAACGCCTTCCTCGTCGTCCGGCAAGTCCTGCCGAAGCCAGAGGTCCTTGACGCGGTTCGCGCCAGTATCTCCGCCGCGCCCCCATTGAAGCGCTGGCTTTCCTGGAAGGGCGACGCCGTGGTTTCGGTGGCGGTCCCCCTTGGCTCGCCGATGCTCGCGTCACCACGGCTGTTCAACTTCCTGCCGATGGACGATCGCGCCGTGTCCCCGATGGCGGGGCACATCGATGCGCCCTTCTTCGCAGATATTGACCGGCGTTCGATCAAGCCGGACCTGCCCCTCAACAAACACCTGCTGGAGGCGGCGGCTAGGACCGCCGCGCAAGCTGCGCTCGCGATCGTCGATGGTGACCTCGGGTTGCCAGAGAATGCCGTCGTCGACCTCGCCGCGTGGTCCGGCGCCCACATGCCGAAGGTCGTCGAGGCCTTTGCCGCTCTCAAGCGGCCCTTGGCGAAGGCCGCCATCTGGCCCGTGGTCTGGGGCGGCGCTGCGCGCTGGGTCAGCTTCAGCGAACTATATGCGTGGCCCGACGTCCGCACGCACCAGTTGACGCCAGCCAAGCTTGCCAGTGTCGCCGATGCTGCGATCGTGCCCTCCTCGATCGGGGAGGGGCGCCTCGCGCGCATCCGTGCTCTCGCTGCCGCCGTTTGGTTGCCGCTCGCCCCGAGCGAGGACACCCTCTCCAACTGGGTTGAGGCGATCGCCGCGCATCTTGCGGGGAAGGGCCGGAAATTCCCCGGCCGATGGCGCGATTTCTACGATGATGTCGCGGCAGTCTACGCGGCCACCTCCCTCCGGCTCTCGTCCCTCGAGGGCAAGAAGCTATTCCCGGACAATGACGACAAGCTGCTCTCCGCAACCGCGAGAGGCCTCGATGGTGCCCCGCCGGTGTTCCACCGCATCGGCAAGGAACGCGGGAAGCGCAACGAGGGGCCGCCGAGCCCGCCCTCTTCGCTTTCCCGCAAGTTCCGCTTCCTAAACCAGTCGGTCGAGATTTCCGAGGCAAGCCTGCGTGCCTTCGAGAAGGCGGGCTTGCTGCGTCGGTACGACCCGGTGGAGGCACTTAACGGCCTCAAGGGGGGCCTCGGTAGCTCGCCGACCGAGATCCAGCGGCGCGAGGCGCTGGTCTGGGCGTATCGGGTCTGGCGGAACACGGGTGGCAAGGCGGTCGAGGACGGGCTTCGGGCCGCCGGCTTGTTCGTCCCCTGCCTCGCGGGCTGGTTCGCTGCGGCCGACACTTCCCTCTCGGCGTCGTGGAGCACAATCGGCCGGATGCTCGAGCTGTACCTGCACGAGGCTGCGCCCCAGTCGGCGGACGCCAACGACCAGAAGGGCAAGCTGGTCGCCAGCTTTACAGACTGGCCGCGCGCCGGATCAGATGACCGACGGGAGGATTGGTTGCGATTTCTTGGCGTGCTGGCTGTCCGCGACGGGTTGCAACCGATCGCCGGCACCCTTCGCAAGGCCGGGACGCCCTCTAACCATTGGAACAGCGTCCTGTTCTCCGGCCTTCCGAAGCTGGGCCTCGACGCCCATTGGACAGCGCACGCGCGGAAGGAGAGCTTCTCGTATCCGCAGACCGAATATCACCTCCGGGGTGAAGTGTGGCGCCTGCCGGGCCAGTTGGAGCACGCATCCTTGTCGCCCTCCGCACGGGAGGCGCTTTCCGACCTGATCGTCGCCTACCTCCGCGAAAATGGCGATGCTCATTTCACCTTCAGCATCGACCATTGGCGCGGCTTCCAGAGGATCGAGCTGCCAACGCCGCTTCAAGTTTTCCTTCGGGAGGGTTGCTGGCCAGCGAGCTTGCGGCGCGACGAGGCCATCTTCGAGACGCCTCGCCAGAGCTGGTCGACGACGGCCGTGCGCCAGATACCGCCCCGGTTCGTCCCGCGATTCTCGGCGGAACCCGGTAGCCGTGCCGGGCTTCTGGCAATCCTCTTCGACGAGCGGATAGGGGTCCGCGACTGGTCCGCCGCGGAGTCCGCTCCCGCCCGCCTGGCGTCCCTAGCGACAGCGCTATCCGACCTGTCGGCTGCGGAGCGGCGTGACCTGCGCGAGCAACTCCGTCGCGCCTGGAATGATGTCGCCGACCGACGGCTGGCGCTTGGGAAATCGCTCATGCTCGTCGTCGAGCGCTCGGGTGGCCTCGAGCTGCTCGCGCCCGATCCCGATGCGCCGCGCGTTGTCCACGTCACCACCGAGCGGCAGGGCTTCGCCGCGCGGGCGCTCGCCGACCGCGGCGAGGCCGTCCTCGACATCGGCGAGACCGACGGCGCGGCTGTCCGGGACTTGCTGGCGGCCACCGGCGGCTTTGCGCCAAGACTTGCCGATTCAGGAGACGTCCAGCTCTATGTCGACGGCGAGACGTTTCAGCCCCGTCCGACCGACTCCCATCTTGCTGCCGGCAACCTCGCATGGCTGAGCGACGTCGCGATCCTCGCCCACGAATATCTCGGCGACGCGCTCGAGCTTCGCACGCTGCCTACCGACGAGCTCGACCGCCGCCTCCGGCAAATCCGGCTAAGGCGATGCGGCCGCTTCGCGCTCCTGATCGACAATCAGGAAATCACGGCCCATGGCGACGATCGCGTCCAGGCGGTCCCGCATGCCCGGACCCCGACGCTGCTGGTCACCGGCGGTGAGTCGATGAGCGTCGACCTGCTGGTCGAGGCGGCACCGGCGATTACCAAGCTCGTCGGCTCGCGCCGCAACACGCTGGAGCCCATGCTGGGACGCCTGCTGCGCGAGGGATACTCGGATGCCTCCGTGGCGCCGGGCGAGGATATGCTCGCGCGCGCCATTCGCCGCGACATCGGCGTTGTCCGGGACCATTTTGCCGCGACGCGCGGCGGCGTGGAGCGGCGGGTGCGCGCTGTGCTGCCGATCGTCGCCTTCATGCGAGAGACGGACACGGCCGATCGCCTTGTGCAGCGGCACGACAGGCTCGGCCCGGCGCTGAAGCTGCGCGACTGGCTAGTCACCGAGCTGGGGACGGACACGGCGGGCAAAGCCCTTTCGGCGATCGATGACACTGACGACCAGGCCTTGATACGCCGGCGAATGGGCTTCGACTTCCAAGCCTACGGCCGGACCCTGGCCGAACTGGGCTATCCACCCCTCAACAGCGAGGCGGATTTCCGTCGCCTGTTTGGAGTGTTCATGGCCGAGCTCTCGCCGACGCTGGTCGATCGCGTGCGTCGGCGGTTCGCCAGCGACTGGCGCGCGGGCAGGGACCTTGGGGAATATGTTGCCCTTCGGAAGCTTGAGTTCGTCGAGTTCGACCCAGCTTGGCCGACAGAGCACGAGACGATCAACCGCGATTTTGTCGCAGGAGTTGCCTCCGCCGCAGCAGAGGCCCGCCTTGGTCCCGACGATCCGTCGGTCACTCTGCCCGACTTCGAAGCCGTCGTCGTCGCCAATCGAAAGCTCATCGCGTCGAACCACGCGAGGCTTGCAAGCCTGATCCGCGCTTGGTGCCGAAAGAAGGAGGTTGGTCGCCCTCCGCTGATGGATACAGCGGATCCCCAACCGCTCGTCCGGGCCCTCCATGACAAGGGACTTGTCGACTTCGACGCGGTCAGGGCAAAATCCCTTCCCGCCTTGTTGGGAAAGGTCGAGGCATGGCCGCGCGACATGCAGCAAACCGATGTGCTCGAGGATCTCGAACTGACCGAGGCCGACCTCCAGCACGAAGAGCGCGAGGCCCGGGAGGCGCGGCGCAAGGCGGAGGCCGAGAAGCGAACGATCAAGTTTAGCGGTCAGCCCCTCGACACGGGTGGAGACGACTTTGCGGCCCTATTCGAGCAGCTCGCGGACGCCGCGCTCGCCCAGGGCCCCGATTGGTTCAACCGGAGCCGGCCACCGCGGCTTGCCATCCAGGAGCAGTCCGCCGGCGAGCGCCGGCGCCCGGGTCCCGGCGGCGGGAAAGGCCAAGATTGGCGCAACCAGCCTCCGGATGCCGTTCGCCGCGCGATGGGAATCGCCAGCGAATGGCTCGCCCGCGAATATCTTCGCCGGCATCACCGCAGGGAAATGACCGACGATTGTTGGGTATCTTCGAACCGGGCGTCCTTTTGTACCGGCAGCGAAGGAGACGACAGCCTCGGCTATGACTTCCGCATCGAAACCGCACGGCACGAATATCTCTACGAGGTAAAGTCAGCGCTCGACGAAGGTGGTGAATTCGAATTGACCGCCCGGGAGCTCGAGATTGCCGGCAGCGCCAGCCTTGAACGCAAGCGGCGATTCAGGATCTTGTACGTGCCGTTTGTGTTCGAGCCCTCGCGCTGGCGCGTCCTGCCCCTGAGCAACCCGGTCAGCGCCGATACAAGGAACAGGTTCCGGGTCGTGCGAAGCGGCTCGGTACGGTATCGCTTCGAGAGGCGGTGACAGCCCTGCGAACAAGCGCGTTCTTCTCGGCGGCACCACATGCGTTACGACCCCGGTTTGGGGCAGAGAGTGGATCGACAGGTGTGGTCCTAATTTAGTTACAATCCTGCAAAAGTGGCTTGACGTTTTTGGCGCTGACTGCAACGTGGTGATGGCCTCCCGCACAGGCCTGTGTGCCCACCATGCAAAGCCTCGCAGTGCGCTTTCGCTGAGTCTTAATCAACCATTCCCTCTGGGACGGGTCTATCAGCAGTGGGCACATGTCGGATCCGTGACCTCGATAGGAATGGATCATGAGCAATAGCGATCAACTGAGAGAACTGAAGACCGCGGCACGGAACATCGCGCATGCCAAGCGGATTAAACACGTCGGCGCACTCGAAGTAGTTGCGCAGGCCTTGGGCTATCCACATTGGAACGCCCTCACCAATGCGGAAAAGAAAGGATGGCGCCCGTCTCCGGGGGATCTGGCCACCGCCGAGGCGCTGGTACTTGCCGAAAACCCGTTGATCTCCATCGACACTGATCCCTGGAGCGCAATTGGCGCTGACAGGTTCGAGGGCGAACTGCAGGGGCACAGCTATCGGGTGAGCACTCAGGCAGACGATGTTCGCATGTGGGGACGAGGTTGGGAACTCACGTTGCCTGAGGCCCCCTTGGCTCCCCCTCGCTTCCGCGTTACCGATCGTCGGCTTAAGGCAAACCCGATTGATGATACGGACTTCCGGAATGCCGCGCTCTATGTAGCCTCGGGTTGGCGCAAACTAATCCACGCCCGGATCGCCTCCGATTGGCCTCGCCGCTCAACCGTGCCGGACAGCGCGGGCCGAGCCGAGCACCCCTTAAGTCATGGGGTGAGCGACATCTGGTTTTGCTTGCACTGCGACCGATCGTCTACCGGAGTTGAGATCGCCGCGAACCTCTTTCACTGCCCGCACTGCCTGGCGTCACCGCTTGACATTCACGCGTCGCCCTGGTGGCTTGGCGCGGCAGCGAAGTAGGCACCCTCAACGAAGGCCGGGCTACTTTTGGAGCGTCAGATCTTGCTGCGCAATGACACCGCGCGGCGAGATCGCCTCGGCGGACTCAATGGACCGCAGCGCACAGGCACAGCCAACTAGTGCACGGCAATGTCGGCACGTACGGCAATCCTTGTAGGACATTAGCGGCCACCGTCGTTATTGCCGGGCTGCACGACGTTGAAGGAAGAAGCCACTCAGGGTCGAGAGCTGACGTCTGTTTCAAGATGCGGTGGATGTCTGAGGAACGACTGATCTGCGGCGCGAAGCAGTTGCTGCTCCCCACGACATGAGGGGCGATAGGCAAGATCTCTGTGCCCTCTTAGGCGTAGGGACGTCGTCGACATTTGTGGCGAGATGCAGGCTTACGTTCTAGAACTGGTAGCTTCCGTTCATCGCCAACGACCGACGTAACCACTGTCAGCGGTCCAGTGTTCGGCGAAGCAATGAAAGGGGGCCGAATATGGCGAGAATGGTCCAACCCAACAGACGGCACGCTCCTCGCATTAATATCCATGCAGGCTTCCATTGCTCAGGACGGAATGGGGCCGTCGGAGTGAATTGACCTGTGGGTTGCGTAAGGAATCGGTCCCAGAGACCGCCCTTAGCAAGTTGCTGGCGGAGATTGGCTTCCGTGAATACATCGGAATGGCCGAACTCCGCGCTTAGCTGGTTGAGGACCGCCGGGTCTAGATAGCCCTCCCGTCCGCTTGGGCCTGTGCCCGGAATCAGAAACTGGGCGAACGGCACGGCCCCGTCTTTGCCACCCACGTGGTTCAGCACTGCTTCGATCCGACGGTGTCGTATCAGTGAGGTCCAGTCGAAGTCGGGCCGGATGATGCTGCCGGCGGTGATGACGCGCCCGAACTTTAGATCCTTGAATTGCTCGTCCAGCAGCACAATCGAAAAGAGCCGGCTTCCGAAGCTGTGAACCAGAATGTCGGGAGCCTCTGGCAGGCCACGTTCGGTCGCGTATGTGACTGCGCGGCGAATCTTCTCGCCCAGTGCCTTCGCGCTCCGTCGGTGAAGCCACGTCGCAAGCACGTCGACAGTCGCCCATCCGTATTTGTGAATCAGAACTGGGGCCGAATATTTGAGCTTATTGGCGATCAGCCAGCTGAAGTCCTCTTGCCAAGCGCCGCGAGTGTTCATCCCGTGGACCACGATCATCCACCGGATGTCGCGGCTTGGCTCGCCAACGATACGATAGCGCGTCACAGGGATTGGCCTCTCGTCCTCTTCTGCGAATGTGAGGCCGCAGGAAGGACACTCGCCCGCCTGGAGCATGCCACTGTCGAGGACCTGATGACATGTAGGTGTGGGACAGAGATGGATAGCCAGGCGCTGAAGTATGCCTTGCGCGGCGTACTGATCAAGGAAAGCGAGCAGGTCCGGGTTCGGCCATGCAGAGCCGACCGCTTTGGCGAACGCGGCAGGATCGAACTCCAACCCGGTGCCGGCGGCTCGACGACTGTCTATTTCCGCAAACCAAGTCTCTGCGTCATCCATTGGGCTCGACCTCGCTGTGCATCATGAAATAAGCAATCACTGCATAGACGACGTCCCGCTTGCATTGCGCCCAGAGCCGTAGTCGGCCTTGGCTTCCAAACACTTGGACGGACATGGCCTCCTCGCCGTCCTCGTCGTATTTGACTGAGAACATTCCCTGAGCGCGTGCGAACTCGGTGTCATTCACGGCATTGCGGGCGTGCCGAACTGCCTCCACCTCGTCGATCCCGCCGTCCTTGAGTGTCGACACGAGCTCGATAAATCCGCCATCCACCTCGAGGCGCGCCTGCTTCGTGCCTTTTTGCTTGCTCGCCGATTAAACGGCTTCCGAGAGCGAAAGGCGGGCACACGGCTTTTCGCACAGGCCGAAACCCTGCACTACCTCCCACACGATCGCCATCGCCTGATCGTGGTCGATATCCTTGTTGCGGTGAATGAGGATGGCGCAGTGTTTGTCCGCGAATCGCCATTCAAAGCGAACCACGCTTCGGTCCATACGCTGTCGATATGCGCCAAATCGATATCGGTCCAGGCCGATCTTCTTCACGTAATCCTTGGACTTTGCGCGGTCCCAGCCTTCCTTCCCGAGATGCCAGATCAACGAAAGTCCCACCGCATCGCATACGATACTCGATAGGGTCAACTCTTCGGGAAAATCGAAGCTTTGCCCTTTTCCAACGAGATTCTTGTGATCACTGTCCGCGAGCAGGCCATCGACCTCTGCCGTTGCCACGGTCGGGGCCTCGAATAAGTACAGGTGCTGGTTGCCCCATCCCTCGACCTCTTCCAGCCACGTCTCGATCTTCTCCTGAGTGAGCGTCCCATCCTCAATGGCGTCTGCAATATTCTTCGCGAAATCCTTCTTGGTGGTACCGATCTTGATCGAATGCTGGCGCAGCAGTTCCTTGATGAAGTGGTTGCCCTGCGACAGGATGATCGTGCGAACTTGGTCCTTGAGGTCTTCCTTGGTCAGAGCTCGGTCGTCGTCTCCGGTCATTCCCCCTCCTAATAGTTCATTGCTCACTGCTCACTCGGCGTTGTGTCGGGACTGTCCACACTAATTAGCTCAGTTCTGATAGCCCCACAGACTCGACGATAATCGCGCGGCTTCGGGTCCGAAATAGTTTCCTGTTGTCAGCTGGAACTTGCGCAATCACTGAATGGCTGCTTTCAGGATCAACCAGCGCACAACGGTACGACCGACATCAGGCGCGAAGCGGCCATTCGCTACACGAAGACATAGGTCGCCTCGGGGTCAAAACGGTTCCGTTTCGGGTACCACGCGTCAGGTTTTGTCCACTAGGAAGATATCCCGATCGTATCCGCCGGTTTCATCGGGTCAACCGCGGCAAAGACGGCGCTCGCCTCGCTGACGATCGAAACGTGATCCTTGGCTGCATGCCCTGCGGCAGCGCCGTCGCCGCGCATGATCGCGGTAACGATGACGTCATGCTCCTGCCAGGATTTGGCCAGGCGGCCCGGCAGCATGAATTGCGCGCGCCGGAACGGCGCCAGCCGGCTGCGTGTCATGACGGTCAGTTCATAGATGTGCTTGCTGTGCGCGCCGCGATAGAGCCGGGTGTGGAATTCGGTGTTGAAATACTCGTAGTCCTCCTCCGCACCCAATTGCACGAGGCGCGCCGATGCCTGGTGCTCGGCTTCGAGCGCGCGGCGTTCGCCGGCGGTCATGCGCTCGGCCGAGAACCGCGCGCAGATCGCTTCAAGCTCGGCCATGCTCTCGAACATCGAGGCAAGATGCTCCTGCGTCACCACGGCGACGGTCGCGCCGCGGTTGGGCCGCCTTTCGACCAACCCCATGGCGCTCAGCCGGCCAAGCGCCTCCCTGACGGGGGTGCGCGACACATCGAAACGGGCAGCGAGCGAAGCCTCGTCGAGTTTTTCGCCGGGGCGCAGGAAGCCGGTGACGATCCGGTCACCGATCGCCCTCACCATCTGATCGACGGTCGTGCCCGACCTGATCAAGCTGCGCTTCCCCGACAATTCTCCTCCGTCAGTCTTTTTCGCGGCGTGCGGCAAGTGGCCCGCCGGAAGTTTCGACTCGGGCGCGCGCCCTCTATGCCTCTATTTTAATCTAGATGTCAAACTGGCTAATTGAAAGGCAAAAAGTGTATGCAATTGCCTTTCGCTTGAGCACGGCAAATCGGCCCGTCAACTGATTTAATTGGATAAATTCCATCTTTTGAACTGGCACGGCGATTGCATGCACTTTACGAGAAGGGAATTAATCGACCCGGAAAGGGTTCAACAGGGAGCATTCACATGACCGAGAGATTCATGCTTAGCCGCCGCGATCTGCTCAAGACCTCTGCCGCCGGAGCGGCGCTCGGCCTGGCCTCGGCGTCATTCCCGATCAGCAGGGCGTTCGCCGCTGCCGTCACTGTCGGCTTCATCTATGTCGGACCGAAGGACGACTACGGCTATAACCAGGCGCATGCCGAGGGTGCCGCCACATTGAAGGCCATCGAGGGCATCTCCGTGGTCGAGGAGGAGAACGTCCCCGAAACGGTCGATGTCCAGAAGTCGATGGAATCGATGATCAACCTCGACGGCGCCTCGCTGATCTTCCCGACCTCCTTCGGCTATTTCGATCCGCACATGCTGGCCATGTGCGCGAAATTCCCCGACGTGCAGTTCCGCCATTGCGGCGGCATGTGGAACAAGGACAAGCATCCGATGAATGCCGGTTCCTATTTCGGCTATATCGGCATGGGCCAGTATCTCAACGGCGTCGCCGCCGGCCACGCCACCAAGACCAAGAAGATCGGCTTCGTCGCGGCAAAGCCCATTCCGCAGGTCCTGCTCAACATCAACTCCTTCCTGCTCGGCGCACGCTCGGTCGACCCGGCAATCACATGCCAGGTGATCTTCACCGGCGAATGGTCGCTGGCGGTCAAGGAGGCGGAGGCCACCAATGCACTGGTCGATCAGGGTGCCGACGTCATCACCTGCCATGTCGACAGTCCGAAAGTGGTGGTCGAAACGGCGGCGGGGCGCGGCGCCTTCATCTGCGGCTACCATGCCAATCAGAGCCCGCTGGCACCCGAAAAATACCTGACCGGCGCGGAATGGAACTGGGCGAAGGTCTACAAGATGTTCGTCGACGACCTCGTGGCCGGCAAGCCGCTGCCCAATTTCACGCGCGGCGGACTGGCCGACGGCTTCGTCAAGATGAGCCCGCTCGGCCCCGCCGTCAGCGAGGCGGCGCGCGCACAGTTCGACGGCACGCTCGCCGAAATGATGAAGGGCGGCTTTTCGGTGATCAAGGGGCCGTTGAAGAACAACAAGGGCGACGTCGTCGCAACCGAGGGCCAGACCTTCGTCGAAGCCGCGATCGAGCTGGAAAGCATGGACTATCTCGTCGAGGGTGTCGTCGGCTCGACCGCTTGAGCATGGATCGGAGACGGGGGCCATGGCAGACACCGTGAGCAGCGCGAGCGTGCCAGTGATGCTCGGCGCCAAAAGCTATCCGACGGCGCTCGAATGGTCCGCCCGGCGGGCGGAAGCCCTCGTCATCCCGCTCGCGGCCCTGATTGTCGGCATGGCCCTGTTCAGCCTGTTCATCGCGCTGGTCGGCAAATCGCCGGCGCAGCTCTATGAAACGATGTGGCGCGGCGGCTTCGGCTCGTGGTTCTCGGTCCAGAACTCGCTGTCGCGGGCCGCACCCTTGCTGCTTGCGGCGCTCTGCGTGGCGCTACCGGCCCGGCTCGGCCTTGTCGTCATCGGCGGCGAAGGCGCGATCGTGCTGGGCGGCGTTGCCGCGGCTGCCATGGGCGTGGCCGCCAGCGGCGCCCCCGCCTTTTTCGTTATTCTTGTCATGGGCGTGGCGGGCCTGGCCGCCGGCGGCATCTGGATCGGTGCCGTCGGCGCGCTACGCCACTACCGTGCCGTCAACGAAACCATATCGAGCCTTTTGATGGCCTATATCGCCATCGCCCTGATGAACCATCTGGTGGAAGGACCGCTGCGCGATCCCGCCTCGCTCAACAAACCGTCGACCGAGCCGTTGGCTGAGGCCTACCGCATCGGCAACATTCCCGGCATGGACGTGCATTGGGGCCTGGTCGTCGGCATCATCGCCTGCATTCTGTCCTGGCTGCTGATCGAAAAGACCCGCTGGGGGTTCGCCGCTCGCATCGCTGGCGGCAATGTCAGGGCAGCCCAGGTGCAGGGACTTGCCGTTGGACCGCTGATTGTCGGTTTCACCGCGCTGGCCGGCGGCTTTGCCGGCCTTGCCGGCATGCTCGAAGTCGCCGCCGTGCAAGGCAGCGCCAACGCCTCGCTCGCCGCCGGCTATGGGTATACCGGTATCCTGGTCGCCTTCCTCGCCCGCCACAATCCGCTCGCCATCATCCCGGTCGCCTTCCTGCTTGGCGGCATCGACGCCTCCGGCGGGCTGATCCAGCGCCGCATGGACCTGCCCGACGCCACCGTGCTGGTGCTGCAGGGCATGCTCTTCGTCGTCATCCTGTTCAGCGAAACCTTCTACGGCCGCTTCAAGGCCTTCAATCCCGACCTCTGGCAGAGGGGCGATCTCTTGAAAAGGCCCGATCTCCTGAAGGGAACTGCCTGATGAACGCAACCGAGATCGGCCTCTGGGGCGTTCCGCTCGCCATGCTCGGCGGCGCCATCCGGGTGTCGACGCCCTTCATTTTCGTGTCGCTGGGCGAAGCCATCACCGAGCGTTCGGGGCGCATCAATCTCGGTCTCGAAGGCACACTGGTGTTCGGCGCGATGACCGCCTATGCCGTCGCGGTGATGACCGGCTCACCATGGCTCGGTCTGCTGGCCGCCGCAGCCGCCGGTCTTTGTTTCGGCCTGTTCCACGGCTGGATCTGCAGATTCCGTGGCGTTAACGACATCGCCATCGGCATTGCGCTGATGCTGTTCGGCTCGGGTCTCGCCTTCTTCTTCGGCAAACCGTTCATCCAGCCCTCGGCGCCCGACCTGCCGGCCATCCCGTTTGGCGGCTGGTCCGATGTTCCGCAGGTGCAGGCGGCGCTCAACGTCAACGTGCTGTTCCTGATCGGTGCAGCACTTACCGTGTTCCTGTGGTGGGCTTTCCGCAACACCCGGGCCGGCCTGATCCTGCGCGTGGTCGGCGACAGTTCCGACGCCGCGCGCGCCATGGGCCTCAACCCGAATACGGTGCGCCTCATCGCCACCGGCATCGGCGGCGCGCTGGCCGGAATCGGCGGCGCTTATCTGTCGCTCTACTATCCCGGCAGCTGGACCGAAGGCATTTCGTCGGGCCAGGGGCTGATGGCGGTGGCGCTGGTCATCTTCGCGCGCTGGAACCCGCTCGGCTGCTTTGCCGCCGCGCTGCTGTTCGGCGGGGCCGGCGCGCTGGGGCCGGCGCTGCAATCGGTCGGCGTCACGCAAGGCTACTATCTGTTCTACGCCGCACCCTACATTCTCACCCTCGTCATCATGATCGCCACCTCGTCGCCGAGCCGTTCGCTGGCCGGCGCACCGGGCGAACTGTCGATCACCAAATGACGTTTCCAGACTGGAGTTTTTCTCAATGAACGCCAGAGCCGAGATCACGCAGCGCTACATCGATGCCGATCCCTATCCATGGCCCTACAATGGCGAGCTTCGGCCCGACAACACGGCGCTGATCATCATCGACATGCAGACCGATTTCTGTGGGCCGGGCGGTTATGTCGATCATATGGGCTACGATCTCTCGCTGGTGCGGGCGCCGATCGAACCGATCAGATCGGTGCTGTCTGCCATGCGGGCGAAGGGCTACACCGTCATTCATACGCGAGAGGGCCACCGGCCCGATCTCGCCGACCTGCCGGCCAACAAGCGCTGGCGCTCGCGCCGCATCAATGCCGGCATCGGCGACCCCGGACCCTGCGGGCGCATCCTGGTGCGCGGCGAGCCGGGCTGGGACATCATCCCCGACCTCTATCCGGCCGAAGGCGAGCCGNCCCTACACGACGCTCTTCCGATCTATCGACAAGCCGGGAAAGGGCTCGTTCTGCGCCACCGACCTGGAGCTGATCCTCAACCAGCGCGGCATCGAAAACATCGTGCTGACCGGCATCACCACCGACGTCTGCGTGCACACGACGATGCGCGAAGCCAACGACCGCGGCTTCGAATGCGTAATGCTGGAGGATTGCTGCGGGGCGACTGACTACGGCAACCATCTCGCTGCGATCAAGATGATCAAGATGCAAGGCGGCGTGTTCGGCGCGGTGTCCAATTCGGCGTCCTTCGTCGCCCAGTTGCCATGAGGTTCGATCATGAGTGATCGCAGCAAAAGAGCGGTTGGCGTCGAGACGATCGGCATGAGCATGCGTTTCGACGCCTTCACCGCGCTGGACGACGTCTCCATCAAGGTGCCGGCGGGATCGTTTCATGCGCTGCTTGGCGAAAACGGCGCGGGCAAGTCGACGCTGGTCAAATGCATCATGGGCTTTTATCACCCGACCGCCGGCGAAATTCTGGTCGACGGCCGCGAGGTCGGGATCGCCAGTCCGAAGGACGCCTCGGCGCTCGGCCTCGGCATGGTCTACCAGCATTTTACCCTCGTCCCGTCGCTCACGGGTGCGGAAAACCTGGTCATTTCCCGCGAGAAGGTGCCGGGGATTATCGACTGGCGCAAGGAACGCGCCGCACTTGCCCAATTCATGGAGCGGATGCCGTTCAAGCTGCCGCTCGACGTCAAGGTGGCCGAACTCGCCGCCGGCGAGAAACAGAAGCTCGAAATCATCAAGCAGCTTTATCTCGGCCGCAGTTTTCTGGTGCTGGACGAGCCGACGTCGGTGCTAACCCCCGGCGAGGCGCAGGAAGTGCTGGGCCTTGTGCGCGGCATGACCAAGGCGGGCGATCTCACCGTGCTGATGATCTCGCACAAGTTCCACGAGGTGACGGCGTTTGCCGACGACATCACTGTGTTGCGCAAGGGCAGACTGACAGGAACGGGGAAAGTATCGGAGCTGTCTCACAAGCAGATGGCGGCGATGATGATCGGTGACCAGCCGATCGCCGCGCTCGACAGCCGCGCTCCGTTGCCGGTCGGCGCCAGGCAAATCCTGACGGTGAAGGCACTGAAGGCGCCCGACCGCACCGGCCTGAAAACCATCAATATCGGCGAGCTCGATGTGAAGTCCGGCGAGATCGTCGGTGTCGCCGGCATTTCCGGCAACGGCCAGAAGGAATTTCTAGAAGTCCTTGCCGGGCAGCGTACGCGTGATGCCGGCGACGTTCTGGTGAAGGGAACGCCCTACGGCGCCAGCCGCGCCGAGGCCCGCACGCTCAATGTGCGCTTCATCCCGGAGGAACCGTTGCGCAATGCCTGCGCGCCGAGGATGACGGTGGCGGAAAACATGGCATTCCGGACCTTCGACCTGAACGAGGCCGGCAAGCCGATAAGCTGGATCCGGATGAGCGCCATCAGGGACTATGCGACGCGGCTGGTCGAGCAGTTCAAGGTCAAGACAGCCTCGCTCGCCTCGCCGATTTCGTCGCTCTCCGGCGGCAACGTCCAGCGCGCTGTGCTCGCCCGCGAACTGACCGGCGAGGTCGATCTGCTGATTGTTTCGAATCCGTGCTTCGGCCTCGACTTCTCTGCCGTCGCCGAAATCCGCGCCCGCATCATGAAGGCGCGCAACGCTGGTGCCGCGGTGCTCTTGATGTCGGAGGACCTCGACGAATTGCTGGAGCTCTCGGACCGCATCTTCGTCATGTCCGACGGCGCGCTGGTCTACGCAACGCCGATCGCCCAGGCGAGCGTCCAGACGATCGGCGAGCAAATGGCGGGACATCACTGATGGCGGAGATCGACGCGCTGCCGTTTCCGTTTGCCTTCAAGCCTGAGGCGGTGGCGCTGGTCGTCATCGACATGCAGCGCGATTTCGCCGAGCCGGGCGGCTTCGGCGCCAGCCTCGGCAATGACGTCGGCCGGGTGGTGGCGATTGTGCCGACGGTAAAAAGGCTGATCCAGGGATTTCGCGCCGCCGGCCTGCCGGTGATCCACACGATGGAGTGCCACAGGTCGGACCTTTCGGACCTGCCGCCGGCCAAGCGCAATCGTGGCAATCCGTCGATCCGAATCGGCGATGTCGGTCCGATGGGCCGCGTGCTGGTCGTCGGCGAGCTGGGAACGGCGATCCTCGACGAGGTAGCCCCGCTGCCTGGCGAAATCGTCATCGAAAAACCCGGCAAGGGCGCGTTCTACGCTACCAGCTTCGGCGAGGACCTGAAGCGGCTCGGCGTGCAGCAGCTCGTCTTCGCCGGAGTTACGACGGAAGTCTGCGTGCAGACGACGATGCGCGAGGCCAACGACCGCGGCTACGAATGCCTGCTGGCGGAGGATGCGACGGAGAGCTATTTTCCGGAATTCAAGGCGGCCGCGCTGGCCATGATCAGGGCGCAGGGCGCGATCGTCGGCTGGACGGCGATGACGGACCAGGTGCTCAAAGGAATTGCCGATGCCTAACATTGCATACCCGGCTCTCATCCATGGGGGCTGGCGTGATCTGGCATTCGAGCATTTTCGCGAAGGCATCACGGTGCATTGGCTGCTCAGGGGCGGACCGGCCGAACCCTCCGTCGCGATCCTGAATTATCGGCCCGGCGCCGGCGTGCCGCGCCATCGTCATGTCGCACTGGAAACCATCGTTGTGCTGGAAGGCACCCAGAGCGACGAGAATGGCGACTATCTTCCCGGAAGCGTGATCCTGAACCCGGTCGGGACCGAGCATTCGGTGTGGACGAAAGACGGCTGCGTCGTGCTGATCCAGTGGAATCTGCCGGTGATCATTCTGGACGAGACGAAATGAGCGACATCCGCTTCGATATCGGCAGCCTGCACGCGAGCTATGCAACCGGCATGTCGGCCACTACCATTATTGAAACCGTGTTTCAGCGCATAGCGAAAGCGGACGATCCCGGCATCTTCATCCATCTGGCGAGCAGGGCGGACCTGCTCGCCGAAGCCGACGCACTCGGCGGGTTCGATCCCGTGGCAAAGCCGCTCTGGGGCGTGCCGTTCGCGGTCAAGGACAACATCGATGTTGCCGGCATGCCGACCACGGCCGGCTGCGCCGAATATGCCTACTTGCCGGCGAAAGACGCCACCGTCGTCGCGCGTCTGAGGGCGGCCGGGGCGCTGGTCGTCGGAAAAACCAATCTCGACCAATTCGCCACCGGCCTCGTCGGCGTGCGCACACCTTATCCGGTCCCCCGAAACGCGATCGATCCGAAACTGGTGCCGGGCGGTTCCTCGTGCGGCTCGGCCGTGGCGACGGCGCACGGCATTGTCTCTTTTGCGCTCGGCACCGATACCGCAGGATCCGGCCGCATTCCCGCCGGCCTCAACAACATCGTCGGGCTGAAGCCGACCGTCGGCGCGCTGTCGGCCACAGGCGTGGTGCCGGCCTGCCGCACGCTCGACTGCGTCTCCGTCTTCGCGCTCACCGTCGATGACGCCTACAGCGTCTTCAGGGCGGCGGCGGCCAAAGATGACGTCGATCCTTATTCGCGCGCTATCGCGGCGGCGCCGCTTGGTCCGTGTCCACCCGCGCTGACCGTCGGGGTTCCCGCAAAAGCGGATCGGGAATTTTTTGGCGACGCGGCCATGCAAGCGGGATTCGAAACGGCGCTGCGGACGCTGGAACAGCTCGGCTGCCGACTGATCGAGATTCCCTTCGGCGATTTCTACGCTACCGCCAACCTGCTCTACGAAGGCGCCTGGGTGGCCGAGCGCTATGCGGCGATCGCGGATTTCATGGACGTGAGCGAGGCAGCCATGCACCCGGTAACGCGCACAATCATCGGCGGCGCACGAAAACTTTCCGCGGCGGATGCTTTCAAAGGCCTCTATGCGCTGCAGGCCCACAAGGCCAGGCTCGCGCCTGTCATCGCCTCGGTCGACCTTTTCTGCGTGCCGACGGCGCCGACGCACTATTCGCTGGAGACTGTTTTGGCCGATCCGATCGTCACCAACAGCCGGCTCGGCACCTACACCAACTTCGTCAATCTGCTCGATATGTGCGGCATCGCCGTGCCGACGGGCAAGCGCGACGACGGTCTGCCGATGAGCGTTACCTTGCTTGCTGCCGCCGGCAAGGACGCCCTGACGGCGGCGCTCGCCCGTGATGTCCATCGAGCCAGCGGTCTCGGCCTTGGCGCGACTGGTTGGGCAATGCCTGCCTGCGTCGCCAAGACCCCTGACGTCGATGACGGCATGATCGAGCTCGTGGTCGTCGGCGCGCATTTGTCGGGGATGCCGCTCAATGGCCAGCTCTGCGCGCTTGGCGCGCGATTGAGCAGGGCCGCCAAGACGGTTGCCTCCTATCAGCTCTATGCGCTCGCCGGCCAGTCCGTGCCCAAGCCAGGGCTCGTGCGTGTTGCCGATGGCCACGGGAAGTCGATCGATGTCGAGGTTTGGCGGCTTTCACCAGACGCGTTCGGACGCTTCGTGGCCGCGATCCCGCCGCCGCTCGGCATAGGCACGATCGAGCTCGATGACGGGACATCGGCCAAAGGCTTTCTGGTTGAGACCGCCGGGTTGTCAGAGGCGATCGACATTTCGGCCTATGGCGGTTGGCGCAGCTTCATCGCAAAAGCCAGCGGAGAGCGACAGGAAAGCGTCCCGGCCGATTGAACGACCGGCCGTTCGCACCGGCAACGTCAGCGCGAGCTCAAATCGTAGCAGCGATGCTCGGCTTGCAGTTGGTACGGCGAGCCAGCACACCGAACGCCGTAAGCGATCCGCGTGCGGCGGTGCGGACGATCCGCGCGCGGGCCGCTGGAGCGGACTGTCGAAGATGGAATGCGGGATTCACCGGTCGCTCATTGCCGCTCGCAATTCGGCCGCGTGTGCTGCCTAATTTCGAGGTCGCGCAGGCATCCAGTCGACGCTTGCACTTGGCCGTTGCCGCTTCATCTGCGAAGCCCCTACGAATTGTCGCACGATTGCGCTACCCCAAGGTCAATCTGGGCTGCGGGACGGTCATCATGGCACGACCTGACGCTCGATGATTGGTTGAGCGGGAGCCCGATGACCGCCCCAGACGCCATTGACGCCGATGCGAGGCGCCCGCTCTCGGGCACAGGCAGGATCGCCAAGCTGGCGGCGCCGCGCAGCGCCAGGATATTGAGGCGGAACCGCGTTCTCGAAGCGATCGGCCTGAAATCGCGTTCGAGCGTATGCTGGGTGGCCGCGCCGGCCGGCTACGGCAAGACGACGGCGGTCATCGACTACCTCGAAAGCGTCGAGGCACCGCATGTGTGGTTCCGCATCGACGAGGGCGACCAGGATATCGCGCGCTTCTTTCAATATCTGGCGCAGTCACTCGCCTCACCCGCAGTTGGAAACTTGCCGGTCTTTGGGGTCGAATATGTCGAGCAGCCGAAGGAGTTCGCCAGGCGCTTCTTCAGAGCGTATTTTGCGCGGTTGAAGCCCGGCACCATTCTGGTCCTCGACGACTTGCACGACGCCGACACGCCCGAATTCCGGGCGGTGCTTTCGGTGATGTTTCGTGAACTTCCTGACACGGTCCGCTGCATCTGCATCTCGCGCACGCTGCCTCAGGAGGCACTGGGCGACCTCGTTCTCAAGGGCCAGATGGCCATCGTAGACAGGTTGGCGCTCGAATTCTCGACATCGGAAGCACGCGATTTCGTCAAGCTGCGGTCGAGGAACGGCGCCGTTCCAGTCGATGTCGAGGCGGCGCGCGGCTGGGCGATCGGGCTGGTTCTCCTCGCCGATCACGGCTCGGCGGTCGGCCCTGACGACACGACCGGGACACCCGGCGGGCAGAATGCCCTGTCGGACGTTCTCGGCCGCCATTTCTTCCTTTCCCTTCCCGCCGCCGACCAGGACATGCTGCTGAAACTCAATCTGCTGCCCGAAATCAGCGCCGAACTGGCGGACGTGATGATCGGGTCGAGCGAAGCGGGCAAGCTGCTCGACAGGCTCTACAGGCGGCAGTTGCTGGTCACGCGAACGGAAAACAGCCGCGACGTTTTCCACCTGCACGATCTCTTGCGGGACTTCCTCGACCGACGCTTCGCACAGCGTGTGACGGCAGAAGAGCAGAAGTCGCTCAAACAAAGGGCGGCAAAGGTGCTCGCCGACGCCGGTCGTCATGACGAAGCCATACACCTCGCCTTGCAGGCAGAGGACTGGGACCAGGCGAGCGGACTCATGCTGAGCCGGGCGGAGACCGTGCTGGCGCAGGGACATCGAACGACCTTCATCGAATGGGCCGGCCGGTTGCCGGAAGCGTTCATGAACGGCTGGCATTTCTATTGGCTGGGCGTGGCTCACATGCCGAACGACGCTGCGGCAGAGCACTGGCTGTCGAAGGCATGGCATGCCTTTGGCGAGGCCGAAGATCAGCGCGGGCTTTGTCTTGCGGTGTCGCGCGCGGTTCTGGTCAAGACGGACAGTTGGCGCACCTATGAGGGTCTTTCGGTCTGGACCCGCCGGGCGTTCGAAATCATCGAGCGCGGCCTGCCGGAACTGCCTTCCGAGGAAGCGATGCTGGTGCGCATCGGCATGGTGCGGGCGCTGAACTTCGGCGACGATTACTACCGCAACAGCCCGGCCGGGCAAGCGCTGGAAACCGAACTGCTGGAGCGGCTGACCCGGAATCCCGAGCACGACCCAAGCGGCTTACGGCTGCTTGCCAGCGAAACGCTGATCGAGCATTCCGTATCGGTCATGCGGGCCGATCTGTTCACCAAGGCCGTCGACAGCGTTGTCGAGGATTTGACCGACAAGGAGGTGCTGCCTTGGGTGCTCGGCATGTGGCTGGTCGAGTTCGGGGCCAAGAGCGGCCGTTACTTCCCGTATAAGAGACGGGGTTTTCCCTACCCGTCGGCCGAAGCGGCGTTGCGGGAGGCGATCGCGATCGGTGAGCGCGAGTCGCTCAAAGGTGTGGAGTTCGGTGGCCTGTATCATCTTCAGATGCAGATGAAGTTCCGAAACGATTTTGCCGAGCTCGATCAGCTGGTCGAACGCCTGACCGAGATCGCCGACAGCCGTTTCAGCACACAGGTCGCCATCGTCGCCAATTGCTATGCAGCGCTTCATGCCAGGCAAGGCGATTTCGCGGCCGCCTATGAGGATTGCGAGCGCTTCATGGCGGCGAGCGAGGCCGCCAACGAGCCGATGGTCGAGCGCTGGGCGCACTGCATCACGAAGTTCCAGGTGCTGCTCGCCGACAGGAAGCCGCGCGAAGCCGCCGCGCTACTCAGCTACTTGCTGCCGCGGCTGAACGGCGGCGCCCGCAAGCGAACCGAGATATGCATTCTTGCAGCGGCCGCGCTGGAGAGCCTGTGGGACCAGGGTCCACGCTACGGCGATCGGCTGAAGGTCTTCATGGAGGCGCTGCGCGACGTCAGCTGGCCAATGGTGCTCCTCAACGTTCCGGAATTGCTCGCCGAACTGCTTGGCGATGCGCTTGAGCGCGGCATCGAGCCCAAGCTTTGCCGGTCGCTTATCCGGGAACGCCGATTGGACGCGCCGCAACGGCGGCCCACGGCCTGGCCATGGCCGCTCAAGGTCCACGTCCTCGGAGGCTTTCGGCTCGAACTCGATGGAAACCCTCTTAATCTCGGCGCCAAGCCATCGACGAAGGCTCTCGACATCCTGCGGGTACTGGCGATCTCGAAAGACAACACCTGTTCGCTGGAGACCGTTCAGGACTGGGTGTGGCCCGACCTCGACGGCGACCAGGCGCGGGCGGCATGCGAGCAGGCGCTGCATCGGCTACGCAAGCTGCTCGGGCGGACCGACCTCATCGTTCAGCGCGAAGGCAAGCTTCGCCTCGCGTCGGACAAGGTCTGGGTCGACCTCGCCGACTGGAATGCACGGCTCAAATCCGTAACGACAGCCAATGGCGAGGCGGCCGGGCTGCGACCGGAAGCGGAAGCGCTGTTCCTCGCATTCCCCGGTCCGTTGTTCCTGCACGAGCGAGCCAGCTTCTGGTCGCTCGCCGCAGCTGAAAAAGTGCGTCGCGATCTGATCGATCTTGGATTGCGGACCGGCCAGCGGCTGGAGACAACCGGGAACGTCCAGGAAGCGCGCTCGATCTATTTGAGGGCGCTGGACCTCTATCCGGATGCCGGACCCGTCTACAAGGCGCTGATCAGGGAGCGGCTGTCGCGCGGTGATGTCGAAGGCGCGGTCGACGACTATGCCCGCTACGAACGGGCGCTGCGTGGTGCCGGCGAAGCGGCGCCAGCTGCGGAAATACGCGCCTTGGTCGAACCTTATCTTGTGCGGCACACGCGCTGAAGACGGTGTCTTGCGCTGTCTGGCGAAACACCGGGCTGTCGTCGGTCTGGCAGCCACCTCAATCTCTGAGCAGGGTGTTTGCTAAGGGCTGCCAGGTTCAGAACGAGGCCAGCGATCGCGTCCATCCGCTCGCTGCGCGTCAGCCCGGCCTGGATAGCACGAGGTGATGGAGCCGAGGGAAATGACAGGTCGCGAGGCAGGACAGCGCTGTCATGCATAACAATCACTTAAAGCGCCTCGCATGAATCCATTCAGCCGCGACGCGCTTTCGACTGCGGCACACGGATCGTTTTGTTCAGCCAGGTCGTGTTGCACGCACCCAATCGAGTCGTGCGGCGGGGACAAGGCCGTAATTGTAAAAATTGATACCGTCGACGTCCGGCGCCAGCGCCGGCTTCACCTTGGCGGCGAGAATTTCGGGGCCTGCCATTTCCGGATAAAAGAGCCGGTAGCCGGCGCCGAGGAATTTCTCTGCCCCGAGCGCGGTGCGGCCAGCCGCCATAAGGCCCGTCACGTCGCCGGCCTGCATGTCGTAGGCACAAAGGATCGCCCCGTCGCAGACCTTGCCGAGCGCTGCCAGATCGCAGCCGCCGAGCCAGCCGTCTCGCAGGTCGATGACGAGGACACGGGTCCCCGGATCGGCAACCTCGCGCAGTTCGGCGACAAGACTGGTCACCGGCTCGAACCGCCACAACAGATAGGCGTGGAGATGCGGCCAGGGCAAAAAGGTGTCGAGGCCACTTGCGGGAAATTCTGGAAAGCGCCGTTCAGGCACCGCGCGCTCGCACGCCTCGGCAATCCACTGCTTGACGAGGTCACGCGCCGCCTGGCCTTCGATGCCGGCACAAGCGGCGCGGGCGAGGCAGGACGGACAGAAGCACAGCGACAGAAGAAAGTCGTCTTCCGGCGTCAGCCCGACACCATCCTTCTCATGATGGTATTCATGGGCAAAGCCCATGAAAGACGGGCTTTCAAGTTCGATTCTGTCCGGCTTATAAGTGTGCGTAACGTCGGCGACGAGCGCACGGACATAATCGCGCGCATCCGGATGCGACGGGCACAGATTGTAATAATTGGGATCGCCAAAGGCGTTGCGGGTGACGGCCTGCGGATAAAGCATGCCGAGGCGGGTATTGTGCAGGCAGACCGTCCAGCACGACACCTGGAGGCCGCCTGCCTCGCGCCGTTGGATAAGTTCGGCCAGAACGTCGCCACCTTCCGTGATCATTTCGGCCACCTTCGGCTGGATCACGAGATCGGCCCATCGGGCGGCGGTTGGCTTGAAGTAGATCGTGCCGTCCTCCGGGAAATAGGCTTTGCGGCGCGGGCTGCGCGGCTGCAGGAAGCGACCGGCATGATAGGAGGTTGCGAGACTGATCATGTTGAGCCCGGCGCGCTCGACGAGATCGCGTTCGACGGCTTCCAAGCCCAGATCCTGGACATCCCAGGGGTAGGTCCACATCGAATGCTGCATGAAATATCCTCAGTTTTCTGCAATGTGGCGTGAGCAAACGCCGGTTGGTTTTCTGTCAGCCTTCCACCGGCTCGGCGACCTGCAAAAGGCAATCTCCTGCCTCGCACATCGTGTGTAGCCGGCGCGAAAGCACGATACCGCCTTCGGCGAAATGCAGGGCTTCCTCGGCAAGATCGAGCCGTTCGAGGTCGTGATACCAGCCGGCCAATTGTCCGGCGCTGACGCCGTCGCCGAGCCTGACGGCGGGTTCGAACCAGCCGCGGCGGGTGGCGTAGAGGCCCTGACCGTGCCGGGAGAGCGAGAGCAGTCGCGTCGGCGCCGAAGGCTTTAACTCCGGCGAAAGAACCGGCGCCTCGACCACGCCAACGGCGACCATCAGATTGTCGATCGCGCGAGCGGTAATCGCCATCGTATCGACTGTGGCGGTGCCGCCGCCGCCGAACTCGCCGCTGATGCCAATGGCGCCGGCCCGGCGGGCGGCGCCCATCGAGGTCGGCGAGGCCTGACCATTGTCGGCCACGAAGCCATACGGCATGCCGAGCGTCCGCATCAGTTCCACCCCGCGCCTGTGGCGGTCGGGATCGGTATTGCGCTCGACGAGTGCTGTAGGCAGATGTTCCATCGAGGTGCCCCCCGAATGGATGTCAAAGACGATGTCGTGGCGAGGGAACAGTTCCGTCTCGAGGAAACTGGCGAGCCGGCTTGTCGGTGTGCCCAACGGATCGCCTGGAAAGGCTCGGTTGAGATTGCCGCCATCGAGCGGCGAACAGCGTTTGGCGGCCATGACCGCCGGTGCGTTCGCCATCGGCAGGATGGTGACGCGGCCCTTGATCTGCTTGGGATCGAGCCGGCGGATCAGCTTTGCCAGAGACAGCTCGCCCTCATATTCGTCACCGTGATTGCCGGCCATCAGAAGCAGCGACGGCCGTTCACCGTTGCGTATGAGGCAGATCGGGACCTTGACCTGGAAATAGGGCGAACGGTCTATCGAGAATGGCATGCTGAGATGGCCTGATGTCTTGCCATCCCGGTCGAAATCGAGCGTATGGGTGAGGCCGGTGTGCATGGCGGAGACTCAGATGGCGGCGATCGCCGTGACCTCAATGCGGAGGTCGGGATCGGCGAGACGCGCCTCAACGCAGGCCCGTGCCGGCAGGCGTTGGGGATCCACCCAGGCATCGTAGATGCTGTTCATGGCGTCGAAGTCGCCGATCTGCGGCAGGAAGATATTGACCGCGACAAGCTTCGACTTGCTGCTGCCGGCCTCGACCAAAAGCGCCTCGATCTTTGAGAGCACATCGCTGGTCTGGCCTTCGATGCCGGCCTTGCGATCGTCGGCGACCTGGCCTGCAATGTGGACGAGGCCACCATAGACGACCGCCTGCGACATGCGGGAGCCGGACTGGAAATACTTGATCATATTGGATCCTTTCGAGGTTCTCTTGGGGCCACCACAAGATCCGGTCAGCCGAAATAGGTGGGAAAGGCGTGGCGGACATGCCCGGCCGCGTCGACGCCGAAGATCACGCGATGGCGATCGAGGCAGGTGCAGGGATGCGAGATTCCGAATTCAATGACGTCGCCAACGGCAATGTCGTCGTCCGGCGCGATTGTCAGGAAGGCGTGCTGGTCGTTCAGCTTGAAGACGTCGGCGCGCGCTACCGGCAGCGGCTTGCCGGTCCGGAAGACCGCGAGCACCATCGGAAGGCCCTGATCGAACGACACGTCGCGCAGGCCCGTGCCGCAGATTGCCAGGCCGGGCTCCGGCCGCGACAGCACCTCGGCCCAGAGGCGCAAAGCCGGCCGAAACGAATTTCGTGCGGAAACGCTGACGCCGCCGACCGCAAAGCCGTTGCGGGCGTCGAGTGCGCCAAGCGAGCGATCATAGACACCATGGTCGTGGAAGAAGATGGCGCCGCTGCGCAATACCAGCGTCGCATTGCCGTCCCTGGAAACGGCGGGCGAAAGCGCGGCGACCACTTTGTCGAAGAACACCGAGCCGCCGGCCGTGACGATCAGCGGCACGTCGCCGCCGACGCGGGCGCGCAGCCGCAGGAACATGTCGGCGGTCATCGCCAGCAGAGCCGAGATCACCTCCTCGGTGCGGCCGGGGTCGGGTTGCGCCGCGGCACCTTCGTAGGTCGCAACGCCGGCAATCAGCAGCCGTCCGCCGGCGGCATCAACTGCATCGGCGATCGCCTCGGCCTCACCAGTGGTCCGCGCGCCTGCCCTCCCAACACCGAGTTCGACGAGCACGCGCAATGGCGGCAGCTTCGCATTGACCCGCCAGGCTTCGGCGAGCGCATGCACGGCGGCGACAGAGTCGGCGAAGACGAAGAGTTCGACGCCTGGCCAAACGCCGACCAACGCCGCGAGCCGGTTCGCACCGCCTGATCCACCAACCTCGTTGGCGACGATCAGCCGTGTGAGGCCGGCCTTGAGCATCACCGCGGCTTGCCTGATATCGGCGACGGTCGTGCCCCATCCAAAGATCGGGCAAGATCCGGCGCCATCGGGGTCTTGGCATGCGGCGCGATCATGGCGCCCTGTTCAGCGCGCGTAGCGCAGGAACAGGTCACGATTGGCGATGAACGCCTCCTCGTCGAGGGTCAGCACCGGCAACGACATGCGCCCGGCAGCCGGATGCCAGCGCTGAGATGCGACAAGGCTGCTGTCCAGCCCGAAGGTGCCAGGCGGCACGCCGCGGATGCGATCGTCGAGCAGGAAATTTTCACGGGTCGCGAGCGCCGGCACGGGTGAGTTTTCGGTCATCCGATGCTAGTCCTTTCGCCTTCGCAGGGTGAAGCCCGGATCGATTCCGATGCCGGCCACAGCATGAGAGAGATGCGTGTCAAAGCCGTACTCCGGACCGATCATCGATGCCCACCATCATCTTTGGGATCTCGGCCTCGGCCGCCATCCGTGGCTCGCCACAACGGCTGGCGAGCGCGGCGGCCTGGGCGAGCTTGGCCCGTTGCGGCGAAACTATCTTCCTGAGGATTATTTGCGCGACGCCAGCCGGCACAATGTCGTCGCCACAGTTCATGTCGAAGCCGGATGGGCCGGCGACGACTGCGTCGGCGAGACGCGGTGGCTTGAAACGCTCGAAAAGTCGCGGGGCGTGGCGGCCCGCTACGTCGTTCACGTTCCGCTGGCGAACCGCCAAGCCCCGGCGCTGGTCGAGGCGCAGGCGGCGTTCGACCGTGTCGTCGGCGTGCGCGACATACTGAGCTGGGATCCAGATCCTGCCCGCCGTTTCGCTGCCCGTGACGGCGTCATGAGCGATCCGGCCTGGCGCGCCGGCCTGTCCCTGCTTGCCGACCATCGGCTGGTCTTCGATCTCATGGTGTTTCCGCGCCAGCTCGCTGATGCCGCGCGCCTCGCAGCCGCCTATCCGAACCAGCCCTTTGTCCTCAACCACTGCGGCAGCCCGATCGACCGTGACGCCGACGGAATGCGGGCGTGGCGCGAAGCGCTTCGGCTTTTGTCGGAGCGCGACAACGTCGCCATCAAGATATCGGATCTGGTAGCCTACGATCATGATTGGACGCTCGACAGCTTGAAGCCGGTTGTCATGCATTGCATCGACTGTTTCGGCACGCATCGCGCGATGTTCGGCAGTGACTTCCCGGTGGCCGGTCTGCACGCGTCGTTCGATGCCGTATATGACAGCTTCAAGGCCATTGCCGGGGAGCTTTCCGCAGACGAGCAGACGGCGTTGTTCTTCGGCAATGCGAGGCGCATCTACCGGCTGGACGATATGTCATCGGCGGGCCTGCTCCCGGCCTGAGAGAAGCAGCAGCCCCAGGATCAGCGAACCGAACAGGATGCTGCGCCAGCCGGGTGATGCGTTGACGACGGTGATCAGAGCCGTGATCGTGACCAGCAGGACGGCGCCGGGGATGGTGCCGGCATAGGTGCCGAGCCCGCCGAGGATCGAGGTGCCGCCGAGCACGACGGCGGCAATCGAGGCAAGTAGATAGGGATCGCCGATCCCGACATAGCCTTGTCCGTTCATGCCGAGCACCAGCACGCCCGCAAGCCCGGACGTGAACCCGCTGATGCCGTAGACCGCCAGGGTGGTCGAAGCGATGGGGATGCCGGAGAGCGTCGCGGCGAGCGGGTTCGCGCCCATCGCGAAGAGCCGAGCGCCAAAGGATGTTGCATGCATTGCGGCCAGAACGATCACGGAGACGGCCACCCACAAAAGCACGCCTGCGGGTATACCGGCCGGCCGCGCATTGCCGAGCCAGCGCACCAGCGGGTTTTCGGCGGTCACGGCACTGCCGCCGGCGATGATGATCAGCAGGCCCTGCAGGAATGTCGCCATGGCCAGGGTCATGATCATCGGATGAACGCGCAACAGCGCCACGCCCAGCCCGTTCACCAGACCGATTGTCGTCGTCAGCGCAAGGACGGCAAGGACGGCGGTGAGCCCGGTCGGATCCGCCTGCCACGACAGCAGCGGCAGGCTGACGGCGCTCACCGTGACGATCGCCGCGACGGAAAGGTCGATGCCGCCGGCGATGACCACAAAGGTCTGCCCGGCTGCGACCAGGCCAATGACCGCGGCCAGTTCGACCAGATAGCGCAAGTGGCCATAGGCGCCGAAGCCGCGCGAGACGAAGCTCGCCGCGATCCACATCGCGGCGACGATGGCCAGGGTGAGGAAGGGCCGGCTGCGCAGGATCGTCAGGGCGCGCCTGCCGCTCACGGTCTCTTTCCATCCTGTCATTGCTGCACCTTGCGGAATTGCGGGATGGCGACCGCCCCGATGATGATGAGTCCCTGGGCGACATATTGGGCGACCGGCGTGAAGCCGAGGAAGAACATGACACTGATCATCAGACTGAGCAGCAGGCTACCGGCAAGCGCGCCGCGCATCGTGCCTTGACCGCCGAGGAAGCCGATACCGCCGAGCACGGCGGCGGCGATGGAATTCAGCGTGAAGGCGGTGCCGATGACCGGATCGCCCGAACCTGTTTGCGCGGCGACGAACAGGCCGGCGCCTGTGCAAAGCAGACCGCTGATCGCGTAAGCCGCTACCCACGCACCATCGACCGGCACGCCGGAGCGATAGGCGCCGACCGGATTCTCGCCGGCGGCATAAAGGCTCAAGCCAAGCGGTGTGGCGAGATAGAGTTTCCACAGAAGGACGATGAGCACCAGCAGGACGAAGGCCGCGGGCGTGTTGCCGGCAAGCAGTTCCGACAGCCACTCCGGAATGGTGCCGCCGGGTCGCGGCAGGATGAGCAGCGCAGCACCGCCGATGACGAAGGAGCCGGCGAGCGTCACCACGATAGAAGGCAAGCGAAGTTTTACGACGATCAACCCGGTCGCGCCACCGATGCCGATGCCGGCCAGCGCCACCGCAGCGGCACCGCCGGCTACGCCAAGCGGCCCAGTCATCGTCGTCGCGGCGATCACCGCGCCGAGGCTGACCATTGCGCCGATGGCCAGGCTGATGCCGCCGGTAAGCATCAGGATCGCCTGGGCCATGGCGACCAGCGCCAGCGGAAACCAGCTCTGGGTGAATTTGGCGAAGCCGGAAGCGGTCAACAGGCCGGGAAACAGGAAGCCGTAGGCGACGAGGAACGCCATGACCACGGCGAACAGGCCGCGCACACCGACATTGCGGCGCAGCTGAACCGGCCAGTAGAGAGCGCCGGCTTGCCTCGAGGAGGCCGCCGTGCTCATGCCGCCACCTTCTGGTGTTCGGCGCCCATCGCGGCGGAAACGATCGCTTCCTCGCTCAATGCGCCGCGCTCGAGCATGGCAACGATTTGGCCCTCACGGACCACCGCGACGCGGTCGCAAAGGTGCACCAGTTCGGGCGTGTCGGAGCTGAGCAGCACGACCGCCTTGCCGGCGGCGGCGAAGTTGCGAAGCATCATGTAGATTTCGCGCTTGGTCTCGACATCAACGCCGCGTGTCGGATCGTTGAGGAGAAGCGCAAGCGGGTGGTGCGGCATCCATTTCGCCAGCGCCACCTTCTGCTGGTTGCCGCCCGAGAGGGCCTGCGCCGGCCAGTCGAGGTCGCCCTTGATGCCAAGCTGGGCAGCGAGACCTCTTGCCGTCTCGCGCTCGGCACGGCGGCTGCGCAGCTTCAGCGCCGGCAGTCTTGCGAAAGCGGGCAGCATTAGGTTGGTGATAATGGAATGGATCAGGTGCAGGCCTTCGCGCTTGCGGTCGGCCGGGACATAGGCGAGGCCACGCGCGTTGGCTTTCGGCACACCGCTGGGCAGACCCGAAGCACCGTTGACGGTCGCGGATGCCGTCCTGGCCGGAATGGCGCCGTAAAGGCCAAGCAGCAAATCTTCCTGCCCTTGCCCGACCAGGCCTCCAATGCCGAGCACCTCGCCCGTCCTGATGTCGAGATCGACGTCGCGCATCAGGCCGGCCGAAAAATTGCGAACCGAGATGGCGTTGGCAGCCGATGCCGAAGCCTGCCACTGCGGAAAAAGGTCGCCGGGGTCGCGGCCGACCATCAGCCGTACCAGCCCGCCGGCGTCGGTTCCTTCCAGGCTGCGATCAGCCGTGCAGGTGCCGTCCTTCAGGACGGTGACATGCTGGCACAGTGCCATGACTTCGTTCAGCCGGTGCGAAATGTAGAGAATAGCGATACCCTCGCCGCGCAGCCTCTCCAGCAAGTCCGTCAGGACTTTCGTTTCGGTTGCCGAGAGCGACGAAGTGGGTTCGTCGAGAATGAGAACGCGCGGCCGGCGGTAAAGCGCCTTGGCTATCTCCACCATCTGCCGGCGGCCGAGCGACAAATGTCCGACTGGTATCGAGAGCGGTTCGTGAAGCCCGATAAGATCGCATGCTGCCCTGGCCCGCACGGCGAGTTCGGGATAGTCGAGCAAACCGAACCGGCGCGGATAGGCGCCAAGGCCGATGTTCTCGGCGATGGAGAGGCTGGCCGTCAGGCTGAGTTCCTGCTGGACGACGGCGATCCCGGCCTGTTGGGCATAGGCGGGGGTCATGCGCGACACTGGGCGCCCATCGACCTCGATCGCCCCGCCCTCCGGGCGCAAGGCACCGGACAACAGGTTGATCAGCGTCGACTTTCCGGCGCCGTTCTCGCCGAGCAGCGCATGCACGCGGCCGGGCTGGAGAGCGATGGAAACGTCGCGCAGGACAGGGTTGCCGAAGAAGGACTTCGACACCCCCCGCGCGGCAAGAAGCGGAGCCGTGGCCACCAATTTCTGCGACCTTCCAAGCTTATTGTTCAGCCAGCAGCTTCTTGAACAATTCCTCGTCGTAGGGCGAATAGATGTAGCCGTCAGCCGGAAAATCGGCCGCCCGGGCGAGGTACTGATCGATGTTGGAATTGTCGATCACCGGCAGCGGGATCTTGACGAAAGCCGGCACATCCTTGCCCTCCAGCGCCTGGACGGCGGTGTAGGTGGCAAAGGCGCCGAGCCAGTTCGGCTGCATGGTCGCCCAGCTCTTGAGGCCCTTTTCCTTCCAGAGCTCGAGGAACTGACGGGCGTTCTCGCCGGTGATCGGCACTTGTTCGCGGCCCTGCTTGTCGAGGGCGAGTACCGCGCCCGCAGACAAGGCGCCGCCGAGCGACAGAATTCCATCGATCTCGGAATTTGCGAACAGCAGGCTGGTGACGGCTTCCTGTGCAGGCGCGACATTATAGGGTGTATTCGTCTCGGCAAGGACCGTCACCTCAGGATGGGCCTTGAGCGCCGCGTCAGCGCCTTTGCGCCGATCGTCGCTGACCGAAACGCCGGCCGGGCCGTTGAGGACGAGAATCTTGCCCTTGCCGCCGATGGAGTCGATCAGGAACTTGGCCGCCTGATCGCCCCACTGCGCGGAATCGGTGTTGACCTTGGCTGTGACCTGGTCGGTGTCGACGAGGCTGTCGAAGTTGATGATGGCGATGCCCTTGGCGCAGGCGTCCGCCAGCACACGCGCCGGCGCGGTCGACGAGCCGGCAATCAGGATGATGGCGTCGACGTCGGAATCGATCATCGACTGGATCTGCTGGATCTGGACGTTGGCGTCGCCCTGGGCGTCGGTCACGACAAGCTTGTCGACCAGCCCCTGCTTCTTCAGCGTCTCGACTTCGGCTTCGATGGTGCCCTGTGTCTGTTTCATCCAGGTCGGCACGGAATAGATGTTGGCCCAGCCGATCGTGTACGGCGCCTTGCGGTCGCCCTTGATGCATTTGGCGGCGGCATTGGCCTGCGAATCGGCGCCGAAGCTCAACAGGAGACCGAGGCAAAGGGCACTGGCGGATGCGAAAAACGATGATTTCGTCATGATTGTTCCCTTCTGAGGTTATGCCGGACGTGCGGGATCGGGACGAGAAACCCTCCGGTTGCCGCATCCGGAAACCGCCCGTTTTCTCGTCAGAACTGTCTGCGCCAGGCTCATTATTGTCTGATATTTCAGACAATGTGTCTGTATATCGGACAAATGGGATGCTAGACTGAGCCTTGACATCTTTCAAGCGTCTTGAGACGAGAGCCGAATTGATTTTTTTGGGGATGCGGCGACATGAGCGATGGCGCCACTGGTCTGATCGAAACGGAAGCCGGCGCCGGGCCGCGCAATGGCGAACGCCGCCGTGGCATCGACCGCGTGATCGTGCTGCTGGAAGCGCTTTTGCGGCACCGCGCGCCGATGCGCGTCGGCGACGTCGCCAAGATGATCGGCGCACCGCGTTCGACCACCTACGAAATCGTCAACAGCCTGCTCGAAGCCGAAATGCTCGAAAACGTCGGGACGGAAGGCTACGTCTATTTCGGTCGGGCCATGCATCTGTTCGGCTGGGCCTATTCGCATCACAACGCCCACTATCGGCGCATCATAGAGACGCTGGACAGGATGGCCGCGGAGGCAGGCGAGACCGTGCAGTTGTGCGGCCTGCGCGGGAACAAATACATCGTTCTCGATTGCCGTGATTCTTCCGGCCCTTTCCGGATTTCAAGCGATGTCGGGGTCGAGGTGCCGATCCCGTGGACGGCGTCCGGGCGGCTCCTGCTCGGCCATATGAGCGAGCAAGAAGTGAAGGACTTCATCCCGCCTGGCGACTACAAGCTTCCCGACGGCCGCATCATTGCGCCGGCCGAATTCTTCAGCGATGTCGCTCTCGCCCGCCAGCAAGGTTTCAGCGAGACCACCGCCCTCGCCGACCGCTTCACGTGGTGCATGGCCGCGCCCATCCGCGATAGCTACGGCGCCATCAACAAGACCCTTTGCTTCGTGTTGCCGGTCGACACGCCGGAAGCGCGGCGCAGCGAATTGCTTGGCCTGCTGTGCGAACGCGCCCGTGGATTGTCGTTGGCGGGAAGCTAACGCATGTCGCCCAAAATTGCGCGGCGGTTTTGGGACGACATGCATGAAAACAGGAACTTAAAGCGCGTCGCGTGAATTCTCATGACGCGCTTTTTGAAGAATCGGCTCTGACGCCTTCGCCAAAAGGGAGCGCGAAAAAATGGCCGGGCTCGAATACGGCCCAGCCAAAAGAAGGTTACAACCTTCGGAGGGGAACGCCGTTCACGGGAATGGGAGGAAACCGCCGAACGGTGTTACCTGTTTGAGCTTGTTTGAGCGGGTTGGCGACGAACAAAATTCCAAAAGCCGGCGGGATAGCGAAAATTCCTGTTCTATTTGCTCTGACCTCTTCAGACGGGTGATGCCATTGTCTCAAGGAGATCGGCATAGTGCCGGCGCGCCACGTCAGGATGCGAGCGCAGGCGACTTTTCAGCACGTTGGTTCCGACGTCGCGAAACAGCGGGTTGTCCGGATCGCTCGCCGGTCCGCGCGCCTCGGCAGCCAGTTCTTCAGGCAGGGTGAGCAACGGGATCGTCGCATCGAGCCGGGCGCTGAAGAAGAATGGAACGGAAATTCGCTCGGTACCGGCCGCGGCGTCACGACACGGTGAACCGTTGCCCTGAGATAGCCGTTCGATGCCAGTTCGAGGAGTTCGCCGATGTTGACCACCAGCGTTCCGGGGATCGGATCCACATTCACCCAGCTTCCGTCATATTCGACCTGCAGCCCCTTGTTGTCGTCCTGAAGCAGGAGCGTCAGGAAACCGCCGTCCTTGTGTGCGCCGACACCCTGGTCGCCGCCGGTTGTGTCGCGCCCCTTTGGTATGGGTCGACGCTCGACGCCGATGTCGAGCTGTTCGCGCCAATCGGCCTTGCCCTTGGTCAGTTCGCCACCGGTACGCGTGTAGCCGCGGAATTGCGGGGACCTGACCATTTCGATGGCCAGCTTGTCGGCTTCCGGCAAGGCAAAGAACCGGCGCGAGGCGTCGAGCACCTCGTCGATCTCCACAGCCGAAATTCCATGGCCGCTGAGACAGAAGAAGCCGACATCGCGGGCCGCCGTGCGCAGGTCGAACAGAAAGGTCCGACGCTCCGATGCGCCCTGCTCAAGACGGCTGAGATCGAGCACCGGTACAATCCTGGCCATGATCGACTTCCTCCTGCCTCAGGCTTGGGATCAGGCTTTTACGGTGACACGCAGGTCGTTGCGATCAAAGCAACGCTCGATCCAATCTCGATGCCATTGACAGAAAGTCAGCGCTGCGTTTGGCGGCCGGCAGGCAAATAACGACCGAACGGCTGTTCCATGGCACAATGGCATCACGGCCAGGCGCTGCAATGTCATTGCACCAAAAGTTTCTGCGGTCTCAGTTTCGCCGGCCGTTCGCCCTCTCTTCAGGATGCTTGATTGCGAACGCTCAGATCACACGACACGGCGACGACGCGCCATAGCCGCTTTCAGCATCAGCGCGCGTCTTGACAAAATATTTTGTCAAGACGAAAATGAGTATGCTTGAGCTTTGGCGGGCGGCCGCATCGGCTCGTAGTGGCGTCGTACCGCACCCGGCCCCGACCGTGAGGACGGCAAACCCTGAAAGGAGTTCCCATGCCGATCAAGAAAGATGAAACTGGAAAGCGTTGGGTCGAGATGGAATTCATCACACCCGAGCAGGTGTGGCGGGCCATTGCGACGGGTCCCGGCAACACTGCCTGATTCACAAAAACCACGATCGACGAGCATGTCGGCGGCAGGCTTCATTTCGACTTCGGTCCCAATGGCGCGTCCACCGGCGAAGTGACGATTTGGGAGCCGCCGTTCCGTTTCGGCTATGTCGAACGCGAGTGGAGCGAAGGCGCGCCGCCTGTCGCAACGGAGATCACCGTGACCAGCCGGTCGGGTGATCGTTGCGTTGTCCGCATGGTCCATTCGCTGTTTGCCTCGACCGACGATTGGGATGATCAGTTGGAAGGATTCGAGAGCGGCTGGCCCGGCTTTTTCGAGGTGCTGCGCATTTACCTTTCGCACTTCGCCGGCGAAAACGCCGCCAGTTTCAGCGTCATGGCCAGCACGAAGGCCGACCAGCTCTCGATTTGGAGGCAACTTACCGAGACGCTCGGACTGGCCGGCGCAAATGTCGGCGAGCAGCGGAATGGCCCGCAGCAGCCGGAGAGACTATCCGGCATAGTCGAACGCGTGCGGCAGGACGACAAGCAGGGCTTCATCGCGCTGCGCCTGACTACACCTGCTCCCGGCATTGCCCTGATCGGAACCTATGATATCGATGGCAGCGCAAACGCCAGCATGGCCCTGTATCTTTATGGCGAGGACGCCGAACAGCGCGCCGCCGAGGGCGAGCCCAAGTGGCGGAACTGGTTTGGCGAAACTTTCAAGCATCCGGGCTGACGGATGCTACTGGATCGGCCGGCCAGAAGGTCGGCCGCCTGCGCAAGGCTCCTACCATAGCGCATATACATCGGAGAGTCTGATGAAGGTCGCCAGTGAGGCAACAGCCTCGCTATCCGTATTCCTGCAGTAGTCGCGCGCAAACCTGCGCGCGAGGAATTACTGAAGCGGCTTCGCGCCTTCCGCGGCCGCCTTCCCGCCGATTTCAAGTTCGACCGGGATGAGGCGAATGCCCGGTAGCTTCTTCGACCGCACAATTCGGCTGTCGGAACGATACTGCTGTGAAAGCGGCCCCGATCCGCTGACAGGACGCGTCAGTCGTGGAGTTCCCTCGAGATCGCCGGACCGACTGAAAAATCGCTGAATGTGACTTCGAAACCTTCACGTTGCGGCGAACAGCACATCATGCCGACATCGACTGTTTTCGAGGGCGGGAAGTAGGCGAGCCGCACCGGCTTCCAGCGATGGTCGGAGGCATCGCGATACTGAACGCGGATTGTCTCGGCATGGCGGGTCAGCCGGATCCTGACTCCGTCCGGACCGGCCGGGATGCTGACCAACGACCAGTCGGAAGCATCATTGGTGACGACGACGGAAAAATAGGCGAGCCCGTCGGTGAACTCGATGCCGGCCTTGACCCAATGCGTCTCGCTCAGCCGGACCATCAAACCGGCCTGATCATACAGCACCTTGTAGTCGCCCTTGACGGTGACCTCGGCGCTGAAATCGCCCTCGATCTGCCGGTAGAGGAAGTGGCCATTGTCACGCCAGAAGTCATAAAAAGTCTCGCGCCAGAAATCGGTTTCCTTGCCGGTCCGAACATGCACGGTGCTGTCGCCGAAGGCATGATGCGGTGGCGGGTTGAGCCAGGTCAGTTCTGCAGGCTCGGATGTCATCGACTTGTTCGCCTCGCCGGTTCGTGTTGCGTCATCCGCCTCTCATGCGACGAGGCGGATTTGTCTCTTTTACGCGCTCATTTCAGCGCTTGGTAAAGCTCGGACGCGGCCTCTCTCAGCGCGCGCCGGCTCTCCGGCCTGAAATACATCATGTGGCCGCCTTCCAGCAGTTCGAGGCGGATAGGCTTTGCGCCGGGAAGCGAAGGAACCTGGCCGACAAGATAGCGTGACACCAGATAAGGTGTCACCAGGTCGGTGTAGCCGTTGACGATCAAAACACCGAGGCCGGGATTTAACGCGCGCGCCTGCTGAAGGTCATCCATCACGCCGGTATAGCCCTGACGCGTCGGGCTCGTCCCGTAATCCCAATTTCCGCTGATTTCACGGTTGAGAAGCCGATAGCTTAGATCGGTGCGGAATTTCAATTCCTCCCTGATATAGCTGACAAAGGCGGAAGTCAGCGCCGGCACGCTTCGGTCGAGCACCGGATCAGGACCGCTGGGCCTTGGACTTTCCGGGGCAACGTCTGCCGTTTCGATCGTGCCGTCATAGACGCTGAGAACATTGCCCCTTGCCCGCGCAAACTCCTTGGCGAAGAGCGCGGTGGGAATGCGTGCAAAGTTTCGTTTCACGATTTCGAGCGGCAGGCCGGTGATTTCGGCAACGCGCGGGCTCGCCAGACGCCCGCCCTGTTCGAGCCCGCTGGCAAGCGCGACGAGATAGTCGCCAAGCGCATAGCGTTCGACATCGGCCAACCGCTCCTGCAGTTCAGAACCGGTGACGCTTTGGCTGCGCAGGCGCACCGCCGCCAGCGACGGCAGCTCAAGCGCCCAGTGAAGCGGCTGGAACTCGTCGGGCCGCACGAGCGTGAATTCGAGCGCCGGCGAGATGAGCACGATGCCGCGAGGGCTGATGCCGATATCATCCTGGAGCGTCTTGGCGAGCAGTGCCGCCCGAAACCCGCCATAGCTTTCGCCGGCAAGAAACACCGGCGACGCCGTGCGACCCGCCTGTGCCAGATAGAGCCGGATGAATGCGCCCATCGCGGCGGCGTCCTGGTTGACGCCCCAGAAGCTGCGTGCCTCGGTGCCGGGTGCTTCGCGGCTGTAACCGGTTCCCACGGGATCAACAAAGACCAGGTCGGTCATGTCGAGCCAGGTGTTCGAGTTGTCCAAAAGCCGCTGCGGCGGTGGGAGAAAACTTCCATCGGCCGCTGTCGCCATCACGCGTGGACCGAGCGCGCCAAGATGCAGATAGGCGGAAGCCGCTCCGGGACCACCGTTGAATACGAAAGTGATCGGGCGGCGGGGATCAGGTTCCCGGCTTGGCTCGGGACGCAGGGTGTAGGCGACATGAAAGATTTCCGCGGTGACGTCGCCCTTGCCGGATAGCAATGACAGCGTGCCGGCCCTTGCCTGATAGTTGAGCGTGCGTCCCGCGATCACGATCGAATGATCTGAGACCTGGGGCGGCGGGAGCAGCGACAGAACGCCGCCCGAAGGCGACGTCCGCTCGGCCACTTGCGCATGGCCGGCTGGAAGGCCGCCGACCAGCAGCAGCAGCATAGCAAGGGTGATTTCTAGCAGCTTGGTACGCATGAAGACTCCGCAGCGGAACGACTGAAAGCTACCACGCTGATGGCTCAGCCGAAATCACAGGACCGTGCGCGCCCTCGCTGCTGGAAGAAGACCAGGGCTTTCAACGCACGATCTTCACGCACATCGGCGTGCCGATTTCGATAAACCGCCCGGTGTCGGCCAGCCGGCCCGTGGCCGCATCGCGTGCAAGAATCGAGATGCGGTCGGCGTTCTGGTTGGCCGAGAAGAGATGGCGACCTGAGGGCGTCAGTGCCAGATTGCGTGGCGTAGCGCCCCCGCATGGCGCATGGTCGACCAGCGCGAGCGTGCCCGTCTGCTGGTCGACAGAAAACACCACGACACTGTCATGGCCGCGGTTGGAGCCATAGAGGAAGCGGCCGTCGGGCGAGATCTGGATGTCGGCGCAATGATTGCCGTCGCGCGCCGCGGCCGGCACGGCCGGCTTCTTGTCGATCTCGGTGAGCCTGCCTGACGCTTCGTCCAGCGCAAGCGAGACGACCGTCGAATCCAGTTCGTTCATGACGAACACGAAGCGCCCGCCAGGATGCAGCGCCACGTGACGTGGCCCGGCGCCGGGCGCAAGCGCCGACTCCGCCAGTCTGGTCAGGCCGCCGTCAGGCCCGATGCGGTACGAGACAAGCCGATCGATGCCGAGATCGGCGACGATCGCCACGCCACCGGCAATCGTCTCGGTGACGCTGTGGGCATGGGGACGTTCCTGACGAACTGCGTCGGGACCAGTTCCGCTATGGGCAACGCTCGACAACGGCACGGTCAAGCCGCCATCGTCGCGCAGTCCGTAGACGACGAGCGAGCGATCGGGACCGCCTTCGCCCATGCCGTAATTGGCGACCAGGAGCTTCGTCCCGTCGCGCGTGACGGTGTTGTGCGCCGTGATGCTGCCAAGCGTCGGCTGCTTGTTGATGTAGGAAAGCGTGCCAGTTTGCCTGTCGAAGCGGTAGGCCGAGACCACACCTTCGCGCCAGGTGAACACTTCGGAGTTGGCATAGACATGGGAGCCGCCCGGCGTCACCGACAGGAAGGTCGGATTGTCGACGTCTCCCGTTTCGGCCAGTTTCCTCGTCTCCAGCGTCTCTTCGTCGAAACTGTAGACGCTGAGCCCGACGCCGCGCGCGCCCTGAAAATAAGGCGCCTCGCGGTTGAGGCTGCCGACGAAGACCAGACAGGCGTCCTGCATGGAAATCCCCCTTGTTCCGCCGACACCCAGCCGCAGCGGATCGCGGCAAATTTCGCTTGTTCACGCTTGAAATACAATCCCATATGTGAAAATGCTATTCACTAGAGAAGATCAACGCAGGGAACCGATCGTGCGATCCAATCTCGACACGAAACCCAATACAAGGAGATGGGGCTGATCCGCGCCAGCTATGAAGTCTTCAAGAGTGAAGGAGAGCTCGTGCTTTATTGCGAGCACCTGCAGACGGTGAAGTGCCGGAATCCGGCCGATTTCGCCGGCAAGACGGAGACATAGGCGATGGCTGCCATTGCCGAATTGCCGCTGACCGGGCTCGTCGTCGTCGACATGAGCCAGTTCCTGTCCGGGCCCTACTGCTCGCTGCGGCTGCTCGACCTTGGCGCCCGTGTCATCAAGATCGAGCGCCCCGATGGGGGTGACCTGTCGCGCCGGCTCTATCTCAGCGACACCGAGATCGGCGGCGATTCCACCAGCTTCCACGCCATCAACCGGGCCAAGGAAAGCTTTGCCATCGACCTCAAGGACAAGGCCGATCTGGCGGCGCTGCGCAGCCTGCTGGCCAAGGCCGACGTGCTGATCCAGAATTTCCGGCCCGGCGTCATCGAGCGCCTTGGCCTTGACTACGAGGCGG
The DNA here is from genome assembly GCF_000502375.1 of Mesorhizobium sp. L48C026A00. Lineage (NCBI taxonomy): Bacteria > Pseudomonadati > Pseudomonadota > Alphaproteobacteria > Hyphomicrobiales > Phyllobacteriaceae > Mesorhizobium > Mesorhizobium sp. L48C026A00. The sequence continues at coordinate 7,146 of NZ_AYWU01000012.1, read as the reverse complement.
TGCGCAAGATCAATCCACGCCTGGTCTATGCCTCGATCAGCGGCTATGGCGAGGAGGGCCCCTGGGTCAAGCGTCCCGGGCAGGATCTGCTGGCGCAGGCGCGTTCCGGCGTGATGTGGCTGAACGGCGACGAGGACCAGGGACCGGTGCCGTTCGGCCTGGCGATCGCCGACATGCTGGCGGGCGCCGCCGCCGCGCAAGGCATCCTTGCCGCACTGGTGCGGCGCGGCGTGACCGGCACCGGCAGCCATGTCGAGACCAGCCTGCTCGAAGCGCTGGTCGATTTTCAGTTCGAGGTGCTGACCACGCATCTCAACGACGGACGCCGCGTGCCGCGACGATCGGCCTTCCGCAGCGCCCATGCCTATCTGTCGGCGCCTTACGGCGTCTATCCGGCCAAGGACGGATATCTGGCGATCGCGATGACGCCGATCCCGAAGCTGGCCGACCTTTTGGAACTCGAACAGCTTGCGCCCTTTCGCGATCAGCCGTCGACCTGGTTCACCGCCCGCGACGAGATCAAGGCGATCATTGCGCAAAAAATCGCGACGAAAGCCGTCGACGAATGGCTTGCCATCCTCGAGCCCGCCGACATCTGGTGCGCCAAGGTGCTGACCTGGCCGGAAATGATGGCCAGCGAAGGTTTTCAGGTGCTCGACATGCTGCAGACAGTGACGCGCGAGGACGACGTCTCGATCCTCACCACGCGTTCGCCGCTGCGGGTCGATGGCGTCCGCGCCAAGGTCGAGCGGGCGGCGCCGCGCATCGGCGAGCACAGCGCAAAGATCCGCGAAGAATTCGGGCTGTGAGCGACGTGACGCTCAAAGGCATGACCTGGAGCCATCCGCGCGGCTACGACCCGATGGTCGCCTGTTCGGGACTGTGGAAGCAGCAGACCGGCGTCAACATCGAATGGGACAAGCGCTCGCTGCAGGATTTCGAATCGTTTCCGGTCGAGGACCTGGCCCGTGCCTACGATTTGATCGTCATCGATCATCCGCATGTCGGCCAGATCACCGCCGAGACTTGTCTGGCGCCGCTCGACGTTGTGGGGCGTGAAGAGGAACGCGCGGCACTGGCGGCAGGCAGCGTCGGCCAGTCCTATCCTAGCTACAACTGGCAAGGCCGGCAGTGGGCGTTTCCGATCGACACGGCCAGCCAGGTGCAGGCGTGGCGGCCGGACATGCTTTCCGCCGCGCCGGCGAACTGGTCCGAGGTGCTCGACCTGGCGCGGCAAGGCCGCGTGTTGCTGCCGCTCAGGCCGCCGCATTCGCTGATGGTGTTCTACACGCTTGCCGGCAATCTCGGCAGGCCCGCCGTCGAAGAGCCTGGCGACCACATAAACCCTGACATCGGCGGCCGCGTTTTCGAGATGATGCGCGAGATCGCGGCTCTCGTCGATCCGACCTGCCTTGGCATGGACCCGATCGGCGTCCTGGAGGAGATGGCCAGCTCCGGCACGCGGATCGCCTGCGCGCCGCTGATCTACGGCTATGTTTCCTATGCCATCGCCGGATTCCGCAGCAGCCGCCTTGCCTTCGCCGACATTCCGCCTGCCGGCGACGCCGGTGTAGTCGGGTCGGCGCTCGGCGGAACCGGCATTGCCGTGTCGGCCTTTTCGAAGGCCACGCAAGAGGCCATCGACTTTGCCTACTGGATCGCCAGCGGCGAGGTGCAGCGCGGCCCCTATGCGTCGGCCGGCGGCCAGCCCGGCCATGCCGCAGCCTGGGACGACGCCGCCGTCAACGCAGCCGCCGGCAATTTCTACAAGGACACCCGCGCCACGCTCGAGAGGGCCTGGGTCAGGCCACGCCACGATGGCTACATGGCCTTCCAGCAGGCGGCCTCCGATCGTATCAATCTCGGCCTGACCGAAAGGCACGATGCCGGCCGCGTCGTCGCCGATCTCAATCGCCTGTTTGTGAAGAGTCTCCGGCACCCGGCGCTGAGATGAGGCAGAGTTCGCTAACTTCTCACAAACGCCAAAGCCGCTTCGCATTGGCGGAGAGCAGCTTTTGCCGTTCATCGATGCTTGCACCGCCGAGCAGTGCATGCGTCGCCGCAATCCAGGTCGCAAGCCCGCCGCCAAGCGTGCAGACCGGCCAGTCGCTGCCCCACACGACGCGGTCCCAGCCAAAGCATTCGATGGTGTGCTCGACATAGGAACGCAGCGTTTCGACAGCCCAGGATCCAGCGTCCGCATAGGCGACCACACCGGAAATTTTGCCGACGACGTTCGGGCGCCGCGCAATCTCCGCCATATGCTCGCGCCAGGGATGCTCACTGTTGCCCTTGATGTCGGGCACGCCGCAATGGTCGAGCACGAACTGCACGTCCGGCGCGAGGTCGGCAAGCGCAATCGCCTTGGGGATCTGATGCGGCAGGACGACGAGGTCGAATGTCAGTTTGGTGCCGTCAAGCCGCTTGATGTTTTCGCGAAACAGCACGCCTTCCGAAAGCTCGTCCGGCACGACGTGGAGCACACGGCGAAAACCCCTGACGAAAGGATCGGCGCGCTGGCGCTCGACATAGGCGGCAAAGCCCGGCTCTTCCGGACGGCAGGAGGCTATTGCCCCGCGCAGCAAGCTGTCCTTCTGGTGTGACAGCGCCTTTACGTGACTGGTCTCAGCCTCGATATCGGCTGGATCGACATCGACCTCCATGTGCAACGCGCCCTCTATGCCGGCGCGGCGAGCCTGGACTGCATATTCGTCGTAGGGGAAATCGCGGTTTAGTGCCGGCACGCCGGAGAGCCAAGGATAGCGCAGCGCCGACTGGTCGATCAGATGCAGATGGGTATCGAAGATCATAACGGCGCGCTCCTCTGCATTTTCCCGATCAGGAAATTCTTCGTTCAAACAAGACTCTGTTTCGCCTGCCTGGCCGCGGCTCCCGCCAGTTGCGATAGCTTTTCAGTCGCTGCCAGCAACAGTTCTATCGTCCCGGTGATATCGGGCGCCTTGGGTGCGTTGACCAGAGTTACGTAGGGGATCGACAGCGCCGCGATCGCCCTGCCGTCCGAGCCAAGCACGGGTGCCGACAGGTTGAACACACCGGCGGTCTGCATCGACGCCATCATCTCATAGCCGCGTTCACGAATCTGGTCGAGACGGGCAAAGAAGTCCGGCGATTGAGGCGGCTTGTGGGTGCTGCGCAGATGTTCGGAGATCATCATCCGCCGCTCTTCCCACGAGCGGAACGCCAGCAGCACATGTCCGGAGCCGGTGTCGAACAGGCTGACATGCGCGCCGACGCGTATCGAGATGCCCCAATAGTCCGGCGCCTCCTGCTGGGCGATCACCACCGCAGAACCGCGGTCGAAGACGACAAGCTGGTTTGACTGCTGCGAGGCCTCGGCAAGCTCACGCATCAGCGGCGTCGCATAGGAAACCAGCCGCCGCACCGGCGCGTGCAGTTGCGCCAGGCCAAACAGCTTGAGCGTCAGCGAGTAACGGTCGCCATCCAGCCGCGTGACGTAGCCGCGCCGCACCAGCCGGTCCAGCATGCGGTAGAACTCGTTGGGGCTGCGGTCGAGCTTTTTGGCGATTTCCGCCTGGGTCAGGCCGCCATCGACGCCGGCCAGAAGCTCAAGGATGTCGAGACCCTTGTCGAGCGCCGGCGCGCGATAGCGGTCATCGTCCTCGTCCTCCGCCATAGTCACTCCCCGTGGTCAGCATCCGAAAGGACCATCGGCTTGGTGATTGTGTAAATTATTTGTTTGTATGTAAATAGTGGGCAGATCACCGCCGGTGCAACGCAACACATCGCGGCATTCATAACGACCATAGTGAAACAGGAGCCGGACATGCAGCGGATGGCAATGGTGCTCGGCCTCAAGCCGGAAAAGATCGCCGAATATGTGCGGCTTCACGCAGCCGTCTGGCCTGAAGTGCTGGCGATGATTTCCGCCTGCAACATCAGGAACTATTCGATCTATCTCAAGGAGCCGGAGCACCTCTTGTTCAGCACTTTCGAGTACCACGGCACCGACTATGCCGCCGACATGGCGAAGATGGCCGCCGATCCCAAGACGCAGGAATGGTGGGCGCTGTGCATGCCTTGCCAGGAGCCGCTGCCGACCCGCAAGGAGGGCGAATGGTGGGCATCGATGGACGAAGTCTTCCATCATGACTGATGGCGTTTTCGACCCAGCCTGGCTCTCCCAGTCCTGGGCGAAGCCATCGAAGCCGCGGCCGATCGTGATTTTCGGCGCCGGCTCGATCGTCGGCGACGCGCATTTCCCGGCCTATGGGAAAGCCGGCTTTCCGGTCGCCGGGCTTTTCGATCCAGACCACGCCAAGGCGGAAAAACTCGCGGCCAACTGGGGCGTCACCGCTTACCGGTCGATCGAGGAGGCTACTTCAATCGACGGCGTCATCTTCGACCTGGCGACGCCGCCGGCTCATCATGCCGGCGTGCTCAGGGCGTTGCCCGACGGCGCCGTAGCGCTGATCCAGAAGCCGATGGGCAGCGACCTCAGCGAGGCGAGCGAGATCCTCGAAATCTGCCGCGCCAAGAAGCTGAAGGCGGCGGTGAATTTCCAGCTTCGCTTCGCGCCGATGATGCTGGCGCTGAAGGATGCGATCGCCAGGAGCTGGCTCGGCGACGTGGTCGATTTCGACGCATGGCTGGCGCTGGCAACACCCTGGCAACTGTGGGAATTCCTGCTGAAGGCGCCGCGCGTCGAGATCGCCATGCATTCGATTCATTATCTCGACCTGATCCGGCAATTGCTCGGCGATCCCAAGGGCGTTCACGCCAAGACGCTCGGTCATCCCGGCCATAAGGTCGCGCAAACCCGCACCAGCGCGATCCTCGACTATGGCGACACAGTGCGCTGTGCGCTGTCGATCAATCATGATCATAAATTTGGCCGAAAACACCAGGCCTGCGAGTTCCGCATCTGCGGAACCGAGGGCGCCGCCTATCTCAAGCTCGGGCTCAACCTCGACTATCCGCGCGGCGAGCCCGATATCCTTGAAATCTATCCGAAGGGCGGCTCAGACTGGGTCACGGTGCCGCTCGTCGGCGAATGGTTTCCGGACGCCTTCGTCGGCCGCATGGCCAATGTCCAACGCTACGCCTCAGGCGAAGACGCCGAGCTTGTCAGTTCCGTCGAGGACGCCTGGAGCACAATGGCGCTGGTCGAAGCTGCCTACCAATCGAGCGCGGCGCCGGCAACACCCGATCGCGGTGAGGCCCTGACATGGAGCAGACTGTCTATTTCGAGGATTACCAGATCGGCTCGTCGCGCATGACCAGCGGGCGCACCATCACCGAGACCGACTTCGTCGTGCATGCCGGCCATACCGGCGATTTCTTCCCTCACCACATGGACGCCGAGTTCATGAAGACGACGCCGTTCGGCCAGCGCATCGCCCATGGCACGCTGGTCTTCTCGGTCGGCGTCGGACTGACGGCAAGCGTCATCAACCCTGTCGCGTTCTCCTATGGCTATGACAGGTTGCGCTTCATCAAGCCGGTGTTCATCGGCGATACGATCAAGACCCGCACCACCATCTCGGCCAAGCAAGACGACCCAAAGCGGCCGGAGTCGGGTCGCGTCATCGAGCGCTGCGAGGTGATCAACCAGCATGGCGATGTGGTCCTAGTTGCCGACCACATCTACATCGTCGAGCGCCGCGACAAGCCCAACAGCGCTTAAGGGCTCCAGCGATCCGGTCCGCCGCATTGATGACCGCTCCCGGCGGACGGTTCGTCAAAGCGGAAAGCGCGCCCGCGAGGGCCGCTTCGGTTACTTGCTCGTCGGGTCGACCGGGGTTTTGGAGCCTCGCCTGGGTCGGCGGATGGCTCTCACCTTGCCGCTGTTTCCACCGCCGCAGAAGAACTGATCGCCACCATCGGACTCGAGCCCCGACACGCCTGTTCCAGGCGGCATATCAAGCTTCTCCAGGACCTTTCCGGTTTCAGGATCTATCCGCCTGACGTCGCTCTCGTCACCTTCCCAGGTGCCGTGCCAGAGTTCGCCGTCGATCCAGGTGACCCCTGTGACGATACGGTTGGAATCGATTATGCGAAGAACTGCCCCTGTCTGGGGGTCGATCTGATGGATTTTGCGACCGCGATTCTGCCCCACCCAAAGTGAGCCTTCGGCCCAGGCGAGTCCGGAGTCGCCGCCGCCACCTGGCGCCGGAATCGTGGCGAGTACGCGGCCAGTGTTGGGATCGATCTTCTGAATGCGATCTTCGGCGATCTGGAACAGGTGCTGGCCGTCGAAGGCCGTTCCTGCGTGCGCGGCGACATCGATCGCGCGCACCACCTTGCCGCTCGCAGGATCCAGGGCGTTCAGTCTGTCTCCTGACGCAAACCAGACGTGCTGACCGTCGAACGTAACCCCAGCCACCTGGTCGACACCCGGAAAGGGTCCATATTCGCGGAGGACTTCGGCTGCAGATCGTTTCATGCTTCTCCTCCAGGCTCAGATCTGTTGACTTGTCCACGACACTAGTAACCCGACAGTGAGCCGGGGAGTAACAAGATTGTCGGGAATCCCGGCACCGGCGGGGTCATCCAGCGGCGCGCTCGCCCGCGGCCGAACGACTGCACCTTGCCTGCTGCCGCAAGCTGCTCGAGCGAGCGCTGCACGGTGCGCGAGCTGGCTCCGAGCGCAATTGCGAGCGCCGAGCTCGACCACGACTCGCCGTCGGCGAGGAAGGCGAGCACCGCTGCATGCGGCTCGTCGGCGGGCGGCGCCAGCACCACGACATCGCGTGGGCGGCGCGGCTTAAGCGCAAAGCCTCGCTTGGTCGCGCTCACATCCGCCAGTGACCGCAACTCCACCCGAAGCCGACCGACTTCGACCCGCAACCGGGCGCGATGCGATTCATCGGCGTGCTTGCCGCCGAAGGCGCGTGCGACGAGCGTGCTCCGCGGCACGTCTGCGGGCCAGGCTTCGCCCAGCGTGCGCGCAAGCGCGAACAGGACCGGGCGCGTCGCGAGCGAGACGATCATGCCGGCGTCCCGCATGACATTGCGGCAGGCGTCGACCACGAGCGCCCCCGACGCCAGCAGCGCTTCGACCTCCTCGAGCAGGAGCGGGCGCTCCACACCGCGCGCGATCAGCCGCGCCGCGGGCGTGTTCATCACCAGGGATGCGCCTTCAACCTCGGCCGTCAGCGCTGGAAT